>DASWBA010000018.1:0-19853 GCA_036390825.1 Candidatus Dormiibacterota bacterium
GGAGGTCCGTGAGGAAGGCGAGCGCGTCACCTTCCTCCACCAGGTGGTCGAGGGCGGCGCCGATCGCAGCTACGGGATCCATGTCGCCGAACTTGCCGGCCTGCCGCGACAGGTCGTGGTGCGGGCCCGCCAGGTCCTCTCCGAGCTGGAAGGGCAGCGGCCGCTTGAACGGCCGGAGGCGAGCGCGCAGCTCAGCCTCCCGCTGGATCACCCGGTGGTCGCCGAGTTGAAGCAGCTTGACCTGGAGCGCCTCTCGCCGCGCGAGGCTCTGGAAAAACTCTTCGCCTGGCAGGGTCAGCATGCCGCGCCCTGAGGTCGGACTCGAACCCGGCCAGACGATCGTGATTCTTCCCTCCGCGGTTGCCGACGGGATCGCCGCCGGCGAAGTCGTCGACCGCCCAGCGGCCGTCGTCAAGGAACTGGTGGAAAACGCGATCGACGCCGGCGCCGGACGCATTCATGTCAGCGTCCAGGGCGCTGGCCAGGAGTTCATCGAGGTCGTGGACGATGGCCACGGCATGGCACCGGTCGACCTTCCGCTGGCGTTCTATCGGCACGCGACGAGCAAGCTGCGATCGCTGCAGGAGCTCCGGACGATCCACACCCTCGGCTTTCGCGGCGAGGCGCTCGCCAGCATCGCCGCCGTCGCAGAGGTGGATGCGGTCAGCCGAACTCGCGATGGGGGAGAGGGGTACCGGGTTCGGATCCAGGCCGGCGAATTGCTCCGAGCTGAGCCCGCAGGTTGCCCGGTCGGCACACGCGTCGTCGTCGAGCAGCTGTTTTACAACACGCCCGCCCGGTTGAAGTTCCTGAAACAACCCGCCACGGAGAATGCCGTCATCAGCCGGCTGGTCGGCGAGCTGGCGCTGGGCAATCCGGCGATCGCATTCAGCCTCGACATCGACCGCCGGCGCGTCTTCGAGACGCCGGGGACCGGCGATTTGCGGGCAGCGTTCGCGGCCATCTACGACACCCAGACCGCGAGGGCGATGCTGGCGGTCGACGAGGCAACCGTGCGCGGCTTGATCAGCCCACCCGCCCTGCATCGCGGCACGAGGGATCACGTCGTGATCCTGGTCAATGGCCGGCGCATTCAACATCGCACCCTGACGTTCGCCGTCGAGCAGGCGTATCGCGGTCTTCGCGAGCCGGATCGCTTTCCGCTTGCCGTGCTCCATGTGGTGGTCGATCCCGAGGAGGTCGACGTCAACGTCCATCCGACTAAACGCGAAATTCGCTTCAAGAATGAGGGCGCGGTCTTTTCGGCACTCGAACGCGCCTGCTACCACGCCCTGCGGCAGAGTCCGCTCTACGAGCTGCAGGCAGCACCGGGAGGGCCCCTCCTCGAGCTGCGGGAGACGGCGGTCGTTTCTGGAGCCCCCGCCCTACCCTCCTTCGCAAGCGGGGGAGGAGGGGTTGAGGCGAGCGGGGGAGGGGAAGTTGACGGCACGAGAGAGACGGACGGCTCACGGCTTCCGCAGCTTGAGTACGTTGGGCAGTTGCTGCATGGGTACCTGATAGCCGAGGCGCCCAATGCCGTGGTGCTGATCGACCAGCACGCTGCGCACGAACGAGTGTTGTTCGACCGAGTGCTGCGTCGACTCGAGAGCGGGGAGCCTGCCAGCCAGTTGTTGTTGATCCCGCACGACGTGGACCTCATGCCCGCCCAGGTCGCCGCCTTCGAGCAGCACGCGTCCTGGCTGCAAGCGCTTGGCTTCGACGGCGAGTTGTTCGGGCCGCACACGATTCGCTTGCGCGCGGCGCCTAGCGACATGCCGGAAGGCCGGGTGGCACGGGTGCTGGAGCTATTGCTGACCGATCTCGTCGGCGAGCGCACGCCTGACCGCCGGCTGCGCGAGACGGCGGCGCTGATCGCCTGCCACAGCGCCGTCCGTTTCGGCGATTCGATGACGCCGGATGCGGCACGTGAACTGCTGCGCTCGCTGGCGGCGACCGACGAGCCGATCAGTTGCCCGCACGGCCGGCCGACCACGCTGATCCTGCCGGACGATCAGTTGAGGCGGTTGTTCAAACGCCCCTAAACCCCCAGCGCATCGTCGCGATTGTGGGTCCCACGGCCAGCGGGAAGACAGCCATGGCCATCGCCGCGGCGCATCGCCTCAACGGCGAGCTGGTCTCCGTCGATTCGCGTCAGGTCTACACGCACTGCGACATCGGCACCAACAAGCCGACCTCGCAAGAGCTTGGCGGCCTTCGCTGCCGCCTGGTCGACGTCGTCGATCCGGGCACCGCCTTTACGGTCGCCGACTATCAGCGGCTGGCCATGGACGCGGTGGCGGATATCGACCGCCAGGGCCGGCTCCCGGTGCTGCAGGGTGGAAGCGGCCTCTATCTGCGCGCGCTGCTCGACGGCTGGAACCTTGCCGATGCACCACCCAACCCGGAGTTGCGAGCGGCACTCGAGCAGCGGCTCGAAGAGGAAGGTCCGCAATCGCTTGATGCCGAGCTGCGCCGCATCGACCCGGCGAGTGCCGATCGCGCGCAACGGAATCCGCGGCGCATGATCCGCGCGCTCGAGATCCACGCCGTCACCGGGCAGCCGCCGAGCGTGGCTCGCGCAGCCGAACCGCCGCCATGGTCGGCCACCATCATCGGACTGGACGTGCCGCTGGCCGAGCTGGATCAGCGCATCGAGGCGCGGGTGACCCAGATGCTGGACGCCGGTTGGGTGGACGAGGTGGCCCGCATCCGTCAGGCGTTTCCGGTGGCCGACCTGCAGCGCCTTGGGCACGGCTATCCCGAGCTCGCCGCTTTCCTGGACGGCCGGCTCTCGCTTGGGGAGGCTGGCGCGTCGACCGTACGCCAGGTGCGCCAGTATGCGCGCCGCCAGCTCACCTGGTTTCGCGCCGACCGGCGCGTGCAGTGGCTTCCGGCCGATCCAGACACGATTGTCGAGCGCCTGCGCGTGGGTATGATGACGGCAGAGGCGAGTTGATTCGGAATTCCAACGGCAGGCAGGAACGCGCCTACCTGATGTCCCTTGATCACGAGGATCAGGGGCTGGCCGCCATCGAAGAGCAGATGCTCGAGTTGAGCGAGCTGGCGCGCACGGCCGGCGTGCTGGTGGTCGGCACCGACACCCAGCGACGCGAAAAACCCGATCCGGCCCTGTTCATCGGCAAGGGCAAGGCCGAGACGCTGCACGCGCTCAAGCACGAGGTCGACTTCGACCTGCTGATCATCAATGAGGAGCTATCCCCGCGGCAGCAGCGCAACCTGGAGAAGAAACTACAGGTCAAGGTGATCGACCGCACCGAGTTGATCCTGGACATCTTCGCCCAGCGCGCCCGCACCAAGGAGGGCCGGCTGCAGGTGGAGGCTGCGCAGCTGCACCACCTGTTGCCGCGGTTGCAGGGCGGTCGCGATCTGTCAGGTCTGGGCGCCGGCGTCGGCACCCGAGGCCCGGGCGAGCAGAAACTGGAAAGCGACCGGCGCCGCATCCGCCACCGCATCCGCGAGCTCGACAAAGAAATCAAAGAAATCGGCAAGCAGCGCGCGTTGCGCCGCGAGGGGCGGCGTCGCATCGCCTACCCGGTGGTGGCCATCGTCGGCTACACCAACAGCGGCAAGTCGACGCTGCTGCACGCGCTGACCCACGCGCAGGTGCAGGTGGAGGATGCGCTGTTCGTCACCCTCGATCCGACGACCCGCCTGGTGCGGCTGCCCAACCGGAGGGAGGTGCTCTTCACCGACACCGTCGGTTTCATCCAGAAATTGCCTACCGATCTGGTGGCAGCATTTCGGGCCACGCTCGAAGAGGTGCAGCAGGCCGATCTCTTGCTGCATGTGCTCGATGCCACGCGCTATGACGGACGCGACCAGATGGAGGCGGTGCACGAGACGCTGCAGGACCTCGGTGCGCTGGAAAAGCCGAAACTGCTGGCGCTCAACAAGGTGGATGAGCTGACCCCGGCGGCGGTTGACTTGCTCATGGCCGAGGATTGGTCGCCCTATCGGGCGGTGGTTCCGATCTCAGCGCTGCGCAAGACCGGCCTCAAGGCGCTGGGACGGGCGGTCGCGGAAACCTTGCCCGGTGAAATGGTCCCCATCGAGGTGCTTCTGCCCTACACCGAGAACGCGAAGCAGGCTGAGTTCCATGCCCACGGCAATGTCGAGCTGGTCGATTATCGTGGCGACGGCGTGCTGATGCGCGGTGCCATCCCGCGGCGGTTGCTGGCGCGGTTCGACCAGTTTCGAACGACGGGCGTGGACCGGAGCGCCTGATCGAGCCGCGTTAGCGCAGGAGTCGCACGACCGCCACCACCTGGCCCTCGAGCTGGGCGGCGGTGCTGTAGATCGGTTCGTAGGCGGAGTTCTCAGGCTGTAGTCTGACCCGGTTGGCCTCACGGAACAGACGCTTGACCGTGGCGGTCGACTCGTTGGTCTGGTCGTCCTCCAGACGCGCGACCACGATGCTGCCGTTGGGCGCATCTTTCCCCGGGCGGACGACGACGAAGTCACCCGACAGGATGCCGACATCTTTCATGCTGTCGCCGTGAACCTCGAGCGCGAAGGCGTTGTCGCTGCCCACCAGTTCCTCGCTGAGGACGAGGTGATCTTCGATGTTTTCTTCGGCCAGGATCGGTTGCCCGGCCGCGACGCGGCCGATCAGCGGAACCGCGACCACCTTACTCAGTTTGGCCTGCATCTCATCGACGTCGACGACTTCGATGGTGCGGGATTTGGTCGGATCGCGGCGGATGTATCCCTTGCGCTCGAGGGTGTTGAGGTGATTCTGGACCGTCGAGCTGGAGGAGAGTCCGACGGCCTCGCCGATTTCTCGAACCGTTGGCGGGTAGCTGCGGATCTTCTGTCGAAACCTTAGGTATTCCAGGATCTCCCGCTGCCTGCTGGTCAACGGTTCCGCCATAACGTCCCCTCCCTTTTGCGCCGCTGTCGACGGCCAAGAGCCGATCATCTCGCTCCCAGCGCCATCCCACGTGGCGCGGTGAGGTAGGGGAGAGGAGGGGTTCTCAGGCCGCCGCGATCACAGCATCGTAGCACAGAGATTTGGCCATCAGCATCGGTCGGTAACCGACGCCCGTCGACCCCTCGACGGCGTTGGTGATCATCCAAAACGGGGGCATGCTAGCACATCTGTTCGCCCATTGCAAACACTTGTTCGTGCCAGCTCTTGACGCGAACACCTGTTCGTGCTAGCCTCGTTTACGAACACATGTTCGTGCAGGACGGGGCCCGAAACGCGTTTCCACGACCCCAGCGCCGCCGGGGCTGGGGCCGGATCCTGGTGCTGACCGCCGGGCTGCTGCTGGTGACGGGACGGCTGGCCTACGGCAGTGGACCGGCCCACAGCGACATGGTCGTGGTGGCGCCGGGGGACACCGTCTGGAGCATCGCGACGGCCCACTATGGCGGCGATCCGCGGCCGCACGTCGAGGCGATCCTGGCGGCCAACCGAATGGCCACGCCAACCCTGCGACCGGGCCAAGCGCTCCAGCTTCCGCGCGACTAGCGCTCAAGAGGGCAACTACGATGAGCACATCGCTGGTCAGTCTCGCCTCCCTGGTGAACGCATTTAACCCGGTGACGCCGCAGCTGCGCGTGGCGGCGATCATCGTACGCGACAACCGGATCCTCCTGGTCGAGCACCGCAAGCGCGGCCAGCATTACTGGGTGCTGCCGGGCGGCCGGCTCGAGGGCTCGGAAACTCTCGACGCGGCGCTCCGCCGGGAGCTTTACGAAGAGCTCAGTCTCGACACTACCGTCGGCGAGCTGGTCATCGTCAGCGAGATGCTGGCGCCCGACCGGCACGTGGTCAACCTGATGTTTCACGCGCAGATAGGGGAGGGGGCCGAGCCCCGCCTTGATCGCGCGGATCCCGTGCTCGCCGGCTGGCAATGGGTGTCGACGGACCAGCTCCCCCGGCTGGACTTCCGTCCACCCATTGCCGATGCCGTCCGAGCGGTCATCGCGGAGCATTTTGCCGGCCGGGTGCGGCTGCTAGGGGACACCTGGAAACCTCAATCGCATTAGCAAGCCGATCTGAGTTGGTCCTCTTCGTTGCTGATAGGGGCTTCTCCGGACTTGCCCGACGCTGAAGTTGCGTACACTGGCTTTCAGGTCCTGGAGTGGCTGCACCAGCGGTGGGGCGGATATCTGTCCAAGCCGACCCAGCCCGACCCCCGTCATCGGCCCTGCCGCCACCTACGTCTCAGCGCAGGCCCAGCGCGTCCCCTGCTTCGCGCCATGCTGCCCTATTTGATTGTCAAGAAACCGCAGGCTCAGATTGCCTTGGAATTCATAGACTCCAAAAGCGCAAACCGTACTGGTCGCCAGGGTGACCCCGTGGCGGTAGCCAAGAGAGCCGCTCTGGCGGCAAGAAGCCCCGACCCCGCTCCCGGTTCAGCGTCATAAAGTCGCCATTCTCCGAACCACCGGAGAGGGGTTGATCTCGGAACCGACCTACAAGTGGGCCTGAATGACCTTGGCCAGGCTGGGGCCGACATCCGGCACCGCGGAGGTCGCGAAGATGATCGCGACCAGCATCACCATTAATAAGGTGGCGATCTTCATACTGACCGTGCGCTCGAGCTGCGCGGGGTCGTCGATCACCGGTACCGGCAGCCCGGCCTGCACCATCTGGCGCATCTCGCTGACCAGGCCGTTGGCATCGCTCGCGTCCCGCACCGTCTGTGTCATGCCGCAACCCCCCTGTCGTCGAGTTTCGTGAGCGTGACCGGCGTGCGGCCGGCGGCGAACAGCAGGCCGAGGCGCTCGGCCAGTAGCTGGAGTAAGAGCAACTCACCCGCGGCATACGGCCGTGGCAGGCGCCGGCCTAGCTGCAATGTCCCGTCGACCCCGGCGGAGTGCAGCGGCGCGACCGCGATCTGGCGCAGGCCGGCGGGGACACCGAAGAGATCCTCCGGGCGGCGACCGGTCAACGGCTCGCGCAGGGCGCGGCCATGGAGCAAGGCCTCCGCGGTGCGCGTGCCCGCCAGCGACAACCAGCGCGGCGCGTGTGCCTCGAGCGGATCGTGGCCGCCGACCACCAGGGTCAGACGGTCGCCCTGGACCCATTCCAAGTGCAAACTCTCCGAGCGCAACAGGCTGGCCAGGGCGGGCCGAATCGCGGCCAGTGCCGCCGCCTGGTCCAGGGCGTGCTCCGCCGCCAGGCCGGCCAGTCGGTTCGCCTGCTCCATGGCGTCGGTTCGCTGCTGTTGATCGTCGAGCGCCTGCAGCCGCAGCAAGGTGGCGCCCATCTCGTCGCCGACCGAGCGGATCAGCGCGCGTACCGTCGGATCGAAGTCGGCGGCGCGGCCCGCGACGGTCACCAGACCATTGGAGTCACCGTCACCCATGGTCGGCTGGATCAGGGTGCACGAGCCGGCACTGGTTCCCGGCAGCGGGCCCTGGATGAGCACCGGCTGACCGGGCTCGGCGGTAAGCGTTGGGGTGAAGCTGAAGCCGGGCATCTCGCCCTCCGGCAGGCCGGCCCAGCGAACCGCCCGGTACTCGTCCCCGGTCGGGTCCATGCTCCAGAACGCCCAGGCGCAAGTCGGCGCCAGCGGCGGCGCCTGGCTGGCCAGCGTGGCGAACAGCGTGTCCTCGTCGCGGACCCGAGCGAGGTCGGAGATCAGCGAGGCCAGTACGCTCTGTCGCTGCACCGTCCGCTGCGCGGCATCGAGGCCGGCCATCACGTGCACGACCAAGACCATGGTCATCAGAACGAGGAAGGCATCGAACAGGATCACGAGCGGGACGGCGTGGCCGGCCAGCTCGACCGGCAACAGCATCAGCAAGCCGGCGGGAAGAATTCGCACATCGCGCCAGCGGGCCGCCGCGCGGGCGGCGGCAAAGAACAGGAGCACGCGCGCGTACGGGACATAGGGCACCGAGAGCGCGCCGATGGCGGCGACCACGGCCAGGTCGGCGATCCCAAGCAGGACCGCCCGGCCGGGAACCGGTCGCGCCTTCCGGGCGAGCTCGACATACAAATAGAGGTATGCGACGGCAGCCAGGCCGGCGCTGTAGCGGACCGACAGCGGGACCCCGGGAGCGGCGACCACCGACGCGGCCACGCTGAAGACCGCGACCCAGAGGGCCAGTGTGAAGGCGAAATCGTTGCGCAGCAAGGTCGGCAGCGCCGCCTGCCAGGTCCGAAGCTCGGCCGTCAGCGCGATTCGCGTCCAGCGGATGACATCGCGCGGATTGAACGTGGGCGGACGCCAGCCGCTCGAGACCCGCTCCATGGCGGCACCAGCCCGTTGCTTGGCTTTGAGGCGTGCCAGTTCGAGTTCGCTCAGGGGAGCAGCGTCCACCAGCCACAGTCTGAAACGGAAAGGCTGCGGCCGTGTCGTCGGGCTGGCCACAACCTGTGGCGGCCGAGCGGCGAAACCTTACAAATGGTGTAACGATGATCGCGAACCACCGGCTCGGTCGAGGCCGCCCTTAAGCTAAAACCATGCCCTCCTCCCCTCTCCGCCGCGCCTGGTCCGCCGTCCCCGTGCGCTCGCGAGTCACCGGAGTCGACGCCGACACGCTCCGGCGCTGGCTCGCCGATCTGCCGCCGCCGGTCGGCTATGGAGTGAGCGCCCGGCCGCTGCGTTATCGGCAGGCGCCGCACCTGGCCGCCTTCTGCTGGTATGAGGACCGGCTGATCGAGCTGCAGGTGCCCGAGCCCTTTCGCGTTTGGGACGAGAAGGTCTACGTGCGGGCCCGCCGCAGGCCGGGCCGGCGCCTCGCCTTCCAATGGTTCAGCCGGACGATTCGCTTTCGGACCCGGCGCGAGGTGTTGCGTTTCCTCTACTGCCACGAGTTCTATCACTGGTACCTGCGCGAGGTGCGCGGCCGGAAGGCTTCGGCCGAAACCGCGTGCGATCGCTTCGCGCTGGCGCACTTCCGGGCGCGCAACCGGGGCGTCGACTGGAGCAGCGTGCTGCCGGGGTACCATCCGACGACCCGCCGTGGCCTGAAGCCGGCCGCCTGAACACCGCGCGGGTTACGCAACTTCGCGCAATGAAGTTATACTAACCCGCGTAATGCCAGCTCGCGTAAAACCGGTGGCCAACCCGTTCCGCTTCGGCCGCATCGTCTCCGGCGACGCCTTCACCGATCGGGAGGCGGACCTGCGGGTGCTGGAACGGGAATTGCGCGATGGGCAGAACATCCTGCTCGAGGCGCCGCGCCGCTTCGGCAAGACCTCGCTCATCCTGGAGGTGAAGCGCCGCTTGCAGGCGTCCGGCATCCCGGTCGCCTATCTCGACTGCATGCTGGTGCCCTCGCGCGCCCGGCTTGCCGACCGCCTGGCGTCGGCCTATCTCGACGCCTTCAAGAGTCCTCCGCAGCGCGCCGAGGACTGGGTCGTGCAGCACCTGAAGGCGTTTCGCGTGCGCCCCACGCTCACCCTGGACTCCGATGGAAAGGCTTCGCTCTCGTTCGAGGCGGGCAGCGCCGGCATGCCCAACCTGGACGCGCTGCTGGAACAACTGTTTCAGGAGCCTGAGGTAATCGCCCGGGAGAGCAAGAAGAAGCGGGTGGTCGTCATCCTCGACGAGTTCCAGGACCTGATGGAGCTCGGCGTCACGCTCCTGCGGCAGCTGCGCGCCGTGATCCAGCACCAGCAGCACGTGTCCTATGCCCTGCTCGGCTCGCGCCAGGCCCTGCTTCGCCGCGCCGTGCACGAGCGCAGCGCGCCGCTGCTGAAGATCGCGCGGCCGTATCCGCTCGGGCCGTTGCCGCGGGACGAGTTCGCCGCCTTTCTGTTGGCCCGCTTCAAGGCCAGCGGCCGGGCGGTTCCCAAAGAGGCCGTCTACGCCTTGATCGACTTCACCGGCGCCCACCCCAACGACACCCAGGAAGCCGCGCATTTCCTCTGGGAAGTCGCCCTCCTTCCCCTCCCCAGCCAGGAGCTGGTATCCACCGCGATCGCGCGCGTGCTGGACGCCGAGGCCGCGCAGATGACCGTCCTCTGGCATGACTCGGCGCCGGCGCAACGCAACCTGCTGGTCGCGCTGGTCGAGTGGGGTGGCCGCAACATCTACCGCGAGGATTACCGGCGGCGCGCCAACCTTGGGCCGGCGACCACGGTGCAGCGCGCCATTCAGACGCTGATCGACCGCGAACTGGTCGACCTCGAGCCGAGCGGCGCCTACACCATCAAGGAACGGTTCTTCGAGGAGTGGATCCGGCGAAGGGTCGTTCGAGGGGAGCTGTAGCCCCCACGGTGGGGGCTACACCCTGCCCTCCCCCCGAGGGGGAGGGAACGTTCGCTAGACCTTGGCGGCGGGTTGCTCGGAGAGAATCGCCTGGATCTCGGCCTTGGCGCGCCCGATGACATCACGGATGCGCCGCTGCTGCTCGGGATCCGGCCAGCGGTTGCGGGCCTCGCTGGCGACGGAACGGCCGAGGTCGCGCAGGTCATTGCGCAGCTCGTGCATGACGCGGTGCGCCTGCGGGCCCCATTCGGCGCCCCAGCGCTCCTTCACCCGGCTGAAGACTTCATCGACTTGCGGCTGGCGCTCGGTCATGAACGCGCGGCCGGCGTCGGTGATGCTGTAGACCTTGCGGCCATCCTGGGAGACGGAGCTGACGTAGCCCATGTCCTCCAGCATCTGCAGCGTCGGGTAGACGGCGCCCGGGCTGGGGGCGTAGAAGCCGCCGAAGCGCGATTCGAGAGCCTTGATCAGCTCGTAGCCGTGGGCCGGCTTGTCCTTGAGCTGCTCGAGGATGACGTATTTGAGGTCGCCACGTTCGAACATCTGCCGGCGGAACTGGTCGAAACGGAACTCACGACGTGACCACATAGGAAAATCCTCCTGGAACTTGACGCAGTATCACGATATATCGCGATATTAAGGCATGGCCGCTCGGCCCGTCAAGGTCGAGCCCGCCACGGCGGGCGTAGAATTCGGCCGAACAGCGTGCCCACCGTCTCCCCCACGTCCCCGACGCAGGCACCACCGGTCGCGCCCATCCTGGTGGAACGGGTCCGGACCTTCCTCGAGGCCTGTGAGATCGATCGCAATCTCAGCCCGCTGACGATCCGCCAGTACGACCACTACCTCAACTACCTGTTGGGCTGGCTTGGGCGTGAGCAGCCGGAGGTCAAGGACCTGCCCGACGTGACGAGCGAGGTCGTGCGCCGCTATAAGCTCACTCTCGCCCGCCATCTCAACGAGCACACGGGGCGGCCGCTGACGCGCGCCACCCAGACCTATTTCTTGATCGCCCTGCGCTCATTGCTGCGCTACTGGACCCTCCAGGGGCTGGAGGTGCTCGCGCCAGACCGCATCGAGCTGGGCAAAGCCCCCTCGCGCTCGCTGAAGTTCCTGGATCCGGACCAGTTGCGCCGGCTGCTCGCCGCCCCGGATGTCAACGACCCGCGCGGCCTTCGCGACCGGGCCCTGCTCGAGACCTTCTTCAGCACCGGGCTGCGGCTGGCCGAGCTGGCGCGCCTCGATCGCGATCACATTAACTTGAAGACTCGCGAGTTCGGCGTCATCGGCAAGGGACGCAAGCCGCGCGTGGTCTTCCTCAGCGATGCCGCGACCGATGCGCTGACCCGCTACCTGGCGTCGAGGCAGGATCGCTGGAAACCGCTCTTCATTCGCATGAAGGGAAAACCCGACCTATCGCCCGGAGGCCCGGGGATGCGGATGTCGTCGCGGTCGATCGAGCGGATCGTGGGGAAATACGTCCGCATCGCCGGCCTGGGAGTCAAGGCAACGCCGCACACCTTGCGACATTCGTTCGCCACCGACCTGCTCTCCAATGGTGCCGACCTGCGCGCCGTTCAGGAGTTACTCGGACACGCCAACCTCAACACCACGCAGATCTACACGCACGTGACCAACCCACAACTACGCGCGGCGCATCGCAAATTTCATAGCGGGAATCGCGACTGACGCTGCTAGCATCAGAAGGAAATGATCTCGGTGCGCGACCGACTGCCATCGACCAAGGTTGACTACTATCCGCTGACGCGCCTTCCGGAAATCGGGCTGGGCGATCCCGCCAAGCTGCCGATCACGATCAAGATCCTGCTCGAAGGGCTACTGCGTCAGGCGGACACTGGCAGCGTCGATGAATCAAGTATCCGTGGGTTAACGCGCTGGCCCGAAGCGGCCGATGTCGGCGCGGAAGTGCCCTTTCTCCCGGCGCGCATCCTGCTGCAGGACTTCACCGGTGTGCCGGCGGTCATCGACCTGGCCGCGATGCGGTCGGCCATGCAGCGAGCGGGCAAAGACGCCGGTCGGATCGATCCGCTGGTCCAGGTCGATCTGGTGATCGATCATTCCGTGCAGGTCGACGCCTTCGGGTCACTCGGTGCCTATGCGCGCAACATCGAGCGCGAGTACACACGCAACGGCGAACGCTATGCGCTGCTGCGCTGGGCGCAGCAGGCGTTTCACAACTTCACGGTGGTGCCGCCGGGCATGGGCATCTGTCACCAGGTGAACCTCGAACGGCTGAGCCGCGTGGTGCAGGTGCGCACGGATCAGACGGGGAGCTACGCGTTGCCCGATACGCTGCTCGGCACCGACTCGCACACGACGATGGTCAATGGGCTCGGCGTCCTCGGCTGGGGCGTCGGCGGTATCGAGGCGGAGGCGGCCTTGCTCGGCCAGCCCACCTACCTGCCCCTGCCGGTGGTTGTCGGCGTCCGCATGAGCGGCGCCCTGCGGCCGGGCGCGACCGCGACCGACCTGGTGCTGACCCTCACCGAGATGCTGCGCCGCCATGGCGTGGTCAACAAGTTCGTCGAGTTTTGCGGAGCCGGCCTCTCCAGCCTCTCGGTGCCGGATCGCGCCACGCTGTCCAACATGTGCCCTGAATACGGCGCCACCTCCTCCTTCTTTCCGGTCGACGCGCAGGCGCTTCGCTACCTGGAAACCACGGGACGCGACGCGGGGCTGATCGAGCTGGTGGAACGGTACACCCGCGCGCAAGGGATGTTCCGTACCGATGATTCGCCCACGCCCGTCTTCAGCGAGCTGCTCGATCTCGACCTCGGCGCGGTCGAGCCGAGCGTGGCCGGCCCGAAACGCCCGCAGGATCGAGTCGCCCTTCCCCGGGTGTGGGAGAGTTTCAAGTCCGCCTTCGCGCTGGAAGACAAACCAGGCAATAACGACGTCGCGCGCTTCGATTCCGAGGGCGGGGTGGGCGACGTGCTCGGAGAGAAGCAGCATGCGACAGCGGTAATGGCCCGGCCGGCGGCGCACGTCCGCAACGGGTCGGTCGTGATCGCCGCCATCACCAGCTGCACCAATACCTCGAATCCTTCGGTGATGGTGGCCGCCGGCCTTTTGGCCAAGCGCGCCGTCGAGCGCGGACTCCGGGTCTCGCCCACCGTCAAGACCAGCCTGGCACCCGGCTCCCGAGTCGTCACCGATTACCTGAAGGCGGCGGGCCTGATGCCGTATCTCGAGGAGCTCGGCTTTTACCTGGTCGGCTACGGCTGCACCACCTGTATCGGCAACAGCGGACCACTGGCGAGCGCCGAGGTCGAGGCCGCCGTCGAGAAGGAAAAACTCAACGTGGTGGCGGTGCTGAGCGGCAATCGCAACTTCGAGGGTCGGATCCATCCCCTGGTCAAGGCGAGCTACCTCGCCTCGCCGCCGCTGGTGGTGGCGTACGCGCTGGCTGGTGACATCCGGCGTGACCTGACCAGGGAACCGCTGGGGAAGGACAAGGCGGGCGCCGACGTTTTTCTCCATGAGCTCTGGCCGTCTGCCGACGACGTCAATGAGGCAATCCGGACCTCACTCAAGGTCGAGATGTTCACGCGGGAATACGCGCGGATCTTCGATGGCGACGAGAACTGGCAACAGTTGTCGGCACCCACCGGCCCGATCTACGAGTGGGATCCGGACTCCACCTACGTGCAGGAGCCCCCGTTCTTCGAGCACATGAGCGCGGTGCCCACGCCGCTGACCGACATCGAGGGCGCGCGGGCGCTCGTCATCGTCGGCGATTCGATCACGACCGACCACATCTCCCCTGCCGGCAGCATCCCGCCGGACAGCCCCGCCGGTCAGTACCTGATCGCCCATGGCGTCGAACGCAGCGAGTTCAACAGCTACGGGGCCCGGCGCGGCAACCACGAGATCCTCATGCGCGGCACCTTCGGCAACATCCGGCTGCGCAACCTGCTCACCGCACGCGAGGGCTACTGGACGACCCATCTTCCCGATGGGAAAGAGATGACGATCTTCGACGCCGCTGAACGCTATCGCGCGGAGGGAGTGCCGTTGATCGCGATCGCCGGCAAGGAATATGGCTCGGGAAGTTCGCGCGACTGGGCGGCCAAGGGGCCGCTGCTGCTCGGCGTACGGGCCGTGATCGCCGAGAGCTTCGAGCGGATCCATCGCAGCAACCTCGTCGGAATGGGCATCCTACCGCTCGAATTCCAACCCGGAGAGTCGCTACGCTCGCTGGGGTTGACCGGCACGGAAGCCTTTACCATTCGTGGACTCGGATCGCGGTTGCAGCCCGGGGAGCGGGTGCAGGTGGAAGCCACCGGCCAGGACGGTACGCCTCGACGCTTCACCGTGACCAGCCGCCTCGATAATGCGACCGACGTCGAGTACCTTCACAATGGTGGCGTGCTCCCGCTGGTGCTGCGCCAGCTGATGGCGCGAAGCTAGCCGGGAAAGACCGACAGCTGCGAGAGGCTGTGCACGTCGCTGAAGGGTAGGGTCGTCTCGGACTTGCTCGTCAGGTTGTAGGCGAAGACTTTTCCGGAAGGCTGCGACGGGCCGCCCAGACACTCGCTGGTGCAGGCTTGCTCCTCCAGGTACCAGAGAGTGTCGCCGGTGATGAAAATCGGATGCGATCGCGGTGCCGGCGCCGTCGTCACACTCGAATTGCCCTGTAGGTCGTAGAGCTTGACGTGGGGCACGAAGTTGGAGTCGATGTCGGTGTAGGCGAGCCAGCGGTCGTCGGGCGAGGGCGCCGGATCGTACCAGTGGAGACCGCCGGCGAGCGTGCCGACGCTGTGCACCTCGGCGTCCCAGGTGCGGACGCCGACGGCGTCGCGGTAATAGAGCCGGTTGCTGTGGCGCGCCCAGGTCGCCATCGTGGCATTGGCGCTCGTGCCCGCGGGTGGCAGAAACGCCACGCTGTTGTCGGCGGTTCGCAGCACGAGGAACTGTCCGGTTTCCGGCGCCTGGCCCTGGTTACCGACGAAGGTGTCGACCATCAGCAGGTATTTGTCGTCGGGTGAGTACTCGAGCCGCAGCTCATCATCACGACCGACGCCTCGGCCTGCAATCGCATTGAGATTGAGGCTGGTTTCCTGTCCGCCGCGCCGGATGTGCAGCGACGGCTTGTTGCTGGCATCGTGCAGCAGGTAGGCGAGCATCGAGCCACTGTGACTGTAGGCGAAGGCCGGCACGTAGCCACTGACGGTGAGGTCGGCCGCTGAGGCTCGCGTGCTCAAGTCGAAGGTCATGATCCGACTCGACGGGGTGCTGGCGTCGACGTAGGCAATCTTCTGGGCGGAGACAAAATGCGCCTCGGGTGCGGCTCCCACGCCGATCGATACCAGCTGTTGCGGGGTGTTGCTGGCGGAATCGTAGAGGAGAATCTCACTGCCGCTGGTGGTCGAGGCCGTGAAGAGTACCCGGTAACTGGAACCCCCGGGGGTAGTGGCGGCGGTCGATGACGTGCTCGGCGTCGGCGCAGTCGACGCGGGCGCAGCGCTGCAGGCCGCAAGCGTGATTAGCGCGACGAGGCTGATGGGATGAAGGCGATGCAACGAAGCGATGCTATTCAGACTCCGGCGATTCTAGCGCCCTTTCAGTCCTCGTATTGAGCTTTGCGCATTCTTGACCGACGTGGAACAAAGCCGCACGGTTCCTTACGGAGGCGTATGGGTGCCCTTACGATCTTCGTTGCTCTGCCAGGGGAATGAAATGAAAACCGTAAGGTTTTCGCGTTGCCGGAAGCGGGGATACGGCCAAACCATGACCGAGTTCGCGCTGGTCGTGCCTATTCTGCTCGTCCTGATCATGGGCGTGCTCGACGGGGCGCTGCTCCTCTTCAGCGTGGGAACCGCCCGCTATGCCGCCTCAGAAGGCTCGCGGGTGGCATCGCAAGCCGGCAGTGCCGCCACGGCCGACACGCTGGTCCTGCAGATCATCCGCAACAACGTCGGCACGACGCGCCTCTTCGACGTGACGGAGGTTGACATCTACAAGCTGAATCAGGATGGAAATGGAAACCTGACCCCTGATCCCGCCCGATTCAACCGGTATGCACTCGATGGGACGCCGATGGTCTCCCCCGAGCCCTGGCCCTCGTCGGCACGCAATGTCGGCAACGGCACCAGCGACTTCATCGGCGTGACGATCAAGTACACGTATACCTGGAAAGCCGGGTTCTTCGCGCCGCTCGGTCCGATCAAGACGACGGCCGACGTCTATGTGCGGCTGGAGCCGCAGAGCTACTGAGATGAGGAGCTCTCGGCGCGCCTATCCGAGTCGCGGGCAGTCGCTCGCGGAGATGGCGGTCGTGATTCCCGTGCTCTTCTTCCTGTTGATGGGCGGCTTCGACGCCACCATCATGATCGCCGATCGCGTCACCGCCGGCTCCGCCGTGCGGCAGGCGGCGCGGCTGGCTGCCGAGCTCGGTGGGATCCAGACGAACCCCGGCGCCACGACCTCGCAAATCGATATGCAGATCGTCCATGACGCACTGGCCGTCGCCCGCAGCCTGACCTCGGCCACCGTGACCGAGATCGATATCTATGCGCCATCGCGGGCAGACGGCACCTACCGTCCTGGTGACCCGGTCGATCAGTACCTGATCAGCAACGGCGCCATCTCGCCAGGCACCCAGACCTTTCCGATCCAGAACCGCCTCCAGATTCCGCCGACCGAGACCTCGATCGGGGTTCGCCTGGTCTGGAACTACTCGCCGCCGGCAGGCATCTTCCCCAAAAACATGCAAATCGTCGAGTACGCCGTCATGAAAGCGGCGCCGGTGCTGGTATGAGGCGGAACGTTCGGTCGCAGTCGCGGCCGTCTCGCCGTCTGGGCGGCAAGGCCGGGCAGGCGATCGTCTTGCTGGCGCTCACCGGCACGTTGATGATCGGCGGCGTGGGCACGGCCGTTGACCTTGCCGTCGGCTATATGTACAGCATCGCGGCCGAGCGCGCCGCGGCTGCGGCGGCACTCTCCGGCGTGGTTTTCATGCCCAACCAGTTCGACGGCACCAAGGCGGTGCCCATGGGATCGCGCAATGACGCCACCGACCGCGCCCTCGACGAGGCCAAGCGCAACGGCTTCGACACGGCGGACACCCTGAACGGCGTGGTCGTGGTGCCGGCGGCCGTGCCCGGCCACCCCAATCAACTGCGCGTCACGGTTGCCAAGCAGGCCCCGGTCTTCTTCATGCAAATTTTCGGCTTCCGGCAATACGTCGTTGCCCGGACGGCGGTGGCGGCCTATCTGCCGCCGATCTCGCTCGGCCAGCCGGGGAGCCAGATGGGCTCGTCGCTCGGCGAACTGGGCAAGACCAGGTTTTACTTTTCCCGAACCGAAGGTTGGGGCACGGGCCGCACCCAGGGCGACGCCTATACGCCAACCCCCGCCGGTAGCGCCGACGTTCACCAGCTGAGCTACACCAACGGCACCGAGCCCAGGGACACGAGCGTGGCGGATCGTGGCGGCTACGACTACCGCCTCATCATCCCCTCGGGCGGCTCTGGTGGCGTCGTCCAGGTGTACAACGCCGCCTTCGCGCCGGACGGCACCGGCGGGTCGGCCAACACTTGCGACAACAACAACCAGAACCCGGCAGCGCGAACCTGCTCAGTGGGTGGCAACAACTGGTTCCACGAGGACGACCAGGGCCCGTTCAACTTCGGCACCGATACCAACTACTCGGCGATGCGCTATACGCTCTACCGCGTCAACAACAACTTCATTCGCAGCAACGATGAGCTGCTCTCGCAGCTGACCGTGTACCCGATCGACGCTCGGAACTGGAGCACCGCGTCAAAGCAGTACACGATCATGGGCGGACCCAAAGAGGGCAAGACCGTCGACCAGCAGTACGCAGGCGGTCTCCCGACCAACATGCTGATCTACCACAACTGGGTCGATGTGACGAGTTACTCCGGACAAAACGACGGCGGCCTGGTCAACCTGCAGACGACGCCGGCGCTCTCCAACTACATGATCGGCGGCGCCCTCGCGCCGGGAACCTATCGCCTTCGCGTCGATACCATGGATCACAACGCCACCACCTTCACCGACCCCAACGCGGGGGCGCACAAGGGCTATGCCGTTCAAGCGGTCAACGGCGACCTCAACCGAACCACCTGCACGACCTGCGAAGTGGCGGGCTGGAACGAAATCTGCTTCTTCACTCCGTTCGATGCCGGCCCAGGCGGCAGCTTCTCGATGAGCCTGTTCTCGCTAACGCCTGACTATGCCGGCCTGACGGTTGCCATCGATATCTACGACGTGGGTGATATCTCGAGTTCGAGCGGCAAGGTCGTGGTCAACATCCTCGACCCGTCGGGGGCAGTCGCCACGTCGGCCCAGGGCATCAATATCTATGACCTCGGGGTCCAGCGATCGAACCTGCAGTCGGGCCAGTACGCGGTGATCGCGAGTGCCCAGAACGGCAACACCAGGGCCTCGTTCGTGGCGACCGACACCAGCAACGGCACCACCCGCAACGGTCACTGGGTCCACGTGGAGCTGCCGGTGCCCTCCAACTACAACCCGCCGCCCGGCCAGTACTGGTGGAGCATGCAGTACGTCACCGGTGCCGGCACGGTCGCGGTCGACACGGTGACGGTCGCCGTCGGCCTCAAGGGCGGTCCGGTTCACCTGCTGCCGTAACCAACGGCATCGCCGCTATCATCCGGTCGTGCGCGGACTGAAAGGGAAGCGGGTCGTGATCACGGGCGGTGCCAGTGGGATCGGTCTAGCGACCGTCGCCCGCTTCCTCGACGAGGAGTCCCGGGTGCTCGTCCTCGATCGCGACCCCAAAGGCTGCCATCAGCTTTCCCTGCAGTTTCCATCGCTCGCCGACGCCATCGTCGTCGACGTGGCGGACCCGCAGGAGGTTAATGCGGCTTTCTCCACCATCGACAAGCGGCTCGGCGGCGTGGATATCCTGATCAACAACGCGGGCATCAGCATCCGGCACCGCTTCCTCGACCTCTCCCCTGCCGACTGGTCTCAGGTGCTGGCGGTCAACCTCAACGGCGTGTTCAACGTGGCACAGCAGGCGGCGAAGCGGATGGTCAGCACCGGCGGCGGCGTGATCATCAACATGGGCTCCACCAACGGCATGGTGGGCCATCCGATGTACGCCGATTACAACGCCTCCAAGGCCGGAGTGATCGAGCTCACGAAGTCGATGGCCCTCGAGCTGGCGCCCAGCGTGCGCGTAATCGCGGTCTGCCCCGGCTACGTGCTCACACCGATGCAGGAGGCCGAGTACACCCCCGCGATGCTGGAGGCCGTCAACCGCAAGATCCCGCTCGGCCGGCACGCGCGACCCGAAGAGATCGCCGCACTCTTCGCGTTCCTGGCCTCGGACGAGGCGCCCTACATCACCGGTCAGGCCATCGTCATCGATGGCGGCGAAACGGCCGGCGGCTTGGCCAGCCGCTGAGACACGCGCCATACTTGGCCGATGGAGCAGCGGATCAGTCTCGTGACGCTTGGGGTGCGGGACCTTGGCCGCGCGCGAGCCTTCTACGAAGCGCTCGGCTGGACCGGCGCCCAACAGCCCGATGACGAGGTCGCCTTCTACCAGGCTGGCGGCATGATCTTCGGGTTATGGACTGCGCTCGGGGGCCACGGCGCTCCCGGGATCGAACTGGCGCATAACGTCCGGTCGCCGGAGGA
>DASWBA010000019.1:0-3067 GCA_036390825.1 Candidatus Dormiibacterota bacterium
CCGCGATCGCGCCAGACCAGATCGACTTCATGAAAAAGGCGGGGATGCCGCTGACGACCCCGTCGTCGATCACGTACACGGAGGTCGTACCGCCCAAGCGCCTCGCCTTCACCCAGCTCGCCGACTTCATTCCCAACGTCAAGCCGTACAGGGTCGCGATGACGGTCGAGTTCGACGCCACCCCAGCGGGCGTAAGGATGCTATTGACCCTCGACGCAATGCACGACGAGTACTGGACGAAGATGGCCGTCATGGGCTGGGAGAACGAGCTCGACAAATTGGCGAAACTGCTCAAGCCTGTCTGACGTCCGTGGTGCTATTGTCTGGCGCCAGGGGCACCTCCCCCTGAGGGTCTATGAGCACAACGGTTCCGCCAAGCACGGGCCCCACGCCACCAACCGGGCCACCGCAGGTCCCGACCGAGATGGCCAGGCAGGTGCAGCTGATCCGGTCGGGAGCCAACTGGTTCATCTGGATCGCCGGCCTGTCGCTGGTGAACTCCGTGCTGTTTGCATTCGGGAGCGACTGGGCCTTCTTCCTCGGCCTCGGTGCCACCCAATTCGTCGATGCCTTCGGCAGGGAGATCATCACCGGCACCTCCGGCCAGGTGCTTGCACTGGTCGTCGACGTGTTGATCGCCGGGATCTTCGTCGGCATCGCGCTCGCCTCGCGGGCTGGCGCGCAATGGAGCTTCATCGTCGGTATGGTGCTGGTCGTCCTCGACGCCCTGCTGCTGGTCTGGGTCACCGATTGGGCGGCCGTGGCCTTTCACGCGCTGGCGCTCTACTTCATGGCTCGAGGCTTCCAGGCCAGTCGCCGTCTCGCTGCCCTGCGAACCTCGGCGCAACTGCCGCCTGGAATCGTTCCTCCGATCACGCCCCGCTGATCGCGCGGACCGCAACCACAAAGAGAACGGCAAGCTGCAGTCTCATTCCGACCCATCCTGACGCTGTTGACCGCCGAACTTCTTGCCGACACGCGCCGCCCGCCTTCGAGCCGTGGCCAGTAAGGCTTCAGCCCAGGCGAACTCGGTGGCGAGGATGGCGAGCCCAACGATGATCACCAGGATGCCTGGTCCGGGGAGGACCAGGAGCAGGACGCCAAACAGCACCACGGTTGTGCCAAGCACCAGGATCAACAGGCGCCGCAATGGACGGGGGAGGGGTGCGAGCCACTGGTTGAGACGACTCTTCACAATTCTCACCTCCATGCGGAATTCCGCATAGAGGTCTTGCCGCGAGTGAAACTCGCTGCGGCCCCGGGCGCTTTCGCACCGTGCTGACGGGGTTCCCGCTGTGAGGCTACTCCCCTCTAACGCTGCCAAAACCATAGCAGACGTCCGCATCGACGACGTCAGGACATCGGAGCAGCGGCACGTGCTACGAGATGCTGGCGCAGATCGCTCGCGAATCCCTGAAAGTTGGTTGCGATCTGCTTCATCTCCGAAAGTCCCGGCTCGTCGGCGAGCTTGAGGGACACATCAGCCAGCGTCTCGAAGCGCTCGCGAAGAATCTTCCAGGCGGCGTCGCGGTGGGGGAGGACGAAGATGGCGGGACGCACGATCTCGAAGGCCGGGCCCGCCGTCTGACCTGGGTGTTGTGGACCGACTGGGAGCGTGGTCATTATCGGACCGAGCTGTCGCATCACCCAGTTCATCAGGTGCTTGGCCGTTTTGGCCAGCGTCTCGAGTTCATCGGGCGTCTCGCCGTGATGGACGAAGTAGCGGCTCTGGACCTGCAGGATGACTTCATACGTCGCATTGAAGACATCGGCTACGCGCCTGGTCAGCGGATCCTCGATCAGCGTCACCAGGTCGATGTCGGGCGGCTCGCGCAGGAAGACGGGGATCACCGGACGCGCGGGCTCGAAGCTAGGGTCCGCACGGCGAAGCGTCAGATAGTCCTCGAGGATCCCGACGAATTTGCCGAAGTGCGAATTGACCCAGTCGCCGCGGGCGCCTTCTCCCTGCTCCACGATGATCTCGATCGCCGAGCTGGCAGACGCGAGACTGGTCACCGCGGTCAACTCGGGCCATTCGAAGACCTGGGTCGTCGCCTGCGCCTTCGACGGACCGATGAAGACGTCCGACTCGCCGTAGCGGTCGACAAGGTGGGCGAGTCCCCGCTCGATGCCGCGGTAGAGATGCCCGACCGTGTGCCACTCCTCGGCACCGCCGGTGAGTTGCGGATCGTCCGTCGACAGCGGTCGCATGTGACCGACCGCGCCAAAACCCTCGGCATCGCGCAGCGACATCCCCTCCGGCCGCTCGAGGAACATGAAGTGCCGCAGCGCCCGCTCGCCGAACGGCACCAGGGCGATCTGGACGTCCGGCGGAAACCAGCGGGACAAGATCGGGAAGTTGGGCCGCTCGAAATGAGGTGCCGCCCCGATCGCCGTCAGGATGTTGGTTGCCAGCGCCAGGTGCAGCATTTCCTGCTTGACGACGTCGATGATGGTCAGCTCCCAGGCCTGGATTCGGGCTACCTGCTCGGGGGTGACGCCCTCCTGGACGGTGCGCTTGAGCGAGAACTGCGCGTACATGTACTCGCAGAGCAGGCCGTGCTCCAATTCGCACGCCTCCCCCAGCAGGTAGACCAGCTCCTCCCTGCTCTCGACCCGCAGCGGCGGCTCCGGCGCCTGTCCGTTCCCGTTCCCGCCCACCGCCATACCGGCATTCTGGCGGTCTTGACCGTCTGCCGGCAACTCCTGCCGCGGTCGGGGTCGCTGGAAGCCGCCTGAATACACGTTGTATTTGGCGCCGCATGGCCCAAAACGAGCGGATTCCCGTCGACTTCCACCAGGGGATGTTCCGCATCGCCGCCATCGCGTTCGTGACGGCGGCGACCGTCAATGTCGGCAGCAGCTTCATCGGGTCGCCGCACCTCGACTACGGGGGCATCTTGACCATCGGCATCCTTTCTTATGTAGGGGCGGCGGTGAGCTGGTTTTTCCCCTGGCACCGGCTGCCGGTCGAGCGATTCCTTGTGGTGATCGTGATGCCCGGCCTGGCCCTGCTCGGGTTCATGGTCATGTACACGGGCGGGATCCACTCGCACATCCTGCCGAT
>DASWBA010000020.1:0-6283 GCA_036390825.1 Candidatus Dormiibacterota bacterium
GTCTTGAAGCCCAGGGCAACGGCAGCGGCGCTTTCGCCCATGCTGCCGACGTCGATGACCAGCACTACCGGCGCCTTGATGATCCGAGCAACATCGGCCGTGCTGCCCTCGGTCGTCCCACCGCGACCGTCGAACAACCCCATCATGCCCTCGACTAACGCCAGGTCGGCCCCGAGCGCTCCCTGGGCGAGCACCTGGCGCAGCGCGCCTTCGCCCAGCATCCAGGAATCCAGGTTGCGGCAGGGACGGCCGCTGACGTGCGCGAGATAGGCGGGGTCGATGTAGTCGGGACCGACCTTGAACGACTGAACCGTCAGCCCGCGCGCCTTGAAAGCCGCGATCAGCCCGGCCGTGAGGATGGTCTTGCCAACGTTGGTCGCGGTGCCCGCAACCACCAGCCTTGGAGTACGTACCTCGTCCAGCATCCTTGCCTCGCTATTGAGTGCTCAACAAGGTGCCTCTTCCCCAAAGCACCTGCCTGACGGCTACCGTAGCACAGGGGTCGCGCTCTCGTAAAGGCAAGCGATTGGGGATTTACACGCCGGCCAGGACCAGGGCCGGCTGCACTGCCGGTCGCAGATCCTTGAGATGCAACCGGACTCGGTCGAGGCCATCCCAGCGCTCGCACTGCAGCGCGTAAACAACGTCGATTCGCCGGCCGCTCGGCAGGTGCGGCGCCGCGGCAGCCTTGTCGAATGCGATCGCTTCCGCGGTCGCGGTGCGGTCGCGCAGCTGCAGGCGCAGGTGGCGGCGATCGCCGCCGAACGTCTCGGCTCGTATGACCTCGACCTCGCGGCTGAGCAGCCATGGCTCCCGGTTGCCGATGCCGAATGGCGCCAGCATCTGAATCTCCTGGTGGAGGCTGGGCTTGAGGTCGGCAAAGGCCGCCGATGCCTCGACCGTAATTGGCCGGGAGAAGGCATCGCCATTGAGTCGAGTCGCGGTGTACAGCTCTAGGCGTTCCTTGAGTTCGCCAAAGCGACTCGCGAGCACCGTCAGGCCAGCCGCCATCGCATGCCCGCCGAATCGCTGCAGCAGCGGGGCGCAATGCTGCAGGCAGTCCACCAGGTGAAAGCCCTCGATGCTCCGCGCCGATCCCCGCCACTCCTCCGCCTCGGTGTTGAAGACAAAGGTCGGGCGGTAGAACTCTTCGACCAGCCGGCTGGCCGCGAGCCCGAGGACACCCAGCGGCCAATGGCTGGCGCCCATCACGATGACCGCCGCGGCGTTATCGAGCTCCACCACCTGGGCCCGTGCCTCGCGGACGATTTCTGTCGTCGCCTGTTGGCGCTGGGCATTCTGGTCCTGGAGCCGCCGAGCGAGGGGATCTGCCTCTTCCCGGGTCTCGGCCATCAAGAGCTGCAGGGCCAACATGGCATCCTCCATCCGCCCCGCAGCGTTGATCCGCGGCCCGAGCTGAAACGCGAGGTGTTCCGCCGTAACCGGCGCGCTGATGTTTGCAACGGCAAGCAAGGCTGCACAGCCGGGGCTTGGATTCTCGCTCAGTCGGCGCAACCCGGCGCGCACGATGGCCCGGTTCTCCGCGTGCAGGGGCACCACGTCGGCGACGGTGCCGAGCGCCACGGCATCCAGCGACGCGGCTGGGTCAAGCGCGCCTGGGAATGCCCGCCGCTCGAGCGCGACCAGGAGTTTGTAAGCCACCCCGCAGGCGGCAAGTCCATCGAAGGGATAGGCGCACTCCGGCTGCTTGGGATTGATCAGGGCATCGACCGCCGGTCGCTGCGCGCCCATCTCGTGATGGTCGGTGACGATCAGCCGCATGCCGCGCGGCCGCCCGGCGGCGGCGTCGACGGAGTTGGTGCCGCAGTCGCAGGTGATGACGAGGCCCACGCCGCGCGCGTGCAGGTCGTTGAGTGCCTCGAGATTCAGGCCATAGCCTTCGGTGAAGCGGTTGGGAATATAGGTGATGACGTCGGCGCCAACCGAACGCAGGCCGCGAGCCAGCGTGACACAGGCAGTGACGCCGTCCGCGTCGTAGTCGCCATAGACCGCGATGCGCCGGCCGCCGGCAATCGCCTCAGCGATCAGATCGCAAGCGATCGCCATATCCTTGAGGAGGAAGGGATCGGGCGCACGATCGAGGTCCGTCTGCAGCCAGGGATCGAGCTGAGCCTTCCGCACGACCCCACGCCCGTGCAATATCTGCCGGAACACTGGAGAGAAGGCTTCCAGTCCTGGTTGAGCCCGAAGTGGCTCGGGGAGGATCCAGTTCCGGCGTTCCTTCTTCAAGGCCGCCCGCATTATGGCACCGCATTGCGACAGCTGCGTGTCGGACTTTCGAGCCCGCCCCCCTGCGTTTGCAGGAGGCCATCAGCCGGCTAGTCGGTAAGACTGGACCAGATGCAAGCAGCAAGCGGAAACAGCATGACGACCGAAACGACCACCGTTCGACCCATGTACAGCCTCCGGGCCGAGCAGGCCGTCTGGCTTCTGACCGGAATTGTCACCGCGCTTCTCGCCATTCGCTTCGTGTTCAAACTGCTCGCGGCCTCGTCCCAGGCGAGCTTCGTGACCTTCATCTACAACCTGACGCAGCTGTTCGTGGCGCCCTTTCATGGGATTTTCAACACGGCGGCCAACGGTCGCAATGTCTTCGAACCCGAGGCCCTGGTCGCGATCGTCATCTACTCATTGATCGGTTGGGGACTCGCCAGCCTGGTCCGGGTCGTGACGCGCGGCGGCGGATCCGCGAGCTAAGCGGCAGCGGTCTCCTGCACAACCACTGGAGGCGTGCGCTCTTTGGTGTAGTTCAGGATGAAGATCACCGCGATCAGCAGGGCGGTACCTATGAACTGCGGCAGATACAGCGGCTGGTTGAACCCGTACGGTGGCGGGGCGGAGGCGATGAAGGTCGCGGCCACCGGAAAGGCCATCTCCGCGATGGTTGCCAGGGTCGCCGGCGTGCTGCGCAGCGCCCGGTAATAGAGCAGCAGCGCCAGGAACCCGGGAATCAACGCAATTCCCAGGAAGGGCAGGACGTCCGACGATTGGTAATGCGCGAACGCCGAGCCCCCGTATTGCACCAGGACGACCACGATGAGGACCGGAAGCGCAAGGGTGAACCGCATCGCGGTGGTGGTAGTAAAGCTCAGCTTGCCGAGCACGAAGCGGCCGAGCACGGTCCCGCTGGCCCACAGCGCCGCCGCGCCGAGCGCGTAGAGTCCGGCCTCGAGCCGGCCGTGCTGCAGGTCGGAGAACGGAGCCGCGAGGTTTTGCGCGAAGACCACCATGTAGACGCCCAGGATGGCCAGCGCCGCGGTCGGCCAGAACCATGGACGGCGGCGCTCGCCGAGGATCAGCCAGGCGAGCACAATGGCGATCAGCGGTTGTGTCTGCTGGAGCACGAAGGTCTCGGCGTAGTGGCCGTACGAGAACGACTTCGTAAACAGGATGGTGGCGATCGCCTGGGGACCGACGGCAATTAGGATGATCGCGATCCAACCCCGCCGATCCAGCCGGCGCAGTTCCGGGATGCCGCGGAGAAGGAAGGCGAGCAGGAAGAGGCTGATCAACGCGTCCTCGATAACCACGATCTGCGCTGGCTTCAGGTGACCAACAAGCTGGGCGCGGAAGTAGGTATCCGACGCCCACATGGTCGCGGCGACGGCGACCAACACGACGGAGAAGCGGTCGACCAGACCGACCGGTCGGGTCTGCGCTCCCGGTTGTGACCCCATCGTCGGGACGGCCATCGTTACTACTCCTTTGGCCGCCGGGGCAGCAACCGGGCGCATGGCAGATGCGCGCCGAGGGTCCTCTTTCATCCCGACTGTACGGTCGGCCCCGGAGTGGGCTTCCGCCTTCACCGGGTCATGCGCCGTAGGGCGCTCGCGGGCTTTACCGCCGATCAGGGAGTTACACCCCTGCCCCGAAGACCACCAAAAGATTATCAGTTTGGTTTGAGGCCGTCGATCGGTGGCTGGAGGGAGACCAGCGTGTCTCCGACGACCACCTTGACGCGCTGCACCTCGTTGTTGCAGACGCCGTGGGGGTTCCATGGCGCGGACAGGGGTTGAACGTTGG
This sequence comes from Candidatus Dormiibacterota bacterium, assembly GCA_036390825.1. GTDB lineage: Bacteria > Chloroflexota > Dormibacteria > CF-121 > CF-121 > CF-13. The sequence continues at coordinate 4,045 of DASWBA010000020.1, forward strand.
CCGCTGAGTCGGTCGCCCGACAGCACAGCTCGAACTCACCCGCTTGATCGGCGTCCCACATGTGGCGCCATGATTGCCACGCGAACTCTCCGCCATCTCTGCCAAGCTCGGCGTCAGCCCAGGAGCCGCCACCATCGGTACTGACTTCGACACGAACGACGCGGCCCCGGCCCGACCATGCCCGACCTTCGAGGATGCACGGCCCCGGCGCGAGCCGGCGGATCCGTGGCAGGAAATCGGGGATGCCCGGCGGCACCATCAGCGAGCGGGGCAGCATTCGCGTCACCGGCTCACCCAATTCATCCCAGCTACTCGTGACGTGGTACGCGGGCTCCTGTTGATAGCCACGGAAGGGCTCCGTCACCACCGTGATCGACCGAAGCCACTTGACGTGGGTCATGCCGTACCACCCGGGGACCACCAGACGGAGCGGGAACCCATGTTGGGGCGGCAGCGGTTGCCCATTGATCGCATAGGCGAGAAAGACCTCGTCACGGCTGGCATCCGTCACAGTCAGGCTCCGCTCGTAGTGCTGCTCGATGCCACCCTGAACACCTCGATCCAACCCAGTGAACACCACATCGATCGCGCCTTCGAGAGGTCCCGCCGCCTCCAGCAAGGGCCGCAAGGGCGTCCCCGTCCACTCTGCCGTCCCGACGGCCTCGAAGAGCCACGGTTGGCTGAGCGGGCGAGGCGAAAGGTTAGCCCGTCCGTTCCCGGCACATTCGAGCGTCACCGCCCGGGTCACCGCCGGCCGTCGCTTGAGGTCGTCGAACGTCAAGGTGAGCGGGGTGCGCACGTGACCCCCGACCACGAGCCGCCATTCGGACGGATCAACGCGCGGAATGTCGAAGTGGGTCAGCAGGTAGTGCAGGCCGATCGGGGTGATCGGATACCGTAGCGCCTCGAGCGGCAGTGAGTGATTCCTCACCGCCAGTTGCAGCTCATCGAGCGAGATATCCGGGCCGGTCGAGACCCCGTGGGTCGCCTTCGGCTTGGCCATCAGTGCTTGAAGTGTCGCTCCCCCGTGAGAACCATAGCAACGCCGGCGGCATCCGCGGCGGCGATCGCCTCGTTGTCCTTTACGGAGCCGCCGGGCTGCACGATTGCCCGTACCCCGGCGCGCGCCGCCACCTCGACGCCGTCCGGGTAGGGGAAAAAGCCATCGCTGGCGAGCACCGATCCGGCAGCGCGAGGGCCGGCACGGTGCACGGCAAGCTCGACGGCTTCGACCCGGCTCATCTGCCCTGCGCCAACGCCGACGGTGGCGCCCTGGTGCGCGAGCACGATGGCGTTCGATCGCACATGCTTGGCCACCGTCCAGGCGAACTGCAGGTCTTTCAAGGTCGCGTCGTCCGGAGTTGTCGCGGTCACGACCCGGGCGTCGCCCAGCGTGTCAGCGGTGTGATCGGCCGTCTGAACCAGGAAACCGCCGGTAATCGGGCGAATGTCCAGGGCGAGCTGCGACGGCCCCGGCCCGGGCTGCAATACCCGTAGTTTCGGCTTCGTCTTGAAGACCTCGAGGGCCTCCGCGTCGAAGGACGGCGCGACCACGACCTCGAGGAAGACTTCAACCAGGTTCTTTGCAAGCGTCGCGTCGACCGGCCGATTGATGGCAACGATGCCACCGAAGGCCGACCGGCGGTCGCTGGCGAGCGCTCGATCGAAGGCATCGACCGGAACGTTCGCGACGGCGACCCCGCACGGGTTGGCGTGCTTGATGATGGCGACCGCAATCGGCGAGAAATCGCCGACCAGCGACCAGGCAGCCTGGGCATCGAGGAGGTTGTTGTAGGAAAGCTCGAGTCCCTGCCATTGCCGTGCGCCCGCGATCCCGCCGCCGTCGGCGGTCCGATAGAGCGCCGCCGACTGGTGCGGATTCTCGCCGTAGCGGAGATCGCGCAGCTTGCGTCCACCCAAGGCGAAGTCCTGGGGCAGCGTTTTCTGTACGTGTGGCTCCCGAAGGTGCTGGCCAATGGCCGCGTCGTAGGCGGCGGTATGGGCGAAGGCGACGGCGGCGAGATGGCGTCGCAACGATGCCGCGATGCCCGCCGGATCTTTGAGGGCCTCAAGGACCACCGGATAGTCTCCGGGTCGCACCACGGGCAGCACATGATCGTGGTTCTTCGCAGCAGCGCGCAGCAAGGTCACTCCCCCGATGTCGATCGATTCAATGGCTTCAGCCCGGCCCGCGCCGGACGAGACCGTCTCCACGAACGGGTAGAGGTTGACGACGACC
>DASWBA010000021.1:0-10450 GCA_036390825.1 Candidatus Dormiibacterota bacterium
ATCACTGTCGGGCCGAGCCGTCGTCAGCCGCCCACCGCTACCGATGAGCGCATACGCTTCAACCAGGCATTCAATCGCATAACCCATAAGGACCGTGGGTAAACCATTGGAGCGTCCGCGGGCTTTAAGGCGGCGCCGGGCACCGGTGACGAGACGGGCCATATTGAAACCCAACGACGACATCGGTCCGACCATGCTCCTGCCGCCAAGGTTCTGGCGTCGCGTGGCATTGCTTTTTGGCGGCGCACGGCTAATAATTAGCGGCTGACTTTGCGCTTACCGTCACCTTAGGGGGACGGGAGCGCGTGGCTGGGGACGCCACGCAAAGGGGAAAAGAGGGTGCAAGACCTCACTGAGCGTCGCAATGAGGAGGCCCGTGAGGTCCGTGACTTGCTGGCAGCCAAGCTCAAGATGCACCCGATCTGGCTGGGTGGCCTCGATACCCAGGCCGCCCGGCACATCTATCTGTTCATCCAGGCCCTCGAGGGCCGTAAGCCCTTCGGACGTGTCCGCCGGCAGCGCGCTCCGAATTTGACGCTAGACTGACGGCGATCTGGACTTAAAGCCGCTCGCCGACCAGCAGGCCGGTACGTTCTCCATCTTCGCCGGCGATCGCCCGCTGCTTGTGCGCGCCACCTGTGCCGTCAAGCTCAACGGTCGCTGGTACCCCAGCACCGCCAGCCCGCTCCCTCACCAGGACGGCTTCGCCCTCCACTGGCAGGCGGGCTCGGCGCTGGCGACCGCGCGGCTCATCCCCCATGAGGGCGGGGTGGTCATCGAGTGCGAGCTCAACAACAGCGGAAGTCTGCCTGTCACCTTTAATGGCTGGCGGCCGGTCGCGGTCGACGGAGGCGGCGCCGCCCTCCATGTTGGCGACGAACCATGGCGTGCCAGCGCCCTCATCAACGGCTACCAGTCCTGGGATTACGCCGGCATTCATCCGCTCGATGAGGCGATCACCGAAGGCGACCACAAGCCCCCCGCATCTTCCTGGTGGACCGCGGCCATCTGCGACGGCCAGACGATGTTCGTTGCCCAGGTGCTCAAGGCGAGCCGCTTCGCCACCAACTTCCGCTGGCACTACCACCGCGACGAGCACGACGGTGATTCGCTTCCCACCACCGTCGCGAGCTTCGTCGCCGAACAAACCGGCTCACCCCTGTCACAGCCCGAGCAGCGTTCGGGCCTGCCCGAAGAACTCCGTCTCGAGGTCGGCCCACGGTCCGGCCTGGTGTCAGACCCCATCCTGCTGCTCTATGGCGACGACGGCACCGCGACGCTGCGCCAGGCCCTGAGAGCAGCCGGCCACGCCGCGGGTGCGCGGGCCTTTCCTACCGTCCCGCGTGGATGGTGCAGCTGGTATCACCTCGGCCTCGCGGTGACTGAAGCCGACATCGCGCGCAATGCGGCGTTCCTCGCCAGGCGCATGCCGGAGATTGCGAAAAGCTCGTCGAACGGCTACCGTCCGGTGATCCAGCTCGACGACGGCTGGATGCCCCGATGGCAGCGGTGGGGCGACTGGATCGCGAACGAGTTCTTCGCCGGAGGGCTGCACGCACTCGCCACCCGGGTCCATCGCCACCGGCTCGAGGTGGGGATCTGGCTCGCGCCCTTTCACGTGGCCGGCGACTCGCAGCTGGCCGCAGCGCATCGAGACTGGCTCCTGAAGGGGAGTGACGGCACGCCGCTGGTCGATCCACGGCTCGGCCGCGCTTACCACGTCCTCGATCCAACCCACCCGGACGCCGGACGATTCCTCGACGACCTGTTTTCACGATTACGCAAAGATGGCTTCACGTACTTCAAGCTCGACTTTCTCTACGGTGCCGCCTACGAGGCGGTTCGTCACGACCCGGAGGTAACGGGAACGCAGGCCTTGCGAATGGGGCTGAAGCGAATCGCCGATGCGGTCAACCCTCCCGGCAAGCCTGAGAAAGCCTTCATCCTCGCTTGCGGCGCGCCGCTGATGCCGATCGTGGGCCTGGTACATGGAGCCAGGATCGGCGGCGATGTCGGGATACCCCAGATGGAGGATGGCAAGGCAGCACCCCCGCACGTCGGCTTCCCCCTGATTCTCTCGATGGCGCGCAACCAGGCCGCCCGGCTCTTCTTCGACCGCTCGCTCTTCGCCGTCGACGCCGATGTCGTGATGGCCCCGGCGCCGCAGCTCACCCCCGATGAGGCGCGCGTGATGATCACCATCGCGGCGCTATCGGGCGGGATCTTCATGCTGAGCGACGACCTGGAAACGCTGCCGGCGGACCGCCTGGCACTCTTGCGCAATCCGAATGTCATTGGCCTTGTCGGTGGGCCGGCCGCCGAGCCGGTGCACCTCTTCAGCGCGCCGGAGCGGGAAGCGCAGGACCACTGGTTTGCCTTCCCGCAGGAGCTACCCCCGCTCTGGGTGCGTCGCGACCCGGATGGCGGCGCGGTGGTCGCGGTCTACAACTGGAGCGACTCGGCCCGGCCGTATCGACTGCACTTCAGCGAAGCGATCGGGGTTGACGGGAGCTTCTCGGTCGTCGATCTCTGGTCGCCGCGACGTGGGGGTCGCGCGCTCGGGATCAAGCGCGGCAGCCTCCGGCTCACCCTGCCGCCGCACAGCGTGCGACTACTTAGAATGAAAGCCGTCGCCGCTGCACAGCCTTAGCAAGCGGCTCCAATACCGCCATGCGCCGAGTGCTTTTCTATCGCCTGTACGACATTGTCTCCACTCGCTTAGGCGAGTTGGACGATGAAGCACGCACGTTCATGCGGAGCCGAGCCTGGCGGGGCGACGCCTTCTGGCTCGCGACCGAGAACACCACCGACCTTTTCGCGATGGAGTACTTCCGACATCTGCGCAACGAGGAAGGCCCGAGCCTGTCCGCCGCCGGCTTTCTGCGCCTGCTCGGCGACGAGACCGACGCCATCGCCACGCTCTATTTCCTCAACGACATCTCGCAGCGATTCCACGCGAGGGCCGCGTTGCAGGACGAGGAAAACCCGATCGCCAAGCTTCGCCACCTGGAGATCCGCCAGGGCCGGCTGCCATCGGGTATGCCAATCGAGGACGTGCTCGCGGCACGACCGGTGATCAAGAAAATGGAGGGGGAGCCGATCACCTTTTACCCTCCGACCTACCGCCCCAACTCGTACTTCCGCCGCGACAAGCCCGGCATGTGGGGCTTCAGCCTCAAGGGCATCCGGGACTTCGCCCCGTCGTTCCTCGAAGCGGAGGCGGAAGCGATGCGCATTTATCGAGGCTTTCGCCAGCTCAACCCGTGAAGGAGTCGCCCGCCACCCTCAAGACGGCGGACGGGCTCGACCTGTTTCTGCGGCGCTGGGAAACGGAGGGAGTCCCCCGGCAGTGGACCTTCGTCCTCGTCCATGGGCTGGGCGAGCACAGTGGACGTTACCAACACCTCGCCGAATGGTTTACCCCACGCGGGGCGATCGTCTACGCGACTGACCTCCGTGGACACGGGCGCAGCGGGGGTCAGCGCGGGCACGCGCCCAGCCTCAACGCGCTGCTCGATGACATCGATCTCGTCGTCAAGCGCGCCCGCGCGGAAAGCGGTGAGCCGTTGGTATTGATCGGTCACTCCTTTGGCGGCCTGCTGGCGATCGCCTACGCGCTGGACCGGCCCGATGGCATCGACAAGGCCGTCTTCTCCGCCCCTGCGCTGGTCGCCAGGGTGAAGGTGCCTGCCTGGAAGCAGGCCCTGGGCCGGGTGCTGCCAACCATCGCGCCGAAGGCAAGCTTCGCGAACGAGATCGACCCCAATGTGCTCAGCCACGACGCCGCGATTGGCCCTGCGTACACCGCCGACCCCCTGGTCCACAACCAGATCACCGCCGGGCTCTACGCGGCTACCATCGCGCGGGGCGGGGAGTTCATCCGGCGCGCTCCGGAACTGCGCGTGCCGTTTCTGCTGATGCACGGACGCGACGATCAGATCGTCCATCCGGCCGGCAGCCAGCGCTTCTTCGCCGGGGCGACCGCGCCCGAGCGCGCCTTCTGCCTGTACCCCGGCCTTTACCACGAGATCTTCAACGAGGTCGATCGCGAGCGCGTGTTCCAGGACATCGAGAGCTGGCTCACGCAGCGCACCGATGCCCACCTCACCGGCTGGAATCCGCCGCCGTGAGCTGAGCGATGCGTGCGGTAATTCAGCGCGTCAGCGAGGCATCGGTTCGGTGGGATGGAGGCGAGTCGTCGATCGGTCCGGGCTATTGCATCCTGCTGGGCGTCGCCGACACCGACGCGGAACGCGACGCCGATTACCTGGCAGACAAGATCCTGAAGCTGCGGGTCTTCAGCGACGAAGCGGGGAAGTTCAACCTGAGCGCCACACAGGTAAAGGCGGCATTCCTGGTTGTGTCCCAATTCACGCTCTTCGCAGATGCGCGCGGACAGAACCGGCCGAGCTTCCTCCACGCCGCGCGGCCCGAACAGGGCATCGCGCTGCTCGACCACTTCATCGCCCGGTTACGCGAGAGCGGGCTGCCAGTTCAGACCGGTTCCTTCGGCGCCCAGATGGCGGTGCGATTGGTGAACGACGGCCCCGTAACGATCGTCCTGAGCACCGATCCATGGGAGCCACGCATCGGCTGACCATTAGCGTGCGCCTCGGCGGCCGATAGAAATACACCGGACACCGTAGCTGCCTGTGAATTGATTGTGCGCGCGACTTGATGGCGTGCCACGACCCGCCGGTGATCGGTGACGTAACGTTCGCAGAAATGTTGCGACGGCAGCGTGGCAATAGGCTATGGACGAGGCAATTCAAATGGGTATCAGCATGACGAGCCGGCTGCTGGGCGTGGTCATCGGCTTCGCGCTGACCAGTGGGATCGTTGCCCACGCCGCCGAAGCGCCGCAGCGCCCACTGGCTCCGATCACCCTGCCCTCGGCGAGCGCCCTGCCGGATGTACTGCAAACGGCGGCGAGCCATGTCACCGAGTCCGCGACCGGCGCCTTCGATCCCGGCGCGGCGATTCGCGCCGCTTACCAGCGCGACCACGTCGCCCTCGAGCACCTCCGCCAGCAGGCATCGCAGCTCAAGGGCAGCGCGCACCCGGAATTCAATCAATACCTCTCCGACCGGGAAGGCGCCCTGACCGAGTTGGAGCGGACGGCGCTCGCAACCAGCCGTCCGGCGGTGGCCAGCACGATCGCCGCCATGGACGCCCTGGTGGCCGCGGCCCAAGGGAGGCTGGACCTCGAGCTCGCGGCGGGTGCGAAGTCTCAGGCTTCAGGCTCGTCCGGGAAGTCGCACGGCAACAACCACTAACATCGCAAGGACCGCTCCGACCGATGAGTTTCACCGGCCCCTTTGGTCTTGCTCGAGGCAGTCCCAGACACACCGCGCACGACATAGCTAAGCACCGTCCGCCCCGATGGACGCTCGCACGTTGCCGGTGTGGGCGCGCTCTGGCTTGACGGCAAGTTCTACTTCACAAGCGGCCCCGGTACCCGCAAGAGCCGCAACCTTTTGATCCGCCGGGTTCGTGAGTCGGCCGACTACGCGGTTGCAACCGCTCGCGGACGGCGGCTCCACCCGAGGCGGAATCCGAGGTAGCCGGCCGTCAGCAGTGGCAACACAAAAATGACGAACGTAATAAGCACGTTTGTCAGCACTTGCCACCACAACGGTCCCGGGCTCGGGCAAGTGTTCTGAATGATGTGCCCGGCGGCATCGGTCGATACCGTGCACCCGCTGTGTACGGTCGCGGCGGCAAAGCCGACGATGCCTATGCCCATATAGCCCCCGGGCGGCAAGAACGTGCCAATGAGTTTGTCTCGTACTTTCCAGGCTGGCGACATCCAGAGGAGGATGACCCCAATCGGCCAGAGGAAGGGGACGAGAATCACGGCGGAGATCTCCAAGACGCCCGGCCGGTAGGGTGACGCGGCGCGCAAGCCTAGCCGTTCGCGCACCTCGGCCACGACGGTGTCCGGTTCGCCCAGTCGGTCGAGGATATTGAGGATCGTGGCGTCGGTCTCTTCGGGCTCGCGGGCGCGCGCCTCGGCAATGTGCACGCGCATGTCCTCGATCAGTTCGTCGCGGACGCTCGACGGGAGGTCGGTCGCCGCGCCACGGAGCCGCGCGAGGTAGCCGTCGATTAGCTGATTGGCGTGCGGTGCCGTCATGATCTCGTGCCCTCCTGAAGGATTCCGTCGACAGCACCACGAAAGCCACTCCACTCGTTCTTGAAGACGGTCAAGGCGCGCCGGCCATCGGCAGTCAACTCGTAATAGCGCCGCGGCGGCCCGTCGGTCGACTCCCGCCACTCGGTCTTAACCAGGCCGTCGCGGCGAAGCCGACTTAGCAGTGGGTAAAGCGTTCCCTCGGTGGTGAGCAAGCCAGTCTCACCCAGTGCCTCGATCAGTTCGTAGGCGTAGCGGGGGGTCTTGAGGATCAGCGCCATCACGCAGTACTCCAATGCCCCGCGACGCATCTGGCTGACGAGTCCGTCCGCGGGCACTGCTGCAATGTAGCACAAGCTTCCTTGCTATGCAAGGTACTAAAAGAGACAACCGGGTAACGGTGGGGGCTGGTGTCTCGGCAAGCGCTGGTGTATCCTACCGGCGCTTGAAGCGTCGTACCCTGGTCCCGCTCCTGATGCTGCCCCTTATGGCGGCATGCTCGGCGCCAACCAGCGGTCCGACGGGGGCCTCGCCGGTTGGGGCTGTCGCCGCCACTGCGGTGCCAGCGCCCACTCCGACCCCGACACCCACGCCGCCGGCATTGGCGCTCACGAGCATCTTCGGCACGGACAAGCCCGATTTGAGCCAGTACGACCAATCGCAGCTTCGGGTGATCATGGCAACCGGTGACGTGATTCCGGCACGCGAGGTGAACTATCAGACCGTCCTCCACAAGGACTGGCTCTATCCCTGGAGGCAAACCGCCGATTACCTGAAGACGGGCGACCTACTGTTCATCAATCTCGAGTCACCCTTGATCAAAGGCTGCCCGATCATCCGTGGCGGGTTCAAGTTCTGTGGCGACGAGCGGGCGATTGCGGGCCTGGACTATGCCGGCGTCAACGTGGCCAACCTCGCCAACAACCACCTGACGAATTTCGGCCCGGCCGGCACCAATGAGACCCAGATCCTGCTCGCCAAACACGGGATTGGAATGTCGGGCCTCGGCCTCTACGAGATCCGCGACATCCGCGGCATCAAGTTCGCGTTCCTCGGCTTCAACGGCGTCGGCACGCACATCGATCGCGCCGAGATGAAGCGCGAGATCGACCTGGTGCGGCCAAAGGCAGATGTCGTGGTGGTCGCCTTCCACTGGGGCAAGGAATACGAGTTGCAGCCGGTCGCCGGTCCCGGTATTGCTCCCGACAACCCGCGCGAGATCGGCCACCTCGCGATCGACGACGGCGCCGACCTCGTGATCGGGAACCATCCGCACTGGGTGCAGCCGGTGGAGATCTACAAGGATCGCCTGATCACCTACGCACACGGCAATTTCATCTTCGATCAGATGTGGTCGCAGGAAACGCGCGAGGGCGTGGTGGGCCGCTACACCTTCTATGGCACCCGACTGGTCCGGGTCGACTACCGTCCCGTGCTGATCGAGAACTATGCCCAGCCGCGCTGGCTGGATGACACCACCGGCGAGGGGAAGGCGATCATCGATCGGATGGCGACGGCTTCGGCGCAGCTCGCGGCGCAGTAACGGACGCGGGTTCCTCTCCGTTCGGCGAGTCGAAGCGCTCCACCTCGACCGAGCCGCGCCGATACACCTCGAGATAGCGCTCCGCCATGCGACGCGGGCTGAACCGCTCGCGCGCCACCTCCGCGCAGCGGACCCGGTCGATCTCGTCGAGGCGGTTCGCCGCCTCCACCAGGTCGTCGGCATCCTCGCCCAGGAAGCCCGTGACCCCATCCTCGATCAGCTCAGGGGTGGAGCCGGAGCGGAGGGCGAGGACCGGAGTGCCCGCGACCATGCACTCGACCATCGCCAGACCGAATGGCTCGGCCCACTGCAGGGGAAACAGGCCGGCGGCGGCACGCGAGATCAACTTCGCCTTTTGCGTTCCGGCGACATTTGGGTAGTACTCGATGGTCGGGCTCAGGAAGGGCTCGACCTGCTCCTCGAAGTAGCGCAGCCCCTCCTCGGAGCGCTCGACCTTGCCGGCGAGGATGAGCTTGCGGCCGGCGCGCTGCGCCACCTCTATGGCGATGTGCTGACCCTTGTCGGGCGTGATCCGCGCGACCTCGATCACATAGCGCTCGTGGGTCACGCTGGGGGGGGCTGTGGGAAGCTCGACGGCGTTGTGGACGACACCGGCCAGCTTCAGGTTCGGCGCGCTCGCCGCCTGGCTGAGGCTGATGGCGCAGAGCCGCGCCTGCAGGTGAACCTCTTTGTAAAAGCTGGACATCGCCTCGACCAGCTCGCCGTGGAGAGTGTGGACCACGACCGGGGCCGCCTCGCTGCAGAGGGCGAGCAGCAGCCCCTCGAAACCGGTGTGATCGTGAAGGACGTCGAAGTGCTGGCCGGCGATAGCCTTGTACACGCGAGCAAGGTAAGTGGCCTGTCGAGCCATTTCCGCTTGCCCGCCGAGGTCGTGGCTCCAGGCGGCGTCGGCCAGCATCGTGACCCCTTGCGCCGACCCCTCCGCGCCGAAGACGGTGACGTCATGTCCCATCCTGCGCAGCTCCGTGTGGAGCAGGTGGACGACGAGTTCCGTGCCGCCGTAACCCTTTGGCGGCAACGGGTACCAGGCAGGCGCGACGATGCCGATCCGAAGGGCGTCGTCCACCGGCTCACCTCCTCCCGCCCCGTGGCGCAACCCGATGATAGCGGTCGACCTACCTGCAGACGTTCGCCAACAGGTGACAGAGGGTTGATGCAGATCGTCCGCTTCCTCGCCCGCGAGGACGCTCGGAGTCGAGGCTGGCCTAACGCGCCGCGCGTACCGCGCGCAGGGCGTCGCGCATCTGGTTGAGATGGAACCGGTCATGCCCGGCCAGCATGCGGAACATCAGGCCATAGCTCTCGGGCCCTCTCTCGCTGTGCATCGCGACCCGGTCGCGATCGGCGGCGCTCGATTGCCGCCAGAGGCGGAGATTCGCTTCCCGCAGCGCGGAGAAAACGGCCAGCAGCTCCGCGGCCTGCGCCTCGTTGTGCCGCAGGTGAGCAACCCACTGATCCTGGTCGTATCCGAGCAAGGGCGGCTTTTCCTGGCTGATGGTCCAGCGATAGCGTCCAGACATGACGATCTCGGCGTCGACCAGGTGGCCGACCAATTCGAGCACGGACCATTCTCCCGCCGCCGGCCGCCGGTTGAGGTCGGAACCGGCGTCCTTCAAGAGCGATTGCACCGCGGATGGCGTCGCGGCAGCGACCTCAGCCGGATCGTCCGGGCCCAGCAGCGACAGCAGCTGTTGCTGGTAGGCGCGGCCGGCGGCAAGGGAGTCCTGGGCCGGCGCGGCCATGGCCAGTAACCTAGCTGCCCGGTTGAATCGCTTGCTGGGGCGTGGACTCCAAGTCGCCCAGCGTGCGTCGCACCCGTGCTGCAACCCCTTGCGGGTCGAGGCCAAGCTGTTTGAGCAGCTCTGATTGTCCGCCCTGCTCGATGAAGGTGTCGGGCACGGCCATGATGGTCACCGGAATGCCGAGGGGCGCCAGCGCCTCCGACACCGCCGAGCCAAAGCCGCCGGTCGCCACGTTGTCTTCCAGCGTCAGCACGACCGGATGGCGGCGCGCCCAGCTCGTCAGGCGCGGATCGAGCGGTTTGATGTAGCGGCAATTGACGACGGTCAGCGGGAGGCCCTCGGCGTCGAGCAGGGCGGCGGCATCCATAGCGACCGAGACGAGCTTGCCGGTCGCGAGCAGCAGCGCGGCGCTTCCCTGCCGGCGCACGTCCCACTCGCCGACCGGGAGGATCCTCACCGGCTGCGACTCCGTTTCTCCAGCCGCGCCTTTGGGGAAGCGGATCGCGAACGGGCCGCCGCCCTCCTGTGCGATCGCGGTGTGCAGCAGGTCACGCAGCTCCTGCGGATCGCTGGCCGCGGCCACGGTAAGGCCCGGCATCGCCCGCAGGAAGGTCAGGTCGAAGATGCCGTGGTGCGACGGCCCATCGTCACCGGTGACCCCGGCCCGATCGAGCACGAAGGTCACCGGCAGCTTGTGCAGGCAGACATCCATCATCACCTGGTCGAGCGCACGCTGCAGGAAGGTCGAATAGATCGCGACCACTGGCCGGAGCCCCGCCATGGCGAGGCCAGCCGCAAAGGTGACTGCATGTTGCTCGGCGATTCCGACGTCGTAGAACCGATCCGGGAAACGTTCCGCAAAGGGACCCAGCCCCGCACTGCTCCCCATGGCCGCCGTGATCGCGACCAGCCGTGGCTCGCGCTCAGCCTCCTCGAGCAACGCCTCGCCGAAGACGTCGGTGTAGCTGGTGCGCCGGCTCAAGGGCTTGGCGGTCACGAGATCGAAGGCGC
>DASWBA010000022.1:0-6921 GCA_036390825.1 Candidatus Dormiibacterota bacterium
AGGGCCGAACGGCAGGCGTCGGGCGCCTCAATGCGGTGTTGACTTGGCGTCAAGAGCCGTCCCAAAGCTCAATCAAAACCTCGAGAGAGGACAGATTTCCAAGGAGGAAATGAAATGAACCAGGCAGTTAGGTGGCGAATCATCAGTCTCCAGGCGATGCTCGTGATCATCCTCGCGGCGTGCGCAGGCTTTCTCTTCTACGAAGGCAGCTTCACAACGAGCATGATCAAGGATCAGCTGACCGCTCAGCAGATCTACTTCCCGACCGCGGACCAGATCAAGACCGGTGGAGCCCTGGACCCGGCGGAGTTTCCGCAGGAGATCCGGGACCAGGCCGGCAAGCAGCTCGTCGACGGCAACCAGGCACGGATCTACGCCAACGACTTCCTCGGCAAGCACCTTGAGGGCGTGGCCGGCGGTTTGACCTACGCCACGATCGGCCCCAAGATCACGGCCGCGAACGCCGCACTGGCCGCCGCGTCGAAGACGGACCCGAACTACGCAACGCTTCAGGCCAACGTCGCGACCCTCAACGGCCAGCGAGACACGCTGTTCAAGGGTGAGACCCTTCGCTCGATGCTCCTCAACGCTTACGGCTGGTGGACGATCGGCGTGTACACGACGTACGCCGGAATTGGACTCCTGGTGGCTGCGTTCGGGGTTCTCGCAGCGCTGGTCTTCGAGCTCTTCATCGCCGGGCGCAAGCCCGAGACACTCAAGGTCGCGCAGACTAAAGCTGCGTGACAGCTCTTCAGGACGGCACGCTCCGGCGGGATCGCCCCGCCGGAGCCCTTTTTTGGATGTTGGATAGGAGAAACTGACGTACGTGGCGCTTTCACCGACCGCTGAAAGGCAAGCCAGTCCTGGTCGCCCACGAATCCGCAACCCCTACAGCCGGATGCCCAACTGGCTTTATCCGGCCTTCGTCGTCACCGGACTCAGCCTGTTCACCGTCTATGCGGTGTACGTCGTCCTGTTCCAGCACGAGGGCTACTCCGCCCCCTACCTCAGCCCGTTCTACTCGCCCCTGATCACGGTGGGTCCGATCCCTCCGGGCGTCTGGGTGGTCTGGGCGCCTCTGGCCTTCCGGCTCACCTGCTACTACTACCGCAAAGCCTATTTCCGGAGCTTCTTCGGTCACCCGCGGTCGTGCGCTGTGCCAGAGCGTGCCGGTCGTCGATATCGGGGCGAGACAGTATTCCCGTGGGTGTTGAACAACTTCCACAGGTTTGCGTTCTACGTCATCGTCGTCCAGATGGGCTTCCTGTGGTTCGACGCGATCATCGCTTTTGACTTCGGGGGCCATTTCGGCATCGGTCTTGGCAGCGTGCTGATGCTCGTCAACGTCCTTCTCTTGTCCGGCTACACGTTCGGCTGCCACGCCTTCCGCCACCTGGCCGGCGGAGAGCTCGACTGCTTCTCGTGCTCGCTTGCCGCTCGCGCTCGCCACCAGCTCTGGAAGGGCGTCACGGTCCTCAACATCAAGCACGACCGCTGGGCCTGGGCCAGCCTGTTCTCGGTGGTGGCGACCGACGTCTACATCCGGCTCCTGCTGGAGGGAATGCTGCAGGACCTCCGGTGGATCCTATGAGCGGGGTGGCCTACGAGACCGTCGACACCGACGTGCTCGTCCTGGGGGCCGGAGGCGCGGGGCTGCGCGGCGCGATCGCGGCGGCGGAATCAGGCGCGCGGGTGCTGGTCGTCTGCAAGTCGCTGCTCGGCAAGGCCCACACGGTCATGGCTGAGGGCGGTATCGCGGCGGCCATGCACAACGTCGCCTACCAGGACACCTGGGAGGTGCACTTCGCCGACACGATGAAGGGCGGCAAGCTCATCAACGACTGGCGCATGGCGGAGCTGCACGCCAAGGAGTCACCGGAGCGGGTGCTCGAGCTGGAGCGGTGGGGCGCCGTGTTCGACCGCACCTGGCAGGGCCGGATCCACCAGCGACCTTTCGGGGCCCACACGTACCCACGACTCGCTCACATCGGCGACCGCACCGGCCTCGAGCTGATCCGGACGCTCCAGGACCGGGCGGTGCACACGCCGGGAGTGGACGTCCACATGGAGGTCAACGTCTTCAAGCTGCTGAAGGTGGGCGGGCGAATCGCAGGCGCGCTCGCCTATCGCCGCGCCGACGGGTCGCTGATCCTGTATCGCTGCGCCGCGCTCCTGCTCGCCACCGGGGGCACCGGCAAGATGTACCGCGTGACGTCGAACTCATGGGAGAGCACGGGTGACGGAACCGCGCTGGCATACGAGGCCGGCGCCCAGTTGCGGGACATGGAGATGATGCAGTTCCACCCGACCGGCATGGTGTGGCCCGTCGGCGTGCGGGGCCTGCTGATCACCGAAGCGGTACGAGGCGAGGGCGGCGTGCTGCGGAACAAGGACGGCGAGCGCTTCATGGAGCGCTACGACCACGAGCGCATGGAGCTCTCGTCACGCGACGTGGTCGCGCGCGCCATCAACTCGGAGGTCCAGGCCGGCCGGGGCTCGCCGCACGGCGGCGTCTTCCTCGACATCACGCACCGACCGGCGGAGTTCATCAAGAGCAAGCTGCCTTCGATGTACGAACAGTTCCTGAAGCTGGCCAACGTCGACATCACCAGGCAACCGATGGAGGTCGCGCCGACCATCCACTACGCGATGGGCGGGGTCCGGGTCGAGCCCGACACCGGCGAGAGCACCGTCCCCGGGCTGTACGCGGCCGGCGAGGTCGCCTCCGGGCTGCACGGTGCCAACCGTCTGGGCGGCAACTCGCTCAGCGACCTCCTCGTGTTTGGCAAACGCGCCGGCGAGGCGGCCGGGACGGCGGCCAAAGCCAATCCGGCCGCGGCAAGCGCCAAACTCGACGATGCTGAGGTCGACAGGGCGATCGCCGAGCTGCTGGCGCCACTTGACCGCGCAGCCGGCGAGAGCCCGTTCAAGCTTCAGGCCGAGATCCAGGATGTGATGTCAGTCCACGCGCCCATCGTTCGCGATGGTCCGGGACTGGAGGCAGGCCTCGAGAAGATCGTCGAGCTCGGCGAGCGAGCCCGGACGTGCGGCACCGGTGGCTCGAGCACGCTTGCATTCAACCCAGGCTGGCACACGGCCATGGACCTGCGCTCGATGATCGTCAACGCCGAGGCCCTGCTCCGGTCCGCACTGGAGAGGAAGGAGAGTCGCGGCGCCCACGCAAGGTCGGACTATCCCAAGACCGACGACGACCTGACCTCGATCAACTACGTCGTTGCAAAGGCTCCTGACGGCATGACGGTCAGGGCGGAGCCCCGGGCGCCGATGCCCGATTACCTCGCCGAGGCGGTTCACCACTCGTATGCCCGCTACACACCGGAGGCGACGGAGTGATGGAGATCTCCAATCTCGATCTCAGCATCTGGCGTGGAGATGCGCGGGGCGGTGAGATGGTGTCGTATCGCGTTCCGGTGCGCGAGGGGATGGTCGTCCTCGACGCCGTGCTTTGGGTCCAGGCAAACATGGCATCCGACCTCGCCGTGAGATGGAACTGCAAGGCCGCCAAGTGCGGTTCCTGCTCGGCCGAGATCCAGGGCTTTCCGCGGCTGATGTGCAAGACGCCGATCACCGAATACGGCAGTCACCTCACCGTCGGGCCGATGAAGGCCTTCAGGGTCATCAAGGACCTGGTCACCGACGTGAGCTGGAACTACGAGGTCAACAAGCACATCCCACAGTTCACCCCCAGCGACAAGGACCTGGCCACCAGCGAGCCCTGGCGGATGCAGCAGAAGGACGTCGAGCGCGTCATGGAGTTCCGCAAGTGCATCGAATGCTTCCTGTGCCAGGACGTGTGCCACGTGCTGCGAGCCCATGACTTGAAGAGCGCCTTTTACGGTCCACGCTCCATGGTCCGCATCGCCAGCCTCGAGATGCATCCGAAGGACGTGCTCGACCGCCGCCCCCTGCTCAAGGGAAACGCCGGCATCGGCTACTGCAACGTCACCAAATGCTGCACCGAGGTGTGCCCGGAGCACATCCACATCACGGACAACGCGATCATCCCGCTCAAAGAGCGAATGGACGACGCTTACTTCGATCCGCTCCGGTCCTTGGTCCGCCTCTTCCGCGGCAAGGCCGGCAAGCAACCCGCCTAGGCGCAACCGCAGGGCCTTTCGCCCCTCGTGGATCGGGACTTCCGGCACATGTGACGGTTGAAGGCGACCTCGATACTCACGACATGTTCGTCCAGTACTCGGTTCATATCGACCGGCCCATCGAAGGCTGCTCCACGACCCTCGCCCGGGGGCCACGCAGGTGGTTTCCGCGCCTCGGTGAAAAGAGCCAGTACGCGGTCGGCCCGCGGATCGCCGGCGTGCCCATCCGAAAGCGCGTCACCGTCGAGGCGGGCGAACCGGTGACAACCGGCAGCTGGACGGGGATGCCGCTGACGTGGAAGGCCTCTTTTCCGGCGAAGCTGTTCCCCGTCATGGAGGGCAAGGTCGAGCTGGCTCCGGTCGATGGGCTCACCACCAGGCTGACGGTGAGCGGCATGTACGAACCACCGCTGGGTAGGGTGGGCAGGCAGATCGACGAAGCGGTCATGCACCGGGTGGCCGAAGCCACGGTCAAGGAGCTGGCGGAGTCCATCGCCGAACGGCTCGAGGGCAGCCTCCGCTGACGCCAAGAAGACCCGGTGGCGTCGAGCCAATTCGGCCCTGACTGACCGCAGCGGCGGCGTTCAGCCTCGTTTCAGAGCGAGAGCCCAGGGCCGCAAGGCGACACCTGAGACAAGGATGAAATGGCTTGAGCCGACCTGGGCCTCTCCTTTCTTCTACTACTGAGAGCCGGGGGTCGTCGTGTGTCGAGCGAGATAGGCGGCAGCCTCGGCCCGGCGCGCCACCTCTAGCTTGGAGAGGATCGTCGACACGTAGTTCTTGACCGTCTTTTCGGCCAGCTTCACCTCTTTGCCGATCTGGCCGTTGGTGTGGCCCTTGGCCACCAGGGTGAGGATGCGCTCCTCCTGGGCTGACAGCCGCGCCAGCTTCTCGTCGCGCATCGTCTTGCCTTTGCGCAGACGCTCAAGGACAGACCGGGTGACTTCGGGATCGAGCAAGCTCCTCCCCGCTCCCACTTCGCGGATGGCCCGGATCAGCTCGCCGCCTCGGATCTGCTTGAGCACATAGCCGGCGGCGCCGGCCATGATCGAGGCGAAAAGCGCCTCGTCGTCGGCGAACGACGTCAGCATCAGCACCTGCGTCTTCTCGAGCCTGGCGCGGATCTCGCGGGTGGCTTCGATGCCGCTGCCGTCGGTCAGGCGGACGTCCATCACGACGACGTCGGGCTTGGTCCGCACGGCCTGGTCGATGGCCTCCTGCACGGAGCCTGCCTCCGCCACGACCGTCAGGTCGTCGTTGGCATTGATCAGCGACTTCACCCCGTCGCGGACGACCTCGTGATCGTCGACGAGCAGGATGCGGATGCGGTCTTTCGGCATGACGACTATCGTCGCACTCTTCGCCGAGGAGCAGGACGGCCCTCGGTCCCTTTGCGGCCGGGTCGAACGGCACTGTCTTGCTGAACCGGGAAGTTGATTCGGAGGCTGGTGCCCGTGCCGTTCTTGCTGGTGATCTCAAGTTTTCCACCCAACGAAGACGCCCGCTCCCGCATGTTTCGCAGCCCGTTCCCGGGCGAGTCACGGCGCAGGTCAAAGCCTGATCCGTCGTCTTCGATCATGAGCAGCGCGTTGCGGCCGGACCGGACAAGCCGGACCTCGGAGCGCTTCGCGTTGGCGTGCCTGACGACGTTGGAGAGGGCCTCCCGGGCCAGCTGAACGATATCGTGCGATCGGCCGGACAGGCTGGCGGCCAGCTCGCTGTCGACCTCGACTACGACCGTGGCCGCAGTCTGTGACTCGACCTCCTCTCCAAGGGCGCGAAGTGCCTGATCGAGCTGCCGGTCGGCGAGGATCCCCGGCCGCAACCCGAAGATGTAGTTCCGCAGGTCGCGGATGACCTTGTCGAGCTCGCCGACCGCCCCTTCGATGCGCGCCGTCAGCTCCGGAGAACCTGCCATCAGCGCCGTGCCCTGGAGACCCATGCCGACCGCAAACAACGACTGGATGACCCCATCGTGGAGCTCCCTGGCGATGCGCTCGCGCTCCTCCATCAGGCCCACCCGCTGCACATCTTCCTGAGCGCGAACGTACTCCATCGCCACCGAGGCCTGGTCCGCAAACGTTTCGACGAGCTGGACTGTTTTCTGGTCGAAGCGACGCCCACCCTGGATGTTGGCGACCGCCAGGGTTCCGATGGCGCGGCCGCCCACTCGGAGGGGCACGAATATGGCCGGCCCCACGCGCCCCAGGCGAACGATCGGTTGGTAAGCGGCGCTATGGGAGCTTGCATCTTCCGTGACGAGGGGCCGGCCCGAATCCATCACATCGCCAGAGATCGATTTTGACGCCGGCATCAACTGCCCTCGCACCTGAGCCGCGCGGGCGCCGACGGCGGCCGCGACCACGAGCTGGTCAGGGTCCGAGCCGGCGGTCGCAATCGTCGCCAGGTCCGCGCCGGCCAGATCGCGGGCGCGCTCCGCGATACGTGTGAGCAGAGAATCGGCGTCTGAGCCGGCGAGTATGTCGCTGGTTGTAGCTCGCAGGGCGTCGAGCCATCGCTCTCGCTGGCGGGTCTCCTCGTAGAGCGTCGCATTGGCGATGGCTACGCCGGCCTGCGCGGCCAGAATGACGACCGATTCCTCATCCTCCTGGCTGAAGCTCCTGGCACTCCGCTTTTCGGTGAGGTAGATGTTGCCGAACACCTTTCCCATAGCCTGTACCGGCGCTCCAAGAAAGGAGCGCATCGGAGGGTGATGCGCTGGAAACCCGACCGACTTGGCATGGTCGCGGATGTTGGTGATTCGTACGGGCCGCGGCTGCTGGATCAGCAGCCCTAGAATTCC
>DASWBA010000023.1:0-17547 GCA_036390825.1 Candidatus Dormiibacterota bacterium
GGCCAGAGTCGTCGGACCGCAGCTCAGAGTCTGCGGAGCCGTCGCTGAGTTGATCGAGCACAGGCCGGCGTTGCTCTGGATGTCGATGGCCCAGGTCAGGCCCGCACCCGAACCGGCCGGCAGGGGATCGTTGACCGTGACGCCGTTGGCGGTCCCGGTGCCCGGGTTGCCGACCAGAATCGTGAAGCCGATGGGGTCGCCGGCGTTGACGCTCGTGGCGTCAGCAGTCTTGGTGATGGTCACGTTGGCCGGGTGGCAGGTGATGGTGGCGCTGTTGATGCCACTGCCGTCGTTGGTCGTGGTCGCGGTGGCGGTGTTGGCGTAAAGGGTGCACTCGGCGGCCGATGTGGTCGCCGTGATGTGGACGCTGAAGGTCGCGAGGCTGGCCAGAGTCGTCGGACCGCAACTCAGGACCTGGGTGGGCTTGGTGCCCGAGACCGAGCAGAGGCCGGCGTTGCTCTGGATGTCGATCGACCAGGTCAAACCTGAACCCGAACCGGCCGGCAGGGGGTCGCTGACCGTGACTCCGTCGGCAGTCCCGGCTCCCGGGTTGGCGACCAGAATCGTGAAGCCGATGGGGTCGCCGGCGTTGACGATGAGGGCGTCGGCGGTCTTGGTGATCGTGATCGAGGCGCACAGCACCGTCTCCGACGCCGACTTGGAGTCACTGCCGGCATCGCTGGTGGCCACGCTGGCGGTGTTGGCGTATGCGGCACAGTTCTGCGAGTTGGTCGGCGCCGTGACGTGCACAGTGAGGCTCGCCCCCGGCCCCAGGCTGATGGGCTGCCCGGCCAGGCTCAAAGCCTGGCTGCCATCGGCGCCGGAGATGCTGAATGCGGCCGGGTTCCCGGTCGAGCCATCGATGCTCCAGTGGACCGGGGTGGATACGTTGCCGCCGGGCAGGGCGTCGGTCAGGGTGACCCCGGTGGCGGCGCTACCGCCGGTGTTGCTCAGCGTCACCGTGAAGCCGATCGATGTCCCTGCCGAGGCGCTCGCAGCGTCTGCGGTTTTCGAGATGCCGATCACGCCGGGCGGTGGCGTTGGCACACAGGTGCCGGTCGGTTGCGTGATCGCGTTGGTGTCCAGAGTCACCGCAGCGTTTTGAGCCATCGCGCGCCCATTGACGAGGCTTGCGCCGGTGGTCATCGTGATGCTGGTCAGCGCCATCACGTTGCCTTGGAACTGCGTTCCCGTTCCAAATGTGGCCGAGCTGCCCACCTGCCAGTACACGGCGCACGCCTGCGCTCCGAGGTCAAGAATGACCTTGGAACCTGTGGCAGTCGTGATCGTGCTGCCGATCTGGAAGATGAAAACGCCGGGGCCGGTCAAGTGAAGGTCGCCGGTCAATCCCGCTGACGAGTTGAAGGTGTAGACGCCCGAGGGCAAAGTCATCCCGCCAAGGTCCTGGCCCGACAGGTTGGAGTTGGATGGCGCCCCGGCGGCTTGGTTGTAAGCGACTGCCAGATCGGCCTTCGCCTGGACGGCCGTGCCGCCAATGTGCTGCGCGGTCACGGTCCCGGGAGGGAATCCGGTCACCGAGGTTCCCGGATCGAGTCCAAGATCGCCGTTGATCACGGTCAGGCCCGTGTTGGTGATCGTCGTCGCGGCCAGGACGGCAAAGTTGGCGGCCGTCCCGAGGGTTGGTTCTGCAACAACGGCCAGCACGGGTGTGGGCAGGGCGCCCAGCATTCCTGCTGCGATCAGGATCGCAAGAGAGACGGTTCCGAAGACGCGGGGGCCGACCCGACGCTCTAGTCTTCCGGCGGCCTTGTCAAAATCGGCGATCTGCCTCCAGTTGGCTCACAGGACCCGTGCCCCAATCCCACCGGACGTCCTGGGCACGCGAATCCCACGGATCCACGCCTGGATCGTCGACATGCTCTGGTCACTTGTTGTGATGATCAAGATGTAAGGCAACGCTTGGTCATCGTCTACCTTCGAAATGCGGGGGCGTATCCAATGGGAATAGAGGGCCGAAGTCAGCCCTCGGTTCGGGGCAGCGGTTGCGCAATCTCCCAGATGTGGCCGGCTGGATCTATGAAGCTCGCTGTCCGGATTCCCCACGAGCGATCCATCGGGCCGTTGAGCAGTTCCACGCCGCCGGCCGCGAGGTCCGGCCGCGACTGAAAACTAATCGGTCCGTCCCGAGGAGACGTCAAGCTAGGAGCATGGGCAAAGTCACTTGCCAGATCTCGATTTCGCTCGACGGTTTCGTCGCCGGGCCTAATCAGAGCCTGGACAACCCGATCGGCGAGGGTGGCATGCGCCTTCACGATTGGGTATTCGCGACATCGAGTTGGCGCCGGCAGCAGGGACAGGACGGCGGCGTGGACGGTGTCGACTCCGAGGTCGCCGACGAGGTCATGCAGGGTGTTGGCGCCTTCGTCATGGGCCGCAAGATGTTCGGCGGCGGGTCAGGGCCCTGGGATGAGGACTGGCAGGGCTGGTGGGGTGACGACCCGCCGTACCATGCGCCGGTCTTTGTGCTCACCCATCACCCGCGCGCACCACTGGTGATGAAGGGCGGGACTACGTTCTGGTTCGTGACTGACGGGTTAGCCTCCGCGCTGGAGCACGCTCGCGCCGCCGCAGGCGATAAAGACGTGTCG
This sequence comes from Candidatus Dormiibacterota bacterium, assembly GCA_036390825.1. Lineage (GTDB taxonomy): Bacteria > Chloroflexota > Dormibacteria > CF-121 > CF-121 > CF-13. The sequence goes on from DASWBA010000023.1 coordinate 2,610, forward strand.
ATCGCCGGCGGCGCCAGCACCGTCCGCCAGTGCCTCGCAGCCGGCAGGCTCGACGAGCTGTACCTGCATATAGTGCCCGTCATTCTCGGGACGGGTGAGCGCCTGCTCGAGAACGTCGGCGATCCCATTCTGGAACCCATAAAGGTCGTGGCGTCACCAGCGGTGACTCACGTCAAGTATCGAATTGCTAAGAGGTCTTGATCTCCTTCATGCGAGTGGCGATCAGCTTCTTGACGAGCGCTTTCGGCAGCGGCTTGTCGATCGGGAAGTGCAGCGACCCCGGAGTGCTCTCGTAGCCGGCCAGATCTTCGGAGAGCGCCGCCAAAGTCGATCCGCTGTGAGGCAGGTACGCGAGGTGGCTCTTGAAGGCGGCGAACCCCGCGATCACCTTTCCCCGCAGCCGGAACGCGGGCATGCCGTAGGAGATGCATTCCTCCGCGCCCGGGATCTCACTGCGAATCATCTGCCGCATCTTCTGTAGCGTCGCCCGCTTCGGCTCGTCGAGCCCGGCCAGGTAAGCGTCGATCTCTTTACCACTCACACAGCTATTTTGGAGTGTCGATGAGCAGGGTGTTGATCACCGGATCGTCAGATGGTCTCGGCCTCATGGCCGCACGACGACTGCTTGCCGGCGGTCACGAGGTGATCCTCCACGCCCGCAACCAGGGGCGGGCCCGAGACGCCCAATCCGCGGCGCCCAACGCACACGGCGTGGTGGTGGGCGACCTCGCGAGCATCGCGGAGACCCGGGCGCTTGCCGATCAGGCCAACCGTCTGGGGCCGTTCGACGCCGTGATTCACAACGCGGGAGTCGGTGACCGTCAAGGCCGAATCGAGACCGTCGATGGCCTCGAGCACGTCTTCGCCATCAACGTGCTCGCCCCCTACCTGCTGAGTGCGCTGATAACAAGACCCCAGCGTCTCGTCTATCTGAGCTCCGGCATGCATCGAGGCGGCGATCCGGACTTCACCGACCTGCAGTGGAAGCGCCGGCGGTGGAACGGGACCCAGGCGTACTCGGACTCCAAGCTGTTCGACGCGGTGCTGGCCTTCGCATTGGCGCGGCGGTGGCCAGAGGTGAGGTCCAATGCCGTCGACCCGGGTTGGGTCGCCACCAAGATGGGTGGGCGGGGCGCGCCCGACGATCTCGATCTCGGTTCCGAAACGCAGGCGTGGCTCGCGGTGAGCCAGGATCCTGCGGCGATGGTCAGCGGCGTGTACTTCTTTCACAAGAAGCCTCAGAAGAGTCATCGCGCCGCGGGCGACGTGAGAACCCAGGATGAGCTGCTGGCCGCGTGCGAGGCGCTTACCGGCACCCCGATGCCGGACTAGCGACATTGCGAACCCTTTCCCACTCGCCGGTGTATTGATGTCGTGAAGGGCAATATCGGGTGGAGCGTCGCCGGACTTGCTGCCCTGGTTCTGACGGCGGCCTGTACGACGTCTCCAACGCCGGCGCAGCTTCCATCGAGCCCGAGGGCAACCGTTCATTCCTTTAATGGCGGTTGCGCTGGAACGGTGCTCACCGATGCCGAGCCACCTCTATGGGCGCAAGGCGGGTGGAGCCATGCCAAGGGAACGCCATGGCCGGTGCCGTGGGCGTTCGGTACTGAGAACACCACCGTGGCCTACCTGTTCGGGACTCAGCTCGTGGCCGGCCCCAGCCCTCGTGGCGATGGCAGCCAGAACAAGGTCCTCTGGGTGGCCAGGGACAGCCCATCAGGAGCCAACCTGCTGGTCGAAGGTCACCCGCTGGGCGCGTCGCAACCTGTCGTGACCATTCCGGGCGGCCCCAGCATCACGGACGTACCCACGTCGGGCTGCTGGACGTTTCAGATCTCCTGGAGCGCGAATGGCCCACACACCAGCACGATCAACCTCGAGGTTGTCCCGATCGGGTCAACGCCCTGATGGATCGGAGTTCAGTGTGGCCGGTACGTACGGCGTAACGGCTTGAGGTGTTCTACGTTTGCCTCGTATGCGTCGGGCGGCGCCGCTCCTTGTCTTCCTGGTCGTCAGCTGTGGAACCGGGCCTTTATCCGGCTCGCACCCCAGCCCGACGGCATCGCAAACGGCAACCGCCGGCGCATCGCCTAGCCCCACGATCGCCGCGACGCCGACTGCGTCGCCGAAGCCCGTTGCGCTGCCGCTCGGCGTGGTCGTCAAGGACTTCATCGACGGGGGCCCCAACTACACAGTCAACCTGGTCGGCTTAGACGGGCGGGTGGCAGCCACCGCCACCGGCCGCAAGCGCAGCAAGCCGGCCGGGTTCTTGGTCCAGATGTCGAACATCTCCGTATCCAGCACCCGGCTCTACTACCTGGACGGCGACTCGAGCGTCATGTTCTTGCGGCCAGACGGGACGAGCGGCGCGGCAACGACAATTGCCGTGGATTCGAATTCGGCCGCCGCGTTTGCTGTGAGTCCAGACGACAGCCGGATCGCCATCGCCGTCATCACGTATCCGTATCCGGCCAAGACCCGGATCTACGTCGAGGACCTGGCAGGTGGGGGCCATCACGTCGACCTCTTCTCCTCGGGCACCGTGCTGGAGTGGCCGGTGGGCTGGCACCAGGGCCACTTGGTGATCGCGGTCGGCATCAACGCGCCGCCGCAACAATCCTTTGATGGATTCTGGTACGCATTCAGCGGTTACCACATTGCGGACGCCTCCACCGGGACGCGGCTGGCGACCATCTGTGATGGCTACGGCGCCTCCGTCCCGCCGGTGCCCGCGGGCGCGGTTTGCGCCAACTACCCCAAGTTCGAAGTCTCGGATTGGAGCGGCGCGACACGGCCCGCGCCGGCGGACGAGGGATGCAACGGCGGCGCGCTCTCTCCAGACGGTTCGATGATCGCCGACTGCCAGGGCAGCCCGGCTGTGGTCACGCTCGTGGTCCTCGACGGGACGCAGATCGCCACCCAGTTCTCCGGCACGCCGGTGGGATGGATCGACAACACCCATCTGGTCCTCAGCGCCTCCAACTCCGACTTGAGCATCGTGGACGCTCGCGCTTTCACCCGGACTCCCATTCAGGCGCAAGGCTTCTTCGCGGGCACGATCCCGGGCGGCCTTTAGGGCTACAAATTGATTCGCAGCAATCGCCAGATGGGCCCGGGCGGGTCGAGCGTGCCGGCGGTGACCAGCGACACATCGACCTGTTGATCGCCAAGGACGATATGGAGCTTGCCCGCTGACGTCCCGGTTGGCACCGGCCCGTCGACAGCGACCGTCTGCGCGTCGAGTCGCTCGCGCAGGATCATGCCAGGCCACTCAATCAAAATCACGTCTTGGGTCGCCACGAGGTCCGAGCGGCTTCCCCATTCAGTCGTGTAAGCGCCGACCACGTCGCTTTGAGCGATGACTTTGCGCACCGACAGCGCGGCCTTCATCGCGCCGATGAGCGCCTCGGCTTCCGTGAAGGCGGCGTCCAGGGTCGGTTGGCCCATGACGCTCCCAAACAGCGTGAGTGGAAGTCCGCCGATCGTGGCCGCCGCCGCGAACAGAAAGTTGGCCCCGGAATTCAACCCTGATCCGGTCTTGATCCCTATGATTCCGCTCTGGCCGAGCGAGTAGTTGACGTTGTAGACGGTGCCCGCCACCGGCAACGTCGCCTCCGGCAGGCTGACGATCTGGGCCAGGACCTCCTGCTGCATCGCGGCCATGCCCATCGTGAGCAGATCGGTGGGCGTGCTCACCGTTTGGAACGAAGCCCCGGCGGGGTCCGCAAAGGTCGTGTGCGTCAGATGGAGTGAGGCGGCGCGCTCGTTCATCTTGGCGACGAATGCGTCCACCGAGCCGGCATCCCACCGGGCGAGCGTTTCCGCAATGTTGTTGCCGGAGGGGATGAGCAGCGCCTGGAGCGCCGCGAACTCGTTCAACTGCTCGCCGGCCGCGACCGGGACGACCGACTGCTCTTGGGCGTCATCCGCCTTGTAAGTCGCCACGTCCTGGTCGGTCATCGTCAGCGTTGGGCCCGTCTCGCCTTTCCGCAGCGGTTTGTCGGCGAGCACGACGAGCGCTGTCATCACCTTCGCGACGCTCGCCGCGGGCGTGGGCGGGGCCTCGAGCGTGGCCGCTATCAGGCCGAGCCCCGAAACGCCCAGCGCCGCGGAACCCACGCTCGGCCAGGGCAGCGTGGGCGCAGCCCCGGCGATGACGTTTTGGGCAGGGCCCGACACGGCTGCTGCCGCCGCGGGAATTGGTCGCACGTAGTTCAACGCGCCCACAGCCACCAGGAGCACCGCGCCGAGCAAGACCCACGGCCGTCGCGAGGGGGGACGAACCGGCGCCCTGGGTCTCCGTACCGTCCTGGCCGCGGCCGCCTTGGTGGCGCGCACCTCGACCGTCAATCGAAAGCGTGCCAATTCTGCTTATGTTGTACCCCGAGGTGGGTCAACAGGTGAGAGGCCGAGTTGTCGTCTGAGGCGGACCTCTACCGCGTACTGCAGGTGGATCCGTCCGCCGATCCCGAAATCATCGAGGCCGCGTACAAGCGTCTAGCCCTCAAATACCACCCTGATCACAACCGCGGCGACCCTCGTGCCGAAGAGCTCATGAAGCGAATCAACGAGGCTTTTCGGGTGCTGGGCAAGGCTGACCTACGCGCGGATTACGACTCACGCACCGGGGGTCGATTGCCAGAGCTTGAAATCGATGCCGCCGAAATCGTGCTGCGTTCGGTCGATCCCGATGCGCGCGAGATCAACTTCTCGGTGCGCTTGAGACAAGGGTCCGGGCCCGCGTTCGATCCCGCGATCCATCGGATCGATCTCGCCCTGGGTCCGCCGTGGAATCAAGCCGAGGTTCACTGGCACTGGAGTCGCGACACGCTGCCGGCGGATGTCGACTTCACACTTGCCTTCGCGGAAGGCTTTCTCGAGGCCGGCCGAACCTACAGTGGAGACATCGATCTGACCGTGGCGGCGAGGGATCAGGCATGACCAAGATAGTTCCGTCTCCATCTCGCTCCGAGACGAGCATCACGAGCGCAGCCAAGGTCGTGCGGATGGAGATCGGCAGAGACTCTGCGAAGGCGCTCGCAGATCTGGTGTTCGTCATCGACACGACCGGCAGCATGAACGACAAGATCGACGGCCTCATAGAAAGCTGCGAATCCTTCGTCGACAGGCTCGCCACCAAACGCATCGATTGGGCAGTGGCTGTCGTGGGCTTCGGAGACCTGACCGTCGAGGGGGACAAGATTGTTGCGACCCCGTTCAGCTCCAACGCCGGCCGCGTCAAGGCGCTGCTTCGCGGGCTGCCCCGCTACTCGGGGGGAGGCAATGAAGGGGAATCGTCGCTCGAGGCGTTGGAGGCGGCTCTGGGCCAACGTGGTTTCCGTCCCGACGCGATAAAAGTTGTCGTCCTGATCACGGATGAACCTGCGTTGCAACGCAACCTTCGGCCGGCGACCATGACGGGAAGACTGCGCGAGGCCGGCGCGATTGCCTTTGTCCTGTCGCCCAACATCAAGTACTTCCGATCCATGGCCGGCGACACCGGTGGCTACTGGTGGAACGTCGAAAAAGGAGGCGACTTCTCCCGCATCCTCGACGCATTCGACAAGATCGCGAGCAGGGTCGCATCCACCGTGGCTGCCGTGCACAGGCTCACGGGCGGAAACGTGAAGGAGTACCTCGGTCTGCCCCCGTCGAGCCGGGAAAGCGTCAGCGAAAGCTGATCGCGGCTAGACCGCTATGTCCTTGCGCATGAACCGTAGCGTGCCAAGGCCCAACGCCAGCGCGGCGACCGCGACGATCTCCAGCACGGACGTCAACGACAGTCCATGCAGCAGCGGTGTGCCGTAGTAATAGAAGGGGGATAGGCGCAGGGTCGCGTCCGGCACCTTCAGTCCAGGACCGACGAAGCTGATGAAGAACCAGATCACGAGCAGGAAACTGAGCAGCCCGGTGTCCACGGCCGCGCGCAGCCAGCCCGAGGCGAGGTAGCCGATCGCCGCCACGAGCAGCGCCAGAGGGATCATCGACAAAGCCGCCGCCGCCACGTTCCCGGCATCGAGCGTCACGCCTGTGGCCGCTGAAGCGACCAGGGTTGTGGCCAGGGTCATCAATGAGATGAACACGGTCGCCGTGGTGAGCGCTGCGAAGCGACCGAGCAACACGTTCAGCCGCGACTGCGGGGTGGACAGCACCAGCTCGAGGCGCCCGTCCTCCTCGTCGGCCGACCACCGGTTGGCCTGCGTCACGGCGAAAGCCATCAAGAGCACCGGCATGAAGATGAACAGCGCGCTCAGGATGGCGGCGTTGGTGGCCGAGTCGCTCCCACCCAGCTTGAGCACGTCTTCGAGCATTGCCGAGCCTTGCATGAGCGACCTCAGCTGGCCCTCGGTCTCCTGGACGACGACCACCATCCAGCCGGCGAAGCCGGCTATGGCCAGCGTCCACCACAAGGCCGGCACTGTCACCATGGCCAGACCGCGCGCGTAGACCGATCGCAGTGACCAGTCGTTTTGAGGCGTCGTCCGCGCGGGCGCCAACTGCCGCTCAGGCAGGTGGATGAACCTGGGCCCAGCCACCACGGCGCCGATGTCTCGCCTCACGAAGAGCCAGACCGCGAGGCCGCTCAAGAGAACGGTCACGCCCAGCATGACCAGGAGACCCGCGACGTCCGCGCTGTAGCCAGGCACCAGCGGCTTGCTCAGGTTGTAGTAGTAAACGGGCGAAAGCCGGCTCAGCCAAAGGGTGCTCGGCGCGACGCGATGCATCGCGTCCATGACGATGAAGATCAGCAGCAGGCCCGATGTGATACCGGCCGCGGTACGCCGCTCCTGGGTGAACTGCGAGACCAGCAGTCCGATGCCCCCGAAGACGCCGCAGATCAGGGATAGGTTGAGGCCGAACATGATCGACGCCCCAAATCCGATCTCCCCTTTCACCGCCAGTCCGCTGGCGTAGGTCAGCAAACCGACAACCAGGCCCATCGCGGCAAGCGCGGTCCACATGGCGGCGATCTTCTCCACCGCCGTCCGCGCGCGCCCGCGAGGCAGCGAAAGCAGGACGTCCATCGAGCCGCGCTCCTCTTCGCCTCGCAGCATGCTGGTCGAGGCGAGGATCGGCCAGATGCACACCACCAGGATCGTGAGCCCGTACTTCCAGGTCGCGTAGCCACCGGGGGTGTCGATCTTGATCGGGTCCGCTATGAATGCGAACGACGAGCCCAGGGCGACCACAGCCGCCCGCGCCGAAGCCGTGTTCAGTATCGTGGGCACGGCGGCGAGGACCGCCGCCATCAGGACCCCCAGTCCCACGCCCCAGCCGAAGATCGGGACACGAAAGCCGCGCACGGTCTTGAGGTAGATGCTTCTAAACCACATTGGCGGCCTCCTCCCCATTCATGGGGAGGTCGCCCGAAGGGCGGGAGGGGACCGGGGCCTGGCCGTCGTGCTCGTAGTAGCGAAGGAAGATGTCCTCGAGGCTAGGCTCGTAGCTCGTCACCGAGACGACCGGAAATCGCGCCGCCGCCTTGACCACGGCGTCGGCTGAGCCTTGCACGGTAAGCCGGAGGGCGTGACCCTGGTTCAGCTGCTCGACCTTTTCCACCCCTTCGAGCGAACCGAACGAATCGGTCGGCACTGGCGAGGCGAAGGAGATGGTGAGCTCGTAGCGCTTGATGGCCTTGACCTCCGCCACTCCGCCGATGCGAACCAGGCGCCCCTCGCGGATGATGCCCACCCGCGTGCAGGTCTTCTCGACCTCGCTCAGCACGTGCGACGAGAGGAACACCGTGCGCCCTTCATCGGTCGCCTCCTTCACCATGCCGTCGAACTCCTGCTGGTTCAGCGGGTCGAGGCCGCTCGTGGGCTCGTCCAGGATCAGCAGTCGCGGGCGGTGCATGAAGGCCTGGATCAGCACGACCTTGCGCTTGTTGCCCGTCGAGTACTGGCGGAACTTGCGGCTCGTGTCGAGGTCCAGCCGCTCGATGAGCTTCTTCAGGTACGCGCGGTCGACGCCGCCGCGCAGGTTCGCGAAATACTCCAGGATCTGCCCGCCGGTCAGGTTGGGATCGAGCGAGGGCTCACCAGGCACGTAGCCGATCAGGCGCTTGATCTCGAGCGACTGCTGCCAGCAGTCGAGCCCTGCTACGCGCGCAGTGCCCGAATCGGCGCGCAGCAGCGCCATCAACAGCCGGATGGTGGTCGTCTTGCCGGCGCCGTTCGGTCCCAGGAAGCCGAACACCTCGCCCTCGTCGATCTGGAACGTGACGTCGGCGATGCCGACCGTGCTGCCGTAGCTCTTGGTAAGCCCGTCCACTTCGATGATCGCCGCCATGTTTCCCCCTTTGTACTAGCCGAACCAGAAACGCAGGGTCGGCTCGTCGGTGAGCTTCAACGACCCCTTAGGAATGCCGAGGATCCTTTCGAACGCCTCGGTGTTGGCGGCCACAGCACGCTGCACGATTTCGAAGCTAACGGTTCCGGCCTGACGTGCGATGAAAAGGTCCGTAGCCTGCTGCTGAAACCCCTCCATGAGCGCCACGAGGACCGTCGCGGTCTCGTCGGGCGAGTCGACCTTGCACACGCCCTCTTCAACCCCCTGCTTCACGACCGTGGAGAGGAGCGGGACCATGATGCGCTCGGTCAGCCGCCGAAGCTTCTCCCGAACGAGCGCGTTGCCGTCCGAGTTCCAGACCTCGACGATCGCGAGCACCAGCTCCTTCCGCTCGGCCTTGAAGCGGGCGATGCCGTTGAACACCTGCTCCAGCTTGCGGAGAGCGGGCAGGTCGGGATCGTCCAGGATGGGCGCCAGCGTCGCCAGCGCGGCGTCGGCGAAGCGCTCGACCACGGCTTCCAGGAGCGCTTGCTTCGAATCGAAGTAGTGGTAGAAGGCCCCCTTCGACGCTTCGAGCTCGTCGAGCACGTCCTGGATGCTCATCGCCTCGTAACCCTTGGTCTGGACGAGGCGCTGGGCCACGTCGAGGAAGGCGTCCCGGCGCACCGTCCGAAGGGTCGCATTGACTGTCCGAGCCACGGAACTGACTATACCAAACCGACGGTCGGTCTGTTTATGGGTCGGGAGCTTCCCGGTGGGCCGGCGCACGATACTGAACCGGTGGAACAGCGGATCAGCCTGGTGACGCTCGGGGTCAAGGACCTCGCTGTCGCGCGAGCTTTCTATGAAGCGCTCGGGTGGTCGGGCGCCCAGCAGCCCGACGACGAAATCGTGTTCTTCCAGGCCGGCGGAATGGTGTTCGGGCTGTGGACCTCGCTCGGCGGCCACGGCGCGCCTGGGATCGAGCTCGCGCACAACGTCCGCTCACCCGAAGAGGTCGACTCCCTGCTCGCGAAGGCCCAGAGGGCAGGCGCGACCATCAAGCGCCCGGCCGGCCGCGCCGACTGGGGTGGCTATACAGGCGCATTCGCCGATCCCGACGGCTACGTGTGGGAGGTCGCCCACAACCCGGGCTGGACGCTGGCCGATGACGGCACGGTCCGCATCTCATAGCACCTGCTTCAGGCCGCGTTGATCGTTTCGTCCCACGTCTGGATGTCAGCCCCGTTCGGATGGTCGTTGACGTACTGGAACGGATGCACCAGCTCGCGCAGCGCCAACTCGTAATGAAACGTGCCCGCCTGGGACCCAGTGCCCGTGATCGAGTAAGTTGCGGACGCACCCGCGGCCAGGTCTCCGCAATCGAGCGCTGAATAGTCCGTGGCGATCGTGCATCCGCTGGGGTCGGTCACGGAGTGGCGCTCGTACCACTTGTCCGCCGACATGAAGGTCAGGCCGATATGGGGGATGGTAGGGCCCGTGTTCGTGACGGAGACGACCAACTGCGCGCGTCCGCCGACGGATTCGGTCTGCGAGGCCGACACGCTCACATCGGCGGTCAAAGGCGGCGGCGTGTCCAGGCAGGCCGAGAAAAGGACGACCGTGACCAAGACCGCTGCTTTCATCTCGTAAATCCGTCGCTGATGGAGGCCGGAAACCGGCGGGCCTATTGTGGACTTCTGTGACCGTCCCTCCCGCCAGTAACGTCCCGGCGACGTTTACGGCCAACCAATCGGACCAGAATCGGTTCACCTACGGCATCGCCACTGAAACGGAGACGGTGGGATGATGACCCGGCCGAATGGATGACAGCAGCTCCGAGACCGAGCCGGGGGTGGCGCCCGCCGAACCGTTGACCGATAGCGCCCCCAAGGCACTTGAAACTGCGCCCGAGGCGTCGCCCCAGCCTGTTTTCGAGGCCACGCCCTGGCCGGTGGTGCCACGTCCCGCCGCCCGTCCGCCCCGTCCGGTCCGGATCTCTGGGGACCTGGGGCGCCGCTTGTGGACCGTGGCGCTGGCCGCGGCGCTCCTTTTCACGGCCGGCGGACTGGTGCTCCTTTACATGGATGACACCAACTCTCAGAACACCGCCAACCAGCTCAAGCGAGAGAACGATTCGCTCAGGAGTCAGAACCAAGCGGTGCAGGCGCAGCTTGTGACCACGCAGACGAACCTCAACGCCACCGTCGGAGAGCTGGCCACGGTCCGCGCCGAGCTCGCGCACCCGCACCTCACGATCTGGAACGTGCCGGAGCAGATCAAAGGACCGGACTGGTATCTCGCGGGCGGCGCTCCGGACACGTTCACCTACCACCTGCGTGCCACATCGACAGGGCCGATGTCGATCAGCATCCTGACGCTTCAGGACTTTGCCGCGGCCCTCAGCTGCCCTCAGAACGGCCGCGGAGTTACGAACTACTGCATGCACCACACGGGCTCCCCGTACATCACCTTCGAGAATGTGACGACGGTCAACTACGACTTCCACGCAGCGGAGGGCTGCGCGGGTTACGTGGTGGTCTTCACGTCAGCCGACAGCATCATGGTCACGCCGAACGTGAGCGTGACCTACAACCCGGCTCGGACCTCCACGGGGTCCTGCGCCTCTTAACTTCCCGGGCGGCGCTCTCCGAAGCCAGCTCAGTTAAGGCATTGCGTCTCGGTGTAAAGTTAGGCTAACCTACACTTTGTGATAGGCATAGCAACCCTGATGTTTAGGACTGCCTAGGCCGTGGTCGAGCTCGCCCGCCGAAGCGCCTTCACCCAATCCCAGGAGGACTACCTCAAAGCCCTCTACCACCTGCACGGCGACACGCGTGCCGTGCCCACCCGCGACCTGGCGCAGCGCCTCGGCATCTCTTCGCCGTCGGTGAGCGAGATGGTCACACGGCTGGTCGCCCAGGGTCTCGTCGAGCACGACCGCTATCGCGGGCAGCAGCTGACACGCGAAGGGAGGAAGGTCGCGCTCGAGCTGGTGCGCCATCACCGTCTGCTGGAGATGTTCCTGGTCCAGGTGCTCGGCTACAGCTGGGACGAAGTCCACGAAGAGGCAGAGCGACTCGAGCACGTGATCTCGGAACGGATGGAGCAGCGCATCTTCGAGCTGCTCGGGCGTCCGGAGCTCGACCCCCACGGCCACGCCATCCCCAGCCTCACCGGCAAGGTGCGGCCGCCTAGCGATCGGGCGTTGACCGAATGCCGCTCGGGCGAGAAGGTGGTCGTCCAGGTCGTGTCCGACGACGAGCCCGCCAAGCTCCGCGAGCTCGAGCGCCGAGGCCTGCTGCCCGGCACGCACATCGAGGTGGTGGCGCCGAGCGAGTACGAAGGCCCGATCGAGGTCCGGATCAAAGGCCGCCGGGTGAGGGTTCCCCTCGGGCTGGCCCGGGCCATTTTCGTCGGGCGGCGTTAGCGCTTGGCCAAGCTGGCGCCTCGCCCTGGCATCGAGAAGCCGCCGCCCAAGGCCCTGGCGAGGGCCGCGCCGGCGGTCGTCGCCCTGCCCGGCGAAGAGCGCGTCCTCCGCGCCGCCGAGAAAGCGCTGAACGGCCAGACCCGCGGCCTGCGTGCGCTGCTGCCGTTCCTGGGGCCTGCCTTCGTCGCCTCAGTGGCATACATCGACCCTGGGAACTTCGCCACCAACATGGCGGGCGGCGCCCAGTTCGGCTACATGCTGCTGTGGGTCGTCCTCGCGGCCAACCTCATGGCGATGCTCGTCCAGTCCATGAGCGCGAAGCTCGGGATCGCGACCGGGCTCAACCTGGCCGAGGTGTGCCGGGAGCGATTCCCGTATCCGGTCGTGGTCGGGCTGTGGCTCCAGGCGGAGCTGATCGCGATGGCGACCGACCTCGCCGAGTTCATCGGCGCCGCCATCGGCATCCACCTGCTGTTCCCGGCCATTCCGCTTTTCACGGCCGGCATCATCACCGGATTCGCCGCGTTTGGAATCCTTTCGCTGCAGGCACGCGGCTTTCGTGGCTTCGAAGCCGTGATCACGATTCTGGTCGCCGTGATCGTCGGCGCGTTCGCATTCGAGGTCGTCCTCGCGCGGCCGTCGGTGGGAGGCGTCGCCACGGGCCTGCTCGTGCCCCACTTCGATGGCACCGAGAGCGTCCTGCTCGGCGCGGGCATCCTCGGCGCGACGGTGATGCCGCACGTGATCTACCTGCACTCCGCGCTGACCCAGCGCCGGGTGGTGGGAGCAACCGACGCGGAGCAGAAGAGGATCTTCAACTTCGAGAAATGGGACGTGGTCATCGCGATGGGGCTCGCCGGCGGCGTCAACATCGCGATGCTCACGCTGGCCGCCGCCGCCCTGCACGCGCACAACATCGTTGTCCCGGACCTCGACACCGCCTACCGGGCGCTGGGCCGCACGCTCGACCACGGTGCGGACATCTTCTTTGGGCTCGGCCTGCTGGCTTCGGGGCTCTCGTCTTCCTCGGTCGGAACGCTCGCCGGCCAGATCGTGATGCAGGGTTTCATCCACCGCCAGATCCCGCTCTTTCTCCGGCGAACGATCACGATGCTGCCGGCGCTCGTCGTGATCGCGATCGGTTTCGACCCCTCGCGAGCGCTCGTGCTCAGCCAGGTCGTCCTGTCGTTCGGGATCCCCTTCGCGCTGGTGCCTCTGCTCTTGTTCTGCCGCGATCGCGGCCTGATGGGAACCCTGGTCAACCGGCCGGCGACGACCGCGGTGGCGACCCTCGTGGTCAGCGTGATCGTGAGCCTGAACGTGTTCCTGATCTTCCTGCTCATCAGCGGGCACTGATCAGGCCGGCGGCGCAGTTCTAGGTCTTCGGGCCGCCTCCGAGCAGGTCTCGAGCCTTCTGATACTCCTCGGCGGTGATCTCGCCCGAAGCGAAACGGCGCTGGAGGATTTCGAGCGGGGTCTCGCGTGACGACTGGGTGGCCGTCTGGTCCATGGGCATGCGGGGCGGACCGACGGGGTGCGGCCGCGCCGATTCCCTGATCGCCCATACAGCCAGAACCGCCACACCCGCCACCAAGAGCAGGAACAGCGGCAGGACCCAGAGCATGTGAAATCCGATGAAACCCGGACCGTGATAGAACATGCGCAACCTCCCGGGGCCCGTATTCGACCCCCCAGACGACAATACACTCGATTCAGCTCGATTGGATTCGGCGGTCAAGGAAGGGTTGTGAAGCTCGGAATCAGCGTCGGCTACTGGGGCATGGGGGTCACCGCGGCCCAGCAGCTCGAGATCGCGCGCACCGCCGAAGATCTCGGCTACGACTCGGTCTGGGCGGCCGAGGCGTATGGCTCCGACGCCGCCTCAGTGCTGGCCTGGCTTGCGGCCGGCACGAGCCGCATCAAGCTCGGCGCAGGCATCTTCCAGATCCCGGCCCGCAGCGCCGCGATGACGGCCATGACGGCGGCGACCATCGACCAGATATCCAACGGGCGCATGCTGCTCGGCCTCGGCACGTCGGGTCCGCAGGTTTCCGAGGGGTGGCACGGGGTGCGTTTCCCACACCAGGTCGAGCGGACGCGCGATTACGTCGCGGTCGTGCGCATGGCGCTGGCCCATAAGAAGGTCGAGTACCACGGGGAGACGCTCGACCTGCCTCTGCCGGACGGGCCCGGCAAGGTTCTCAAGCTCACCATCCGGCCGGTCCAGGAAAACATTCCCATTTACCTGGCCGTGCTCGGCCCCAAGAACGTCGCCCTGGCCGGCGAGATCGCAGACGGCTGGCTGCCCGTGTTCTTCTCGCCCGAGAACGTATCCAGGCTCCGGGTGCCGCTCGAAGAGGGCGCGGCTCGCGCCGGCCGCGCCCTCGACGATTTCCGGATCTGCCCTCAGGTCAACGTGCTGATCAGCGACGACATCGCGAGCGCGCGTGACGCCATGCGCCCGGTGCTGGCCCTTTACGTCGGTGGCATGGGCTCGCGGGAGCAGAACTTCTACAACCGCCTCGTCTCGTCATATGGGTTCGAAGACGCGGCGCGCGAGGTTCAGGACCTTTACCTCACCGGCCAGAAGGCGGCCGCGATGGAGGCGCTGCCGGACGGCCTCATCGACATGACCACCATCGCGGGACCCAAGGACCACGCTCGCGAACGGCTGCGGGCATTCCGCGACGCCGGCGTGGAAACCCTCATCGTCTCGCCGATGACGTTCGACCCCGAGGAGCGCCAGCAGCAGCTCCGGCTTGTGGCCGAGCTCAACGAGCAGGTGGGCTGAGTTGCACGAGGTCACGAACCAGCCGCCTCCGCTCGTCAACTACAACCTCTTCGAATCCGACCTCCCGCTGCGCGAAGCGCTCGAGCGCGAAGGCGCGTCGTGGGCGCACCACATGGTTCACGAGCTTGGCCATCTGGCCGGCACCGAGGAGGCCATCGCGTGGGGGTTCCAGGCCAACTCGAACCCGCCGCAGCTCCACACCCACGACCGCTTCGGCAACCGCATCGACGAGGTCGAGTTTCATCCCGCCTGGCACCGACTGATGGAGGTCGCGATCGGCAACGGCCTCCACGCCCTGCCGTGGCGCGAGCCTCGGCCAGGCGCGCACGCGGCCCGCGCGGCCGCCTTTTACGTTTGGTCGCAGGTCGAGGGCGGGCATGGGTGCCCGGTCTCGATGACCTATGCCGCGATCCCCGCGCTGCGCAAGCAGCCCGAGCTCGCCGCGC
>DASWBA010000024.1:0-3905 GCA_036390825.1 Candidatus Dormiibacterota bacterium
CTAGTCGCGCAGCGTAACGATCGCTGGTCAGGGCCGTCGTGCGAGATCCGCCGTTCGGAGCGGCCAGGGCTGCCTCGGCGGTCACCAGCTGAGCCGCGCAGATCCAGGCTGTTCTGTACGCATACTCCCGGCTTGGGCGTCCACAGGCATCGCCTGCGGACGGGCCTCAGTCACGGTCTGACTGCTGCCCGTCTCGAGCCATCGGAGCTTGCCTTCTTCGCCTGGACGGGCCATGTAGGGGTCTGCCGAAGATGCCGGCTGGGCCGCCTGCTTGCCGATTGGGATGCCGGTTCGTGCAGCTAGTTGCGAGATGCCCGCATCGCGGCGCCTGCCGTACGCTGCCGAGATCCTTCAGAGCTCAATGTAGGAGCCCATGGTAACGATGCGGCGCTGTGGCAAGCCGAAGAAATCTACCGGGCTCTTCGACGTGCGTGACAGCAAGAGGAAGAGTCTCTTGCGCCATGTGCGCATGCCGGGATCGTCACCCAGGACGATGGTGATCTCGGAGACGAAATAGGTCGCGGTCTCAACATCGATCTCCACTGGCAGGCCCTCAGCGGCGGCCTGCCGGAGCGCTGCCGGCACGCTCTGGTCGTCCTGGAAGCCGTAGCGCACCGTCAGGTAGACGATGCCGTCGTCTTCGCATCCGAGGTCATCAACCGCGATCTGCTCAGAGCGGCCGACGTGCGGGACCGTCGCGGTCTCGACCGACACGATGACGACGCTGTCGTGCAGCACGTGGTTGTAGTTGACATTGTCGCGCAGCGCGAGCGGTGTGGTCTTCTTGCCCGCGGTGGGGAAGACCGCCGTGCCCGGCACGCGGTGCAGCGGAGGATCGGAGCTCCGGATCTCCTCGACGAAGTCGGGCAGCAGCCCCTCGGCCTCGGAGCGCTTGGCCGTGACGAGCTCCCGTCCGCGCTGCCAGGTCGAGAGCAACGTGAAGATGATCAGCGCGAGCGCCAGCGGGAACCAGCCGCCGGACACGACCTTGGTCAGGTTGGCTGTGAAGAATGCGAGATCCATGACGAGAAAAGCGGCCGCGCCCGGCAAGACGATCCATAGCGGTTTCTTCCAGAGCACTCGCACGACGACGAAGAACAGGATGGTGGTCGTCGCGAATGTCCCGGTGACAGCGATGCCGTACGCGGAGGCCAAGGCGGCAGCGGACCCGAAGCCGATCACGAGCCCGATCACGGCGATGTAGAGGAGCCTGTTGACCGCCGGAACGTAGACCTGCCCTTCGGCTCCCGACTTGTGCACGATCCGCATCCGGGGCAGGAAGCCCAGCTGCACGGCCTGCCGGGCAACCGAGAACGCCCCGCTGATGACCGCCTGCGACGCGATCATGGCCGCGGCCACCGCGACCACGACCATCGGCAGCTGAGCCCAGCGGGGAAACATCTCGAAGAACAGATTCGTGCTTACCCTGGGCGAGCGGAGGATCATCGCTCCCTGGCCCAGGTAGTTGATGATCAGCGCGGGGAAGACGACGACGATCCACGCCCGGGTGATCGACGGCCGGTCGAACTGGCCGAGGTCGGCGTACAGCGCCTCGGCGCCGGTGACCACGAGCACGATTCCGCCGAGGGCCAGGAAACCGGTCAGGGGATGGTCGAGGAAAAACGCGAGCCCGTAGCTGGGCGACAGCGCCTTGAGGATCACCGGGTTGCCGATGACCTTGGCGAGGCCGGAAGCCGCCAGGATGGCGAACCACAGCGCCATGAACGGACCGAACAGGCGCCCGAGGGCATGCGTTCCGAACCGCTGGCCCGCGAACAGCACGGTCAGCAGGGTGAGCGTGACCGGCAGCACGAACGACTTCAGCCCCGGCTGCGCGGACCCGAGCCCTTCTACCGACGCGATGACGCTGATCGCCGGGGTGATCGTCCCGTCGCCGAAGAAGAGCGCCACCCCGAATATCCCCAGCAAGACCAGGGCCGCCTTCCCGGCCCGGCCTTTCAGGCTCAGGCCCAGAACAAGCGCGACGAGAGCCATGATGCCGCCCTCGCCCCGGTTGTCCGCGCCCATGACAAAGGTCACGTACTTGACCGAGACAACCAGGACGATCGTCCAGATAACCAGCGAGATCATCCCGTCCACGCCGGCCACGTCCGGCCGGACGCCGGGCACCGCGAAGATGGAGCTCATCGCGTACAGGGGGCTCGTGCCGATATCGCCGAAAACGATGCCGAGCGCGCCGAGACTCAGGGCCGCCGCGGCGGCACCCGACGCGCCGCTGGCGCCCTTCCTCCCGTTACGCCGCGCAGTCGCAGTGGCACTCGGCTCGCCCCCGGCTGCCCGCAACATCGCGCCATCTCGCCGCCCCGGATGGCGAGCGGTATCTAGCCAACGCCGCCTACCCGGGCGCTTCGCGCTGTTCACTGTCGCAGCTTGCCATATGGACCTTGCGCAACAGGCTGCTTCAGCCCGCGGGTGCCGGAAACCTCGTCCACGTCATGCGACTAGGTGATATTCGTTGATCAGGCCTCCGACGCGAGTCTTTCTTCGGATGCGGTACTGCTCAAGATCGACCGGTTCTGGTAGTGGCTTCAACGGGGCAGCTCCGTCCAGCGACCGGTGAGGCCGATGCCGATTGGGGTGGGTCTCGTACTGGCGCAGGATCCGCCGCAGGTGGGCCTGGTTCCAGATGAGGGTGCGGTCCAAGAGCTCGCGGCGGCATCCTCCGATCCAGCGTTCGGCGATCGCGTTCATCCGAGGCTGTGCTTGCCGAAAATTTCATCCGCCCAGGTAGGGCAGCTAGTGGGTTTCGACGGAGGCCGCGTGTGCTGGTTGCTCTCCGAAGGTCCGCTCGTTGCGGCATGATGGTCGGCTGTGCTGCTTCGACTTGCCTATCTGAGTGTGACTAACGTGTTCGCGTTACTGCGGCTCCTTCCGGTGAGCGACCGGGACAAGGACGTCGAGATCTTGGCGCTGCGCCACCAGATCGCGGTGCTGGAACGGCAGCTGGGCACGACCCGGCCACAGTTCTCCTTCGTCGACCGGGCGTTCGTGGCCGCCCTGCTGCACCGGCTCCCGCGGGACGTGCTCGGCCGGTTCCGGCTGCTGGTCCGGCCGGACACGGTACTGCGCTGGCACCGGGATCTCCTGGCGCGTCGTCACGCGGCCAGGTCCCGCCCCGGCCGGCCGGGGCGTCCGCGCACCGTCCGGTCCATCCGCCAGCTGGTGCTGCGCCTGGCACGGGAGAATCCCTGCTGGGGTTACCGCCGCATCCACGGCGAACTCCTTGTCCTCGGCGTCAAGATCGCCGCCTCTACCGTGTGGGAGATCCTTCGCGATGCCGGGATTGACCCGGCACCCGAGCGCACCTCCGCTACCTGGGCTGACTTCCTCCGCTCCCAGGCCGGGGCACTCCTTGCCTGCGATTTCTTCGAGACCGTGACCTTAACCGGCGCCCGTCTGTACGTCCTGGCGGTCATCGAGCACGCCAGCCCGGCGGATCCGGATCCTTGGCGCCACTCATCCCACTGCGGCCTGGGTCGCCCAGGCCGCGAGGAACCTGGTCATGGATCTTGACGATGCCGGAAACCGGGCGCGGTTCCTGATCCGGGACCGTGACGGCAAGTTCCCCGCCGTGTTCAACGACGTCCTCACGGACGCCGGGATCGAGATCGTGCTCAGCGGGGTCCAGATGCCGAGAATGAATTCGATCATGGAACGCTGGGTGCAGACCTGCCGACGCGAACTGCTCGACCGGACCCTGATCTGGAACCAGGCGCACCTGCTGCACGCGCTGCGCGAGTTCGAGCAGTTCTACAACTGCCACCGGCCGCATCAGGGGATCGCGGACGTCCGGCCACTGTGCGCGCTGCCCGCACCGATCCCGGAACTGCCCGCCGCCGGATCCGGGTCCTGGGCGCAACCGCTCATCCCACTGCCTCCTGGGT
>DASWBA010000025.1:0-3691 GCA_036390825.1 Candidatus Dormiibacterota bacterium
GGCGGCGTGGTGTGGCCAAAGTCCTCCAATTCTAGGCAGGGTCCGGCGACGGCCCTGCCAGGCAATCGCTCAGGGGATCCCCCCGCCCACCGACGCCAAACGTTTGGGGCTGGGCGCGCTTTTACGCCCCGAGGAAAGGAAGTGGGGTCCTGGTTCCGGGGGGCTTGGAACAAGAACCCCACCGGAAAGTATAGGGAACTACCCTTCCGTTTTCCACCGGCTTCTCACCCCTCCCTCAGCGCGAGCCGCGATCTCAGTAGCGCGCCACCCGCCGTAATCCGTCCGCCACTTTGTCCGGATTCAGCATGAACGCGTGTTCGAGGCTGGGGCTGAAGGGCATCGCCGGGACGTCGGGGCTGGCAATCCGGCTGACCGGGGCGTCGAGGCTGGCGAAACACCGCTCAGCGAGCTCAGCGGCAATCTCGGCCCCGAAGCCACCCGTTCGGTTCGCCTCATAAATCACGGCGACACGCCCCGTTTTCTCGATCGAGCGCACACAGGTTTCGATATCCCAGGGACGGAGCGTTCGCAGGTCGATAATCTCCACCTCGATGCCGTCCTGGCTCAACCGGGCGGCGGCCTGGGCGGTCACGGCGCGCATGTATCCATAGGTCACGGCCGTCAGGTCGACACCCTCCCGCACGACGGTCGCCGACCCCAACGCACGGATGGCCGCCTCGCCGTCCGCCACCTCCTGGCGCTCGGCGCGGTACAGCTTCTTGGGCTCGAGGAAGATCACCGGGTCGGGGTCACGGATCGCCGCCTTCAGCAGGCCTTTGGCGTCGGCCGGCGTCGACGGCAGAACCACCTTGAGGCCGGGGACATGGCAGTAAAACGCCTCCGGTGATTGCGAGTGGTAGAGCGCGCCACGAACGCCGCCACCGGTCGGCGCCCGGATCACCAACGGGCAGGAAAAGTCGCCGTTCGACCGGTAGCGCACCTTGGAGATCTCGTTGACGATCTGGTTGAACGCCGGATAGCTGTAGTCGGCGAATTGCATCTCGGCGACCGGCAGATAACCCTCGAGCGCCAGCCCCTGGGCGACGGCCGCGATGCTCGACTCCGCCAGCGGCATGTCGAGCACGCGCTGCGTGCCGAACCGCCGTTGCAGGCCTTCGGTCGCTTTGAAAACGCCGCCTTTGAGGCCGACGTCCTGGCCAAGGACGCAGACCCGCTCGTCCCGCTCCATTTCCTCGTAGAGCGCGTCACGCACCGCTTGCACCAGGGTGCGATCAGGCATCGGCGTACACATGGCGGCCGAGCGATGCCGGGTCGGGATCCGGGGCGGCCTCGGCTGCGTCGGTGGCGCGCTCCACCTCACGATTGACGTCGTCGCGTAATCCGGCGTCATCGTCCGCAGTCAGCCAACCACGCTCGATCAAGGCGTCGCGCATACGCGGGATTGGATCGCGCTCGGACTCCGCTGCCAGCTCGCCGGCATCGCGATACGCCCGCTGGTCATCGTCGGTGGAATGCGACTGCAACCGAAGCACGTCGGCCTCGATCAGGCTGGGCCCCTCCCCTGCCCGCGCCCGCCGTGCCGCCTCCTGCACCACCTGATGCACCGCGAAAAAATCGTCCCCCCGGACCCGTACCCCTGGAATGCCATACGCCGCCGCGCGTTCCGCGACGCCGGGGCCGGCTACCTGGAGCCGTTGCGGTACGGAGATGGCCCAGTGGTTGTTCTCGCAGAAAAAAATCACCGGGCATCGATGGATGGCGGCGAAGTTCAAGCCTTCGTGAAAATCGCCCTGGCTGGTCGCACCCTCACCAAAGCTGACGTAGCAGAGCGCCCCCTCCCCTTTCCATTGCAGCGCCAGGCCGATGCCCGCCGCCTTGGGGATCTGCGGTCCGACGGTGCTCGAACCAATCACGACGCCACGCCGGCGACTTCCAAAATTCCCGGGCGTCTGCCGCCCGCCGCTCGACGGGTCAGCGGCCCGAGCGAACGCCGCCAGCATCAACTCCTCAGCCGTGAACCCACAGGCCAGGGCCGCGGCAAAGTTTCGATAGTAAAGGCAGAACCGATCGCGCCCCGGTTCGAGCGCCGTGATGGCGGCCACCTGCGCGACCTCGTGACCCCGAGGCGAAATGATGAACGCGAGCTTGCCGGCGCGGTTCAGGACAAAGCGCCGGTCGTCAAGGGCGCGGGCCCGGAGCACCGTACGGTAGGCGTCCAGGACCCGTTCCCGGGTGAGGGATGCGACGTCGGGTGACAACCGAGCAACTCTACTGGGCGGCCCGGTCAGCCTTGCCGCCGGACGACGCCGATCCCGAGGCCGTCACCCACGGGCACGATCGTCGCCTCGAGCAGCGCGTGGCCTAGAAAGTGCTGGTTGAAGGCGCGCAGGGCGTCCGTGTCTTCATCGTGCACCCCGGCGGCGATCCGTCCACTCCAGAGCACGTTGTCGACGGTAATCATCCCGCCCGGCGCCATCTTCGGCAGCAGCGCATCCAGGTACGCGACGTACTCGGTCTTGATGGCGTCGATGAACGCGAAGTCGATGCCCGGAGCCAGACGAGGCAGCACCCGCAGTGCCGGCTCATTGATGACGCGGACGCGGTCGGTAACGCCGGCGCGTAGCCAGTACCGGCGCGCGCGGTCGGTGCGCGACCGGTCGGGATCGATGGTGTCGATCCGCCCGCCGGTGGGCAGGGCGCTGGCCATCCACAGCGTCGAGAAGCCGATCGCGGTGCCGATTTCCACCACGCGTTTCGGGGCCACGGCGGCCACCAGGACGCGCAGCAGCCGGCCGGAGGCGGGGCTGACGATCGGCACGCCCTCGGCCCGGCCGGTCTTCAGCATCTCATCGAGCACCGGCCCCAGCGGGGCGTGCACGCCCTCGAGGTACTGCAGGTCGACGTCAGTGACCTGCATGCGCTGCCTGCCGCACTGGAAAATGATTCAAGGGGCCGTGCCCGTGGCCAAGCCCGGGCGCCTGGGCCAGCGCGCTCGACAAATAGGCCCGGGCTTCACCCACAGCCGTGGCCAGGTCGTCCCCACGTCCCAGCCCGGCGGCAATGGCTGATGAAAACGTGCAGCCGGTGCCGTGGGTGCTCAGGGTCGCGATCCGCGCGGCCCGAAACTCGTGGACGCCGTCGCCGTCGATCAGCAGGTCGACGATCGGGTCGTCGTCCGAGTGACCGCCTTTGATCACCACCGCATGCGCTCCAAGCTCCATGATGGCGCGTCCGGCGGCGACCCGGTCGGCATGAGTCCGGATCGTGAGCCCCGCCAGGACCTCGGCTTCGGGAATGTTGGGCGTCACGACGTCAGCCAGTGGCAGGAGCGCGCGTCGAAGCGTCTCGACCGCGTCTTCACGGAGCAGGCGGTCGCCGCTCTTGGCGATCATGACCGGGTCCACGACGAGCGGGCGCAATGCGTGACGATGAAGGCCGGCGACGACGGCGTCGATGATCGCCGCGCTCGACAGCATTCCGGTCTTCAGCGCCGCGATGGAAAAATCCTCGGCCACCGCGTCGAGCTGGGACGCGATCACATCCGGATCGATTTCCTGTACGGCGCGGACGCCGACCGTGTTCTGAGCCGTGATCGCCGTGATGACGGTGACGCCGTAGACGCCCAACGCCGCGAAGGTTTTGAGATCCGCCTGGATACCGGCGCCCGCGCCCGAATCGGATCCCGCGATCGTGAGCACGACCGGCTGGCTCATCGCCGCCCCAACAGCAA
>DASWBA010000026.1:0-14257 GCA_036390825.1 Candidatus Dormiibacterota bacterium
GCGAAGGAACCCGAACGCGTCGACGGCAATCGCGATGGGAGACCCTGACCGCAGGGATGACCGCGCTGATTGGAACCGTCGAGCTGACCCGCTTCATCCTGCGGCGCGACCGCATCCGGATCCTGGTCTGGATCGTCGCTATCGTTGCACTGGCGGCGCTCACCGCAACAGGCGTCAAGGGCTTGTTCCCTACCCAGGCTGCTCTTGATCAGACGGCTGCCGCCACCCAACACAACGCCGCAGCCATCGCGTTCAATGGCCCCGCGCAGGGTCTGAACACGGTCGGCGGGCAAGTGGCGTTTCAGTTCGGCGCAGGGGGCATGGTGATGGTGGCCCTCATGAGCCTATTCATGGTCGGCCGCCTCACCCGGGGCGAGGAGGAAGCCGGCCGCCTCGAACTCATGCGCTCTCTTCCGGTCGGAAGCGTCGCGCCCACCCTTGCCGCGTCGCTCACGCTGGCCACCATGAACATTGCAGTTGGCGTGCTCACAATCGTCGCCCTGCTCGCCCAGGGCCTCCCCGTGGCCGGGTCGCTGGTGTTTGGGGTGTCGTTCATCCTGATCGGGCTCGTCTTCGGCGGCGTTGCCCTGCTCGCGGCCCAGGTCACCGAGAACACCCGCGTCGTGTACGGCGCGGCGGGGGCGGTGCTCGGCGCAGCCTTCGTGCTGCGCGCCGTGGGCGACATCGGCGACGGAACCGTCTCGTGGTTCTCTCCGATCGGATGGGCCCAGAAGGCGCGGCCATTCGCGGGTGAGCGATGGTGGCCCTTCCTGCTCTTGCTCACGGCGACCATAGTCCTGGTCGCCGCGGCCAGCGCTCTGGCCGCCCGGCGCGATCTCGGCGCAGGGCTCGTGGCCGCCCGGCCAGGAAGGCCCACAGCTTCGCGGAGCCTCGGGCACCCCTTTGGGCTGGCCATCCGCCTGCAGCGGGGCGTCCTACTCGGGTGGAGTGTCGGCGTCCTGGTCACCGGTATCGCCTATGGCTGGATTGGCCCGACCGTCGACGCCTTCATCGGGCAGAACAAAGCGCTTGCGGAAATACTGGCCGGTGCTGGAGGTGCGAACCTCACGGACTCCTACTTCGCCGCCTCATTCCGCCTCATGGCGCTCCTCGCCACGGGTTTCGCCATTCAGTCCGCCCTTCGGTTGCGTAGCGAGGAGACTTCGATGCGGGCAGAGTCGGTGTTGGCGACTCCGGTATCGCGCTGGCGGTGGGGGGCGAGTCACCTTACGGTGGCGTTCGCAGGTAGCATCATATTGCTCGGCATCGCCGGCCTGGCCACCGGCATCACCTATGGCGTCGCGGGCGGCAATCTGAATAGTGCTCCTCGCCTGGTCGGGGCCGCCCTCGTTTACGCGCCGCCCATGTGGCTGATGGTCGGACTCACCTTCGCACTCGTCGGGCTTGTCCCCCGTTGGGCCGGTGCGTCATGGGCGATCCTCGCGGTATGCGCCGTCGCCGGATTCCTCGGTGCGGTCCTGCATCTCCCCAGTTGGCTTCAGAACCTTTCGCCGTTCGAGCGCGTACCCCAGCTGCCCGCTCAGAGCCTGACCCTCTTGCCCCTGGTCGTGATCTCCGCCGTCGCGGCCGGCTTGACCTTGGCCGGCCTGTTCGGACTCCGACGCCGCGATATCGGCCAGATCTGACCAGTCTCACACTCCGCGGTCACGTCGCGATGGTCCCAGAGGGGGACAAGAGTCTCTCAACTGGCACACAACCCCAGGCACAGCAGCGGGTCCAAAGATCACCTGGTAAGGAGAAGCCCGGCGGTTGGAGTCCGCCCGCAGGCTCCAACCCTCTTTCCAATCCGAGGCGCCGAATGACAATGTGGAGTGGAAGAGGCGCCCATCAGCGCGCACGACGGACCGCACTGAAACGCCACCTGCCGACCCATCGCGATTGGGACCTATGGCTCCCTAATCGAAGTGCGCCGCGATCACTCGATCAGACTGCCGAGCACGAGCTGCTTCGAGTCCGCCTCTCCTTAGGAGTCTGCTCACGCAGCTGCCGGTGCTGGGGACATCTCCTCCACCATTGCCTTGATCGTTCTTGGTCCCGGGCCGGGCAGGTAATAAGACCCTACCAGCTGGTCGACTGAGGCGCGATCATTGGAGTGCGAAAGAGGTGATGCGGCAAATGATGTGGTGGTACAACGGCCCGTTTGACGGGGGAAACTGGTGGATGTTCGGCATCGGGTTCCTCTTGATGCTGGCGTTCTGGGGCGGCGTGATCGCGCTCGCCATCTGGGCAATCCGGCAGTTCCGGCCGTCGGACACGGCGGGAAGCGCGCTGCGCATCTTGCAGGAACGGTTCGCCCGAGGCGAGATCGACCGGCAAGAATACGAGCAGCGCAAGTCCCTCCTTCAGCATTGAGTTCGTCCCCCCGATCCAAGCCGAAGGGCGGCGAGAGTAGGTGATCTCGAGCAGAACTAGGAGTAGACGAATGCGGAGCGCCTTCCCTCAGGCGGTTCGCTTTAGGGCGAGACCCGCGACCCCTCGGGTAACTTTAGGAGATGCGGGAGCGACAGCAGGCCGCACTTGGCAGTAACGAGATTGACCCTGGCGTTCCTCAAACTCGGCAGAGCCGGATCAAGCGTCAGCTACCTAGCCTGACAGAAGTCGCGCGGTTTGCCGGGCCGGCATTCACACCGAAAAGAGGCGCGCGTTGGGCGCGGGTTCTCACCGTTGCGGATTTCCGGAAGCTGGCGAAACGTCGAACACCCCGGCCGGTTTTCGACTATGTGGAGGGCGCCGCCGAGCAGGAGCTTAGCGTCCAACGATCGGTGGAGGCGTTCCAGTGCGTGGTCTTCCATCCACACGTGCTGCGCAACGTCGGCTCCGTCGACATGTCCACCACAATTCTGGGTCGCCGTGCGGCAATTCCCCTGGTGCTGGCGCCCACCGGCTTCACTCGGATGATGCGAACTGAAGGCGAACCGGCGGTTGCCCGTGCGGCCGCCCGCGCAGGCATACCCTACGCACTCTCAACGCTCGGCACCACCTCGATTGACCGGCTGCGCTCGGAGGCCCAGGATACGGAGCTTTGGTTCCAGCTCTATCTCTCCCGGGATCATGGCCGCAGCCGTGAACTCCTCGATCGGGCGAAGGAGAACAGGTACACGACACTGGTTGTCACCGTCGACGTGCCCGTGGCCGGCGGGCGCCTGCGCGACTTCTATAACGGGTTGACGTTGCCGCCCACATTGACGCTGCGAACTCTCTTAGCCATGGCTTCGAAGCCGCAATGGCTGTTTGACACCCTGACGACGGAACCACTCGCCTTCGAGGCGCTCGGAGCAGGCAAAGACCTGGTTAGCCTTTTCAAGAACGCCTTCGACCCTGGGGTCACCTTCGCCGATCTCGAGTGGCTGCGCGCTCAATGGCGCGGTTCTCTGGTGGTGAAGGGGATCCAGCGTCTCGATGACGCAAAGGCAGCCGCTGCAGCGGGGGTCGATGCGATCGCCGTGTCGAATCATGGCGGCCGCCAGTTGGACCGCGCGGCGACGCCATTGGTGCTCTTGCCGCGGGTGGTCGAGGGGATCGCCGGCAAGGCGGAAGTGTATCTGGATGGCGGCATTCGGTCAGGCGCGGATGCGGCGGCGGCAGTCGCCCTTGGGGCCCGCGCGGCCTTCATCGGCCGGCCGTATCTCTATGCGTTGATGGCCGGGGGCGAGTCAGCGGTGGACCACCTGCTGAAGCTGTTCGCGGACGATTACGCTCGCACCCTCAAGCTGCTGGGCGTGTCGCGCACGGCGGATCTGTCTCCGGATCTCGTAACTGTTACTTAACTCCGAGTTAACGCCACGACGTCGGTGACGGCATTCAATACACCGGGACTGGGCGGGGCATGACCACAATCAAGTTGAGCGGCGAGGCTCACGTGCTGGATTGTGCTGCCATGTCCATAGGCGTCCACCGGCGTTGCTGTCACGGTTGCTGTCACTGGGCGTGTCTTTTTCTACGCCGCGGCAAGTCAGAGTCGATTCATCTCGCGGTTGTCTCGCGGAGGGATCGCAAGCTGACCTCGCGGCGCTGGAGTAACAACCATTCCAGCCAGCGACCGCAGTAGGAGGTATCCCATGGCACTGTCTGACAAGCTAACGGAACTCGCCAGCCGGATCAAGCAGCTCGAGGACACCGCCGCGGCAACCAAGGCAAAGAACCGTGCCAAGCTCGAGCAGCAGCGTGAGCAGCTCAACTCCAAGATGAAGACGCAAGCGCAGAACATCCAGTCCTCGGCCACCAAGGCCAAGGGGGAGGCTCGCTCCTGGTGGACGGATACGACGGCGCACTTCGAGGAGCAACGGGCCAAGACGCGGGAGAAGATGGAACAGCAAAAGGCCAACTTCAAGAGCGACCGTGCCGAGCTCGACGCCGAGGATGCGGAGAATTACGCGGCCGACATGGTCGACTGGGCCATCTATGCCATCGACTCGGCGGAGTACGCCGTAGTTGACGCGGAAATCGCCCGAGATAAGGCCGACAGCCTGGCCGCCGCCCGCAGCTGACCTGGCTTACGGTATCGGGGTCAGTGGGCACGCCGCACGTGCTCACTGGCCTCCGACCTACAGAGGCATGGTTCGAAATTTGAGCGCAGGAGCATATCGATGAATCTTGTCGTCCTCGGAGCTACCGGACGCACCGGACGGCTCGTCGTCGAGCGGGCACTCGCCGCCGGCCACACCGTAACGGCGCTGGTTCGCTCGCCGGAGAAGCTGGCGATACGCAACTCCAACCTTCGCGTGGTCGCCGGCCAGGCGACGGACGCGGCCGACGTTGCGCGGGCGATGATAGGTGCCGACGCCGTCATCAGCACTCTTGGCGGCAGTGGATCGGTGATCGTCGACTCAACTCGGGCGATAGTCGAAGCTGCGCACAAAACGGGAGTCAAGCGCGTCATCGTTCTGTCGTCGTTTCTCGTTGAGCGCGATCGGATGGGTGCGCTGTCTCGCCTGATCACGGGACTCGCGAGCCGTTCGGAAATGGAAGACAAGAAGGCCGGCGAGCAGCTGCTCCGGCAGAGCGACCTCGATTGGACCATCAGCTACCCGGGCCCGCTCACCGACGCCCCCGCCACCGGTTTTGTGGGGGTGCTACCCGAGGGGACGAAGCGCCGAATTTCGGAGAGAATCTCGCGCGCGGACGTCGCCGGATGGTTGGTCGAGGCGGCCACCAGTCATCAAACCAGCCGCCGCGGCATCGACATCACCGGCGGAGCGCGGACGAAAAAGCCTCCAAAGAACGCGGTCAGAGTTGACTAAGAGAGCTCGTCCTCTAGCCTGCAGCGGCGCTCGCGGCCTCAGGCTAATGGATGCCCGAAGGGAGGCCCGCCCAGCCTACCCAGATATAGGACGACAAGGCATGGAAATCGCGGGCGTCGTACACCTGATCTAGGACTCGTCCGGCCTGCCGGAGCGGAAGCTCAGGTTCAGGGTCTCGCGGGCATTGGCATCCGCTTCATCCATCATCAGGCTGGTGCACTCCGCACAGGCCACCCAGGCACTGTCCGGCTGCCCTGGCACGTCGACTATGGCATGGAAGGTGGTGGCAGGCCGCCGCCTGCCACGGTGACGCACCGTTTCACAATACCTCGGCATTTCGACCTGCGAGGTCAGCCGCTCTGCCTGCGCAATGGGAAGCTGGATCCAGCGCGGCGGTGCATCATCGGATCTAATCCCTAGCAGCCTGAGTTCGACCCGCTTCGGCCGTCTTTCCCCTCCTGGCTCTTTCATGAGGTAACAATGGGCCCGGCGCGGCTTGATCGAATCCGCGAAATCCATAGTCCTTGATCCACAGTGCATCGAGGGTGTGGTCCACACACGAGGCGTGGGACTGGCGGCAGCATGAAGAGGAGTTATGGTCGTTTCCGAGGAGGGGATTTAGACAGCCTCGACGTGCACGGTGGCGCGTGGTACCGCGGCTTGGAAGCTTCGTTCGGGGGGACCGCCGCGCAGCTCGATGAGGACAAGGCGAATGATCTCCGCCACCGGAATGGCGATCAACGCGCCGAGGATGCCCATGAGAACGCCACCGACCAGTACCGCAAGAAACACGACGAGACCCGGAAGGTGGACACTGCGCCCGTAAACCACTGGGTTGAGCACATGATTCTCGAATTGCTGGTAAACGATGATGTACACGAGCAGCACCAATGCTTTGACAGGCGAGATTCCGAACGCGGCAAGAATCGGTGGAATCGCCCCGAGGGTGCCCCCGACAAGTGGGATCAGGTCACAAATCGCTAACAGGACGGCCAGGGCCAGGGCGTACGGAACGCCGAGCAGTGTCATCCCGACGAAGGCGCCGGCTCCAGCGATGGCACTGATCGCAAGGTTGCCCGTGATGTAACCGGAGACAGCCCGCGCTGATTGGTCCAATACTCGCCGCATTCGTGGCTGGATCCTTTGTGGAAGGAGACCGACGAATCCGGTCACCAAGCGTTCTCCGTCATTCACCATGAAGAAGGTCAGAACGATCACGGTTCCCGTCGCCGCTACTGCACCGACCGTGTTCGCCGTCACAGTGGTTAAAGTACCGACGGCACTCGCCAGCTGCCCGGGAAGCGAATCGATTTGCCCGCGGAACGTTTGGACTAGTCCCGAGAGCCCAAGCGGTGTTGCGAGCCTCTGGACTTGCTCCGTCAGTCCTCCTGGCTTCTGTAAGGCGGTGATGATGCTCTTGAACTGCTCGACCAATGGCGGAAGGGCCAGCGCAACAACGAGCGCGATGGTGACGAAAACAAGCAGGAATACGATCAGGATTGCCGGTATACGCCTGACGCCGCGCTTGCGAAGGACGCCTACCGCCGGTTCCAGCGCCACCGCGAGGAAGATGCTAAGAATGAGCCACTCGATGACTGTGGACAGCCGATAGACAAGGTAGGCGGCAACAAGAACGGCCATTGCCGTGAGCAGGATGACAACCACCGTCTGAGCCGTTCGTTGGGTGCTCGCCATCATCGAGCGCGCTCTGCGCCGCCTGCCGGGTATCCGCAGGCCGCCGCGGTGGTTCCAAGCGGAGGGCGCGTGAACGAAAGGAACAGCTCACGCGCATTGACGGCCGTGATCAGGCGAAGAGGAACCACGATTGGCTCCTCGAAAAACGGGTTGGTTGCAATCCGCATGGTGCCGGCTGTCCGGTCGATCGCCTCGACGCTGCCCAGCAGAGACCCATTGGCGTCGTAGGCTTTGATACCAGGCGCGACCGCGGAGAGGTCGCCATCATCGTCACGCTGCTCGCGGCTCACTCCGATTTCCTCCTCAGGTTTCGTGTGATTTCGCACAGGTAGACTCGGCCGCGCTTCACCTTAGCGACCAGCCGCATAGGGATGAACAGGCAAACCTCGGCTTGAGCCACTTTGACCACGAAGCCGTCCCCTGTTCGGTCGACGTCCAGCACTGTGCCCAGTGACTTTCGGCAGGCGTCGTAAACCTCGACCCCGTTTTCGAAATACTCACGCACGAGGGCCTTCGCCATCGTCTCGTCCCCCGGTCTCAGCAAGCTCGACGTCATGACCCCGCGCTCCATTCCCACTCGATCTCCGGGTCGTGGGCTTCTTTGCCGTGCTCGATCACCTGCCGGACCTTGTCTCTCGCCTCCTCCAAGCTGTCAGCCTTGACAAGAAACCTGACCGGAACCAGAAGTCTCTTCTGCGGGTGCTCCGCAGGTAGGCGGCCGTGGCCGCCTGCAGATGGCTCCGCTCGAACCTGTAATAGGTCGCCCGCCTGCATCTCAGCTCACTCCCGTATATGCGAGTCGAACACTCTGGCGTCCGTCGAAGACTGCCGCGATGCCGTCGAACGTTCCCACGCCGTCGGCGGCCAGCGGCGTTAGTCCCAGCTGCGTGATCCTCGTCTCGCCTTCGAGCGCAGTAATCCACACCTCCAGATCGCCGGCCAGCGGCGCCTCGGCCACGAGGACCAGCAAAACCGGCGTCGCCGTCTCCGCCCAGCGGCGCACGGCGTACAGGACGAGGTCTCGCGTATCTGGATCAGCCCACTGCGCATCATCGATCACGATGGCAAGTGGCTGCCGGTGCCCGAGGGCGATCCCCAGCCGGCTAACCGCCTCGAAGATCTTGCCGCGCGTCAGACGGTCGGCTTGTTGGACCACGAGGTCCGGATAGCGATCCAGGAGCTCGGGGAGAAGCCGAGCGAGCTCAGCCAGCCACTGATCATCAAGCAAATCCTCAGGGGCATTCTCGGTCTCGATCCGACGCCGCAGGCCGGTGATCCACGGAATGTAGGGAAGGGCACCAGCAGTCCGAAGGCACCGGCCCACAATGACGTCGGCCCCTTCCGCGCCCATCGATGCCGCGACTTCGGATGCGAGCCGAGGCGTCCCAGCTCCGGGCTGGCCGCTGATGACGAGGACTTCGCACCGCCCGCGTCGCACTCGCCGATACGCTGCATCTACCTGCGCCCACTCATGGGGCCCGCCCGCAAATGACATTTGCCGACCATCGAAACAAGACCGCCCTGATGTGCTGCGGTCCCCGATACATGAGGCATCCATGATTCGGTGGTGCAGCTCGGCCATCATTTTTCCCGGCATTGCCTCCACCGCCTCCAGCGTCTGGCGGTAGCGTTCCCAGGCAGCGTGCGCCCCGGCCAGGTTGCCCTCGTCAAGCTGGAGCTCGATCAGCCGTCTCCAGGCGAGCTCATCGTCGGGGTCGATCGCCGTCCACTGCTCCAGGCTCGCGACAGACCCAGAGTGGTCACCGGCTTCCTCTTGCAGGGTTGCCAGCAGGCTCAACAGCTCAGCCGTGACGCCTCGCCAGTAGGCCCGCTGGGATTCGAGCCATGTCTCGAACTCGGGCGCGTCTGGAAGGGAAAGTTCAGCGAGAAAGGGACCCTGATACTGATCGACGGCGGCCTGGATCTGATGGCGAATACTCCCGTCGCGTCTCTGGCGGGCGACCTGGCAGGCCCGCCGCAGGGCATCAACGTCGCTCTCGACGGCCCCGTGCGCAACTCCCACCGTGTCTTTGGTCGTGATCAGAACGGCCGGGGCCGCCTGGCCAAGCGTCTGACGGAGGTAGACCAGCGCCGTGCGCAGGTTATCCCGCGCTGCCGAGCTGTCGGCCCCGGGCCAGAAGACATCGGCGATCCGCTCACGCGGGTGGGGACCGCGATCCATGGCCAGGTAGGCCAGCAGCGTCAGCGTCTTCTTGGTCCGAAACGAAACCGGGCAGCCATCGACGGATGCGGTGCCCGGCCCCAGGCACCGGAGCTGCAATCTGCCCGACCCGGCGGTTTCGACGTGTCCCTCTTCCATGCGCACAGGATCCGCTCACAGGGCCGTCATCGCATCTGCGGAATCCACAGTCTTTGGGCCGTAGCCTCCCTGGCAGCTAACGGCGAACTATAGTTCGGCCCCGCGAAGGTAGGACCCCCGCCCTGTTGCAAATCGTGGGGTCCAGCGATAGGCTCCGGTGAGGAGGGGTTCCATGGAGGCGCCGCCAGGCGGATCCGCCGGGAGACCGCAGCTTGTCGGCCGTACCCGCGAGCTGGCAACGGTTGACGCGCTGTTGGAGGCCGTGCGACGTGGCCTCAGCGCCACGCTCGTGATTCGGGGCGAAGCAGGGCTCGGGAAGACCGCGCTCCTCGACTATGCGATCAGCACGGCGGGTGACTTCCGCGTCGTCAAGGCGATTGGGATCGAATCAGAGACGAATGTCGGTTTCGCCGGTCTCCACCAGCTGCTGGTTCCCTTCTTGCCTAGGCTCGAGCGACTTCCGCCGCCACAGCGTAACGCACTCGGAGTTGCCTTTGGGCTCGCGATGGGGCCGACCCCCGAGCGATTTCAGGTAGGACTGGCCACCCTCACACTCCTGGCCGTCGCAGCCGACGAACAGCCGCTTCTGGGTATCGTCGACGACGCGCAATGGCTGGACGTCGAATCCGCCCAGGTGCTCGGCTTCGTGGCCCGGCGACTGCAGGCCGAGGGCGTCGCCCTGCTCTTCGCCATTCGGGAGCCACTTGAGCGCCCGATCGACTTTGGTGGCATTTCTGAAATGCGCCTCCCACCATTGGACGCCGGTCCTGCGCGGCAATTGCTGGCCGTCGTCCATGCGAAGGGGCTTGATGATGCGGAGGCTCAGCGGCTGCTGGAGGAGAGCGAGGGAAACCCACTCGCCATCCTCGAGCTGACCACTGAACCTGTCCGTGGCTGGCTTGGGCGCCCGCCGGCGATGAGCGAGCCGCTCCCCATCGGTGAGCGGCTTCAGCGGCACTTCTTGCGCCGGGTGAATGATCTTTCGCCGCCGTCTCAGACGTTTTTGCGACTGGCCTCGGCCGAGCCCTCGGGCGATGCCGTCGTCTTGTGGCGCGCGGCCGGCGAGCTTGGTTTGGACAAGGAAGCCGTTGCGGAAGCCGAGGCGCAGCAGCTCATTGTGATGGGACCGCCGCTCTCGTTCCGGCACCCGCTGATTCGATCGGCGATCTATTACACGATGCTCCCAGCAGAGCGACGGCGGATGCACGCCGTGCTCGCCAATGCCACTGATCGCCGCTTCGAGCCTGAGCGTCATGCCGGCCATCGGGCCCTTGCCGCCGTGGAGCCGGATGAGGAGGTTGCCGCCGAGCTGGCAGACCAGGCCGAGCGAGCGCAGCAGCGCGGAGCTCACGCCGCTTGGGCGATGTTCGCCTCCAGGGCGGCCGATCTCACTCCGGATCCGGCGCTGAGGGCATCGCGGCTGCTCATTGCGGCCCGGGCATGGATCGCGGCCGGTAGTCCGGACAAGGCGGAGAACGCATTGAACGAGGCCAGGCCTGTCCTGAGCGATCCATATCAGCGTGCGCTGTCTCGAGCCCTTGAGGGCGGCATTCGCTTCGCAGCTGGCCAGCCGGGAGATGCGCCGGGGATCTTGCTGCGAGCGGCGAGAGCGATGGCGCCCCTAGATGCTCAAGGTTCCCGGCGGATCCTGATTCGCGCCCTCGAGGCCGCGGCATACAGCCAGCCAAGCGTGGCGGCCCCGGTGATGCAGGGCATCGCCCAAGTGGCCCTCGCACCGGCGTCTCCCGCAGAATCGCCGGAAACAGCCGGCGAGCTGATCCTCCGTGGTTACGCGACGGTGATCACCTCCGGCTATCGCGCCGGTGCTCCCATCCTCAAGGAGGCGATCGCGGCGACCCTGCGGGAGGGGCCGGCGCCGGAAGCTCTGCACAGTCTCCCGACGCTGGCTGCGCTCAGCCTCTTCGACGACACCTCGGCTCATGCGCTGGCCACGGATTGGGTCCGCGTCTGCCGGGAGCGAGCCGCGCTGACCGCCCTTCCAGTCGCGCTGCAATTGCTGGCCATCGCGGAGCTGCACGCGGGCCGGCAGGAAGAGGCCGAGGCCCTGTCAAAACAGTCGCTCGAAACCGCTGAGGCTACGGGTAATCTCGGATTCCTCGGCTCCGCCCGAGGGACGGTCCTTGTCATAGCATGGCGGGGCGACGAGGCAGAGGCTCGCGAGCTGGCCGCGAAGCACGTTGCCGCAGCGCGAGCACACGATGAGCCCTTCTGGGCCAATTTTTCGGGCTATGCGCTCAGCATCGTCGAGCTCGCCTTGGGCCGCTACCAGGCCGCGTTGGATGCGGCGCTCCCAACATATAAGGATGATCCGCCCTGGACCGGCTCCTGGGTAACCCCAACCCTGATCGAGGCGGCGGCGAGGGTCGGCAATCTCAGCACCGCGCAGGACGGCCTCCGACGACTGACCGAGCGTGCCGAAGCGGGCGGCACACCGCTCGGGATCGGCCTCCTGGCGCGGTGTCGCGCGATACTCGCGGATGACTCCGGCGCCGAGGCGTTCTACCGGGAAGCCATCGACCAACTCGGTCAGTCGCCCACCAGGCCGGAGCTGGCTCGGACGCATCTCCTGTACGGCGAATGGCTCCGCCGCCAGAACCGAAGGCGGGAAGCGCGCGACCATCTGCGAACTGCCTACGAGACGTTCATCGCCATGGGCATCAATGGCTTTGCCGCGCGTGCTCGGGGAGAACTCCTGGCAACCGGCGAGCACGTGCGACGCCGGACGATCGAAACCCAGGATCAACTCTCACCGCAGGAACTGCAGGTGGCGCGCCTCGCCGCGCGTGGCGTTCGAAACCAGCAGATCGCCAGCGAGCTCTTCATCAGCGAACGCACCGTCGAATACCACCTGGGCAAGGTCTTTCGAAAGCTGGATGTCAGCTCGAGGACACAGTTGGCCCATTCTCCCCAGGTTGTCGGCGGGCCGCCCGCACGCTGATCTGAAGCTCGTCTCGCGATCCTTTAGCGGTTCGCCGTCACGCTGGCCTTGCGGCGCTGAAAAAGCAAATCAACTCAGCAGCCGCAAGGAGGTCCAATAAATGGATCAGGCATTAACTCGAGGGTCTCGACTGCTAGCAATCGGCGGCATCGCATCGGTTCTCTTCGGGGTCGCAGCACTCGTTTGGCCGGGGATCACCCTGGCGGTTCTCGTGGCCTTGTTCGGCGCTTTTGTGCTGGTTGTCGGCGGCCTCACGCTCGTGTATGCGCTCGAAATGGCCGGCCAGCACATCGGTCACTGGGTGCCGATGGCGGTCAGCGGAGTCTTCGGTATCGCGATCGGCGCCTTTACCTTCTTCCGACCGGGGATCACTGCCCTGGCGCTGCTTTACACGATTGCCGCCTGGGCGATCCTCACCGGCGTGCTCGAAATCGCGGCCGGTGTTGGGTTCACCGGGCAAGTCAAGGGCGCATGGGCGCTCTGGCTGGGCGGCCTCGCCTCGGTGGCGTTCGGGTTCATCATCGCGCTGCAGCCCGCCAGCGGCCTGCTGACCATCGTTTGGCTGATCGGGATCTATGCGATCGCCCTCGGGGTGACCCGCCTGTTTTACGCGTACCAGATCCAGCGGGGCAAGGACGCGGTCAAGACCGCCATCAAGTCTTTCCAGGAGCCCGTTCCGACGGCTACCCGATAGACGCTTCCCTTCTCCGGAATGAGGCGCGCTCGCTTCCCGCGAGCCGCCTCGGTTCGGAGGGAGGCGTGCCAAACCGAAAAGCAAGGAGATGTCAAATGGAAACCGAGAAGCTGAGCATCACGCAAAACGTGGCCGACGACCTGATCCTCGAACAGACGGTGTACGACGTCACGGGGGAAAAGGTGGGCACAGTCGACGATATCGACCGAGACACTGGCTGGTTCAAGCTCCAGGTCAATCCCTTGTCTGACAAAGACCTGTACATCCCCTTCAAGGTGGTCACCAACATCGATCCAAAGGAGGTCTATTTAGGTGCCACGAAGGAAGCCATCCATCGTGAGTTCAGCGAGCCGCCGACCCGGACGACGCAAGTCCAGAGCGTCGACGGCCAGGAGATCGCCACGACGCGGCAGGCGAGCGGGTACGACGGCACGCCCATCATCGTTGACGAGGTGAACGTCGGCAAGCTGCGCCACGGCATCGGTGAGGGCTATGCAGTTCTTACCTCGGACGATGTCAGTCTGGGCACGATCAAGCGGTACGACCCGGTAACCGGCTGGATCCTGGTCGGAAAAACCGCTCTGACGAAGTATGACCTCGTCGTTCCGGTGACTGTCGTGAGCCGCATCGACCGGCAGTTCGCATCGGTGCATCTCGCCGTCTCTGGGGCAGACCTCAAGGCGATGAAGCACCTGGAGCCGGTTGACGTGGTGTTCGTCGGCATGAGCCCCATCACTACCGCCAAATGACAGCAATGGAGTAAGAGACTGATTCCTTACGGCACGGCAAGCGAGCTCCGGGATCAGGCGGCCTGAGCCTCGCGAGGAAGCGTCGGCCTCGGGTTGCGTTCTTCGGCCAGGAGCAGCGCGTCGAGCACACCCAGCAAGACCAAGTCGAGGGCGACATAGCACAACGAGCAGTTGCTCCGATCAATACTGCGGTCCGCCGACCGACGAACGCAAGGGCAAGCGGCCTGCTCATCCGGCGCAACCTCCGATGACTTTCTCTTGGCAGGACCTCACGCGCCCTCTGGCGCCGACGCAAGACCTGACTGTGCTTCGCGGAGCGGGTCGGGAATGCGGCCGCCGAGTCGAAGCAGGACGGCTCCGGCCAGCACCGCGGCGAGCGCGCCACCCCACCAGACGGCGTCTGGCGAGGTCTGCAGGAGAAGGCCACCAATCGCCGGACCGAGCGCCAGGGAGATGGTGAAGGTCAGACTGTAGAGAGACAGGTAGCGCCCGAGCAGATGGGCTGGAGCCATGTCCGCGACCAGTGGCCCGAGAACGAGAATGTGTACGCATTCGCCGATTGCGAAGACGATCGCAACG
>DASWBA010000027.1:0-32122 GCA_036390825.1 Candidatus Dormiibacterota bacterium
ACAGGATCTGTTCGATGGGCGCGGGCACCCGGGCAGCGAGCTCCCGCGCGGCTTCTGTCGGGCTTGCGGCTTCTTCGCGGGCGACGAGCGGTCGATTGATCATGAAACCCTCCCTGGCATGGCAGTCCTCCGATTGAAGCGGGTTGAGATGAACTGTTTCTGAGCGACCAATAAGGAAGACCTAAGATTGTTTCATGGGATTGGAGCGGCTAACGCCGGCGGGTTTGTTCAAACCCGCGGCCTACACGCAGGTGGTGGTGGCACGCGGACGTCAAATAGTCTTCCTCGCCGGCCAGGTCTCGATCGACGCTGAGGGAAAACTGGTCGCGCCCGGCGATTTTTCGGGCCAGGTTCGGCAGGTCTTTGCGAACTTGCGAACCGCGCTCGAGGGCGCCGGCGCGACCCCTGCGGACGTCGCCAAGATCACCATCTATATCGTCGGGTACCGGCCCGAGATGCGCGCGTTGCTGGGCGAAGCGCGGTCGGCGGTCTTCGGCCCGACGACCTTGCCGGCGTCGACGCTGGTCGGCGTTCAGGCGCTGGCCGAGCCCGGCTTTCTGATCGAAATCGAAGCCATCGCCGTGCTGGACGAGGCCTGAGCTCGCTCGCTTCGGAAACCGATCGCCGCGCCGTCGTGCGGTAGGGTAGCGCCGTGGGAATGATGCCGCCGGGGCATAGCGGCCCCTCGATGGGCTGGATGTGGGGCCGCGGGCGCTCCAAGCCTCCCGACACCGGCCCGGCGAACAGCGGCCTCACCGGCGATCCGGTGATCGAGGAGCCGCAAGAGCCGCAGGGACCGAAGGACCTGCGCAGTCGATGGCGCAACCTCAAGCAGTCGATCCGCGGCACCGCGGCCGCCCTGCCGAGGGTGCTCCGGTTGGTCTGGGACGCCAGCCCCGCGGTCACGATCGGACTGTTCGCCGTGACCGTGGTTGCCGGCGTCATCCCGGCGGTGTCCGCCTACACCTCGAAGCTGCTCGTCAATGCGGTCGTGCTGGGCATCCAGGTCCACGCCGACCCAACCAAAATCGCCGATACGATCCGGTTCACCTTCGGACCGTGGAAGACGCCGGCCTTTACGACCGTCAACGGCATCATCTTCCTTGCCATCCTGCAACTGGCGATCTTCGCGCTGATCGCCTTCCTCAGCACCGCGCGCAACATCACCCAGCAGCTCCTCCAGAACGCGGTATCGATGCGCATCCAGTTGATGGTGATGGAGAAGGCCGCCTCGCTCGACCTCGCCTTCTACGAAGACCCGGCATCGTACGACCTGTTGCGGCGGGCCCAGACGGACTCCATCAACCGCCCGGTCCTGATGATCTCGACCGCCTTCGGGCTGGTCCAGACGGCGCTGACCTTCGCGACCATGATCGCGCTGCTGGTGATCGTGAGCCCACTGCTCGCTCTGCTGGCGCTCCTCTCCCCGGTCCCGGCCTTCATCGCCGACACGCGCTACGGGTGGCGCGGCTACAACATCGCGCGATGGGGCTCACGCTTGCTTCGCCGCATGAATTACCTCGTGACCTTGTTGACCACGGACAGCTATGCCAAGGAGGTCAAGCTGTTCGGCCTGGGCCATTACTTCATCGACCGCTACCGCCTGATCGGCGAGGCCTACTACGGTAGTCAGCGCCGCCAGGTGGTCCGGCGTTACCTGACCGGCTTTCTCTGGGGCAACCTGAGCACGATCGCGACCTCGGTGACCTATCTATATGTCGCGCTGCAGGCGATCGCCGGCAAGCTGACCCTGGGCGACCTGACCCTCTATACGACCGCAGCCCAATCGGTGCAGAGCTCGATCCAGGGCATCCTCGGCGGCTTCTCCGGCATGTACGAGCACAACCTTTATCTCAGCAACCTCTTCGAGTTGATGGAGACCACGAGTGCGCTTCCGACACGGGCCAACCCGGTGCCGGTTCCCAACCCGGTCAGGGGTGAGATCACCTTCGACCACGTGAGCTTTGCCTACCCGGGGGCCGCCGAGAACGCGCTCAATGATTTGAGCTTCACGGTCTCGCCCGGCGAAACGATCGCCATCGTCGGCCGCAACGGCGCCGGCAAGACCACGCTGTTCAAGTTGATCTGCCGGCTCTACGATCCGAGCGAGGGCCGCATCTTGATCGACGGCGTCGATATCCGTGACTACGATCCACCCGAGCTGCGGGCCCAGATCGGCGGGATGTTCCAGGACTACGTCACCTACCAGGCGACCGCCGCGGAGAACATCGGCCTGGGAAGCCTGGGCGCGCTGAGCGACCGCGAGGCGATTCGCAGCGCAAGCCGGCAGGCCGGCTCCGATCAGCTGATCGCCGGTCTTCCCCAGGGCTACGACACCGCGCTCGGCAAGTGGTTCGATGCCGGCGTCAACCTCTCCGGCGGCGAGTGGCAGAAGGTTGCACTGGCACGCGCCTTCATGCGCGATGCGCGGATCCTGCTGCTGGATGAGCCAACCTCGGCGCTCGACGCCCAGGCCGAGTACGAGCTGTTCGAGCGAATCCACTCGCTGACCCGGGGCCGCACGGCCGTCTATATCTCGCACCGCTTCTCGACGGTCCGGCGCGCCGATCGGATCCTCTTCCTCGAGCACGGCCGCCTGGTCGAGCAAGGAACGCACGAGCAGTTGATGCGACTGAACGGTCGCTACGCGCGGCTGTTCCGCCTTCAAGCCTCGGCCTACACAGGCGAAGACATCCTCCCCGAAGACGTCGAGCTGGACATCGCGCCGACCGCGTGAACCGTCGCGGCTGGGCCTTGTTTGCGGCGATGGCCGTCATCTGGGGCATCCCCTACCTGTTGATCAAGATCGCCGTCGGCGAGCTGACGCCTGCGGGCCTTGTCATGCTGCGGACGGCGTTGGGGGCGGCCCTCTTGCTGCCGATTGCCGCCGCGCGTGGTTGGCTCAGCCCGCTCCTCCCCTACTGGCGATGGGTGATCGCCTACACCGTGGTCGAGGTCTCGCTGCCATGGTTCCTGCTGTCCGACGCGGAGCGTCGGCTCTCCAGCTCGCTCACCGGTCTGTTGATCGCCGCCGTGCCATTGATCGGCGCCGTGCTGCAACGACTGACGCGCGGCGACGAGCGGATGGATCCGGGACGCGTGGCCGGGCTGGTGGTCGGCCTGATCGGGGTCGCGGTTCTCGTCGGCCTCAATGTGTCGTTCAAGGATCTCGGCGCCGTCGGCGAGGTCGGGCTGGTCGCGGTCGGCTACGCGGCGGGACCGATCATCATCGCTCGGCAGTTGCCGCGACTGCCGGCCGTTGGGGTGGTGGCGGCATCGCTCGCGCTGACCGCCATTGCCTATGCTCCCCTGGCCTTGCCGCAACTGCCGCGAACGTTGCCGTCCGCACGCGTCCTGTTGGCCGTTGCAATTCTCGGGGTCGTCTGCACGGCGCTCGCCTTCCTACTCTATTTCGCCCTCATCGGCGAGGTTGGGCCAGTGAGGGCGACCGTGATCACCTATTTCAACCCGGCGGTCGCGCTGCTGCTGGGCGTCACGCTATTAGGCGAGCCGCTGACCGTCGGAGCCGTCCTTGGCTTCGGCCTGATTCTCGTGGGATCGGTGCTGGCGACGCGACGCTCTGGCCCTAGCGCGCTTGCTGGCGCCGAGGCATCTCCATCATCGAATCCTTGGGCAGTTGCAGCACGCTATACACGCGAGCAGCTGCGCCGATGGCAAGGATGAGGAAGATGGCGGCCATCGTGAAGAGCGCGACGAAAGCCAACCGATCGCCGGTGTAGACCGTCAGGTAGAGGACGGACGCCACCGCCCAGAACGCTGCAATCGCGGCCGCAAGCCGCGCCCATACTGGGACGGTGCTCTGGTAGCGCTTGTCGGTGCCAAGCCCAAGCGGGAGACGCGCCGCCCACGCAGGCTTAACCGCCCAGGTCCACGCGAGCAGCGCCCAAAAAACGACGTTGAGGATCGCGAAGACGCTCAGGGCAATACGAAGAGTGGTCATGCCAGTGAAACGTTACGATCCAGCTAAATCCTGCGGCGCGAATATGAGCGAGGAGGGAACGATGAAGGGTCGAGCCAGCACCGCGCTTCGAGTTCGTTTCGAGGGATGGCCCAAACCGGCGTTACAGTTCTTTCACGGCCTGAAGCGTGACAACAGCAAGGCCTACTTCGAGGCTCACCGATCGGTCTACGACGAACAGGTGCGGCAGCCGATGGAAGCGCTCTTTTCCGAGCTCGAGCAGGACCTGGGGCCGGGGAACGAGGTCAAGATCTTCCGCCTCAACCGCGACCTTCGCTTCTCTCCCGATAAGCGACCGTACAAGGAGCATCTCGGCGCCTACATGTCCGGGGCTGCCGCCAGCGGCTTTTACTTGCAGATCTCGGACGATGGGTTGTACGCCGCAATCGGGGCGCATGAGCTGGCACCCGATCAGCTCACGCGCTTTCGCGATGCCGTCGCCGGCAAGGATGGCGAGAAGCTGGCCAGGATCGTTGCCACGCTTCGCAAGGACGGCTACCAGGTGACGGAGCCGAGCTTCAAGCGCGTGCCGGCCGGATACCCGGCCGATCACCCCCGCGACGAGCTCTTGCGATGCAAGGGACTGATGGCAAGCCGGAGCTGGAAGCCTGGCGCCTGGCTGCAAACCGTCGAGTCGAAGCAACGCATCCGGGAGGCGATCAAGGCTAGCAAGCCGCTGACCAGTTGGCTCGACGCACAGGTTGGGCCGAGCCGGCTTCCGTCTCGGCCGGGACGCTGACCACCGCGCGTCTCGTTCACCACGGCGGCAGGAGCCATTGAGTGGAGTCGACCGCGCCCGCCATCTTCGAAATCGGTTTTGTCCTCCTTGTCGCCGCCATCGCCGGCTGGCTGGCGCGGCGCGCCGGCCTACCGGCCGTCCTGGGCTACCTGGTGGTCGGGCTCGTCTTCTCGCCGTTTACCCCCGGCTATGTCGCTGACCGGCATCAATTGCAGATCTTCGCCGACGTCGGGGTGGTGCTGCTCCTCTTCGAGGTCGGCATCGAGCTCGATCTCGCCGAACTGCAGCGCGAGCGCGGCCGCCTGTTCTGGGCGGCGCCGGTGCAGACGATCCTGACCGCCCTGGTCTCGACCGGTGTCGGTCTTCTTCTCAGGCTCCCGCTGGCGGGGGCGGTTCTTCTTGGCCTGTGCCTGGCACTCTCGTCCAGCGTGGTGGTGGTCAATATCACCCGCAGCCGGCGACGGACGACCGACGCCGCAACGGACCACGTGCTGCTGGGCTGGAGTGTGCTCCAGGATGTCATGGGCGTCTCGCTGGCGATCGTCGCCTTGATCGGCCTGCGCCTCCAGGCGACCTCGGGGATCGCGGCGGTCGAGCTGGCCTTGGTCTACGTGATCCTGGTGGTGATCGCCACCGGGCTGCTGCCCCGGCTCCTCCGGCAGCTCCGCCAGGAACACGACCTCTTCCTCATCGTCTCTGTAGCGAGCGCCCTGGCGCTCGCGGGGCTCGGCGCCCGTTTCTTCGGCATCCCGCTCGCGCTGGCCGCCTTCGTGTCGGGCCTGGCCATCGGTGAGAGCCGTGAGGCGAGTGAGGCGCGAGAGCGCCTGCTGCCCTTTCGTGATGTCTTCGCGGTGCTGTTCTTCGTCGCCATCGGGGCGCTGATCGATCCCGGGGCCCTGCTCAGCGGGCTCGGGTGGGTACCGGTCCTGCTCGCGCTGGTGGTCGTGGTCAAGGTGGTCCCGATTTACCTGCTCGCCCGCTTCGCCCACCTCCCGGGCCGGCCGCGACAGGTCGCGATTGGTCTCGGTCAGATTGGCGAGTTCAGCTTCGTGCTGGCCACCATCGGCGTAACGCGCAACGTCATTCCGGGCAACCTCTATGCCGCCATCCTGGCCGCGGTCGTCCTCACCATCGCGGCCTCGACCCTACTGGTGCGCGTCGGCTATGCGAGACCGCTCGAGCGCTCGAGCTGAGAAGCACGCGACGCTCTAGAACTTCGCGAAATACTCGACGGCGCGATTCTCGTCGGCCGGGACGTCGATCTCGGAGCGCTGTGGCCGATGCGACACGCGACCGGTGAGCGCCTGCTGATCGGATTCGAGCCAATCGGGCACGCGAAAACCCAGGCTGATCGCGTCGCGCACCAACGGCTCGATTGAGCTGCCTGGTTTGATCGAGATGACGTCACCGGGCCGGACCTCGTACGAGGGACGGTTGGTGCGCCGGCCGTTGGCCTGGATGTGGCCGTGGGTCACAAATTGACGAGCTTGCGCTCGGGTGCCGCTGAAACCGAGGCGGTAGACGGCGTTGTCGAGGCGCATCTCGAGCTGGCGCAACAGCTCCTCACCGGTTGCTTCGGGGCGGCGGCGGCTGGCATCGAAATAGCGCTGGAGCTGGCCCGCCGCGATGCCATAGAACCACTGGATCTTTTGCTTCTCCCGTAGTTGGGTGAGGTAGTCGGAATCGCGCTTGCGGCGACGACCCTGCTGTCCGCTGCGGCCCTGTTGCCCGGGTGGATACGGCCGTCGAGTGTCGCCGCTCTTCCCGGCGACCTGGCGGGCCCCTTTGAGCCCGAGCTCGACGCCGGCTCGCCGGGACAGTTTCTCGAGGGATCGACGGGGTGCCATGCAGCACCTATACCTCGATATCGAGGCCTGCTAAACCCCCTAAGCGACCATGCGGTCGATCAACCGGGCGTTGGCCACCGACAGAGCCATCTGGTTGGCCAGAATCTTGAGCACGCGAAGGTGGCTACGCGAATACTGGTTCGAGCCGAGCTTGACCACCTCGATCACACCGACGATGTCATCGTGCAGGAGGACAGGCACCGCCACCGCCGAGACGCTCATCGCCGGGGCCTCGAAACCGGCCAGCCCAGGATCGGCATCACCGACCAGGATGCCGCGCCGGCTCTGGAACACCTGGCCGGCGATGCCTTCGCCCGGCAAGAGAATGCGATGCTCGAGCGCCGTACGTGAAGACTCCTGCCGGTCGGGCGGACTCACGTAACTCGGCACCAGGCGCCGCTTGTCGTCCGCCACCAGGTAGACGCGCGCCTGATCATGAGGCAAGAGGCTGGCGGCCACCTCGGCGGTGAGCCGGCAAATCTGCTGCACCCCGGTCTCACGGCCCAGGCGTACCCCCAGCTGATCGATGGTCTCCAGCTGTTTGTGCCACGGCCGCGAAAGATTCGAGGCCGGCGGCGGTGTCTCCGATTCCCGCCGGATGCTGGCCAGATCGATTTCGCCTTGCTCGACCACGGCGATCACGGCCTCGACGACCCGCGGGTCGAACTGCGAGCCGGCCTGCCTGCGCAGTTCGTCGATGATCTGGTCGAGTCGAATCGCGGGACGGTACGCTCGGCCCGAGGCCATGGCATGGAAGGCGGCACAGGCGTGGATGATGCGCCCACCGAGAGGAATCCGTTCGCCGGCCAGACCATCCGGGTAGCCGCTGCCGTTCCAGCGTTCGTACTGCGCCCGGATGATAGGGCTGATCGACCGCAAGGATGGCACCCTGGAGAGAATCCGCTCGGCGATCACCGGGTGCTCGTGCACCCGGGCGAGCTCCTCGGTGGTCAATGGTCCGGGCTTGTTCAGCAGCTCGCTTGGAAGGCCGGCTTTGCCTACATCGTGCAAGAGCGCGGCCAGCTCGAGTTCCCGCAGAGGCGTGCCCTTGAGGCCCAGCTGCTGCGCAACGGCGACGGCAAGCGAGGCCGTGCCGCGGGCATGAGCTTCGATCGGTCGGTCGTTGCCGAAGCCCGATGACGCAAGTGCGCCCAGGGTCGCCATGAAACTCTCTTCGATTTGCCGGCTTCGATCCTCAGCCTCGC
The DNA here is from genome assembly GCA_036390825.1 of Candidatus Dormiibacterota bacterium. Classification (GTDB taxonomy): domain Bacteria; phylum Chloroflexota; class Dormibacteria; order CF-121; family CF-121; genus CF-13. The sequence goes on from DASWBA010000027.1 coordinate 7,771, forward strand.
GTTGCTTGCGGCCGATGTTGCCCAGCATTCGCGCCTGCGTATAGGTAAGCAGCCCAACGACGGAGACCAGCACGAGCAGCGCGCGGTCGTAGACGGCCGACCAACCCAAAAGCAGCGGGACGGCCGCGGCGATGGCACCGAGCAGCGAAACCGCCATGGCGATTCGCAGCGGCAAGAGAGCGGCGGTGAAAACGGCGGCCGCAAGATAGACCAGCAGCAGATCGTCGCCCTGCATGTTGCCGGCAAAGCTCAGGTAGAGCAACGGCAGCGCGATCCCCACGACCATGGCCGCCAGCAGGTGATCCACCGGCACTCGCAGCCACGGCAGCCCCCAACAGAGGACGCCGAGCACGAACCCGGCCGCCGGGATGGCCCAGGCAGAGACGAAGCTGACGTGAAGTTGTCCGCCCGAATGGACGCTGATGAGCCTGATGGTGGTAATCGCCCAGAAGGCGACCGCAAGCACGCGGAACGCGGGTCGTTGCCGGGCGCCACTGAGGCGAAGCACACGCTCCGTGACCCAGGGCCCCACCGCGCCAAGCAGTGGAAGCTTGAACCGGACGGTCTCCCTTGCCGACGTGGCAAGGCGTGCGGCGTCGAACCGCCGCGAGGACGCCCGATACACGACTCGACTGCCCTGAGCGGCCCGCGGGCGCTTGGGCAACGGCCGCTTCTCCGCTCGGCGGCTCATAAGTATTCCAAGCTCACGGTCGGTGTAATCGATCACCATCGAATGCAGGTGGCGGGGCTCAACCACTTGCGGGCGAACGCTAAGGGGCGACTTCGATGATCACCCGGACGCTGGTCGCGACCGCGACCGCTTTATAGAGCGGTCAATGCGTCTTGTAATGTTCGACGAGATCGTTCGCCTCCGTCTCGCTGGGGCCGGCAAGCCGAAAAAGCATGTCGATCCGCTGAAAGACGGAGGTGTCGCTGCGATGCCGGACCGCTTCGATGTTGACCTCGACCTGTTCGAGGCGAACGCCCGAGTCCCGCGCCCGGCCCTGTACCAGCAGCACACCGCAGGCAGAGACACCCGCGAGAAACGCCTCGGCCGGTGTGATTTGCTCGCCGGGGCCGCCGAGATGGGTCGGCTCATCGATAACGAGCTCATGATTTCGCACCTTGTTGATGGCGCGCCCGGGGGTGGTGGTGCTGGCGGAGTGGACGCGATTTACGACGAGGTCGTCAGCCGACATCGCATCCACTTTAGCGGGGATCCGGATTGCGGCCGATCCGAGCTCGCCGAGCTGCAGGACACGCTGCCCGTAAAGGCATCGGTTCCATCCCGAACGGCTGCCCTCGAGGGGCTTGGCGCTCGACCCGTCAGCCGCGAAGGTTAGAGCGATGAGCCCCGGCGAGCGGGGAGGTAGAGTCGCGTGAGTTCCGTTCCGGCGCGCCGCTCGAGCGCAAAGACTGCCGCGGCGAGCCATTCGCGAGACAGGCCACAGCCAGGTTCACACCGCACCAACGGGTCCACGCCGCTCGAAGGCGCCATCCTCGACTTGCAGCGGATGGCAGGCAATGCTGCTGTCGCCAGCCTATTTGCCCTCCAGCGCCAGACCGCAGCTCCACCACGAGCGCCTTCAGCTGCCCCGGCGGTAGCCAGACCTGAGATGGCTTCCAAACCGCATGAGATGGAACCAATTCTTGTCGACAAAGTGGCGACAGGAGGCCGCCGGAGTCTCGACGTTGTGGTGCTGGTCCCCCCGGCCGTGTCCGCATCGCCAGCCGGCCCGGTGTCCATCTTGTTGCATCTTCATGGGATATCTGTTCTTGAAGGGCACCACTACGAGCAAATGCTGCACAAGGGAATCGTTCCGCCCGAATATGACATGGCGGCTCAGCTCGACGCCTTCAGCGCCACACCTGGATCCCGCATGATCGCACTCCTTCCCGCAGGAAAGACTGTGCCGACCTCTGACGGAAAGTTCACCGTCGACTTCGGCGGATTCGACACCGACGCGATGGCCAATGAGACGGTCAGCCGGCTGGTGAAGGCCGGTCAGCTGCCCGCAGGGTCCACCGCAGGCGGTGTCGTGCTGTCGGCCCATAGCGGCGGTGGCTTCGAAGCAAAGGCAGCCGCGCGCGGGAAAAAGGTCGCCGGTATGTTCGCGTTCGAGAGTATCCACGGTGACCTCGATGAGTATCGAACACTCCTCCAAGGCAAACTCAACGAAGATCTCCTCGAACTTCAGAGCCTCGCGCCCAGTCAGAACGCAGTTCCGGCGACGGTCGCGACGGCTTTTCAAGCTCAGGCGCGATATCTGCGCGAAAGAGGCTTCCGTTTCGTGGGGTTCGCGGGGAGCAACAAAGGATACCGGGACCGCTTCCGCGAGCTTGACGCTTCCGTTCACGGCCCACGCGGTTGGATCGCAAAACATGAATCGGCTTTACGCCAGGCTGCCGGGTCCCATTACTCCGACATTCGCCAGATGCTCGAGGCCAACTACCAGTTCAATATTGACCAGACCGGCGACCACTTCAAAATGCTCGCGGGGGGACATCTCGAACAAGCGCTGAGTAGCCTGTCCGCCGCGCCGGGCGCAGCGCAGGCCCCCATCGTGCATGCCGAGAAACCCAGCACCCCCAAACCGCCAGTCTCAAAGAAGCCAAGCCCGGCATCTCACCCGGGAGCCAGCCATAAAAAGAAACGGAAGCAATTCACCTCCACCGGCCCGCTGCCCATCCCGGCAGGCGCCATTCGCTCCGACCAGTTGCCGGCCTTCGGTAACGAGCAACAGACCACGTTCCGGCGAGCGGTCTACGACAAGCAGCAGCAACTGTCGCTTGCCGCGGACGAAGAGCGGAAGCTCAACGATGAGCCAACCCGTTTCTCATTGGGAGTTCCGGACAAACAGTTGGGCTCAGTCGAAGGCCTGCCAATCCACAAGACGGCCGAAGCCGATGCCAATAGCCTCCTCCACAAGGCCCGTGCCGCCCATGATGTGGCGAAGAAAAATGGCGATGCCCGAGCGCTCGCGTGTACGTCGATCGGCATCAGCAACGCCTATCGAAGCCCGGCAACGGATTTCGACGCCTGGCAGGACGCCTTCAAGACCCATTACGACAGCACGGCGAAACGGCGCAGGGCGCAGGTCGGCGGCCCATTCGGCGATGCGGCCGTGGCCATCCTGGCCGCCGAGATGTTCAATTTCAAAGCCAGCCCTGGATTCAGCAACCATACGCAAGGCCTGGCAATGGACTTCACCACCCATCAGGACGGCCAGGGGCTCACGGCCAAGTCGGCACAGAAGGAACTGTGGCGGGACTCGTGGCTGTATCTCTGGCTCCGCAAGAACGCCCACGACAGCCACTTCGCGCAGCTGCCGACCGAGGAATGGCACTGGGATCACCAGGCGGGTGCGCCGAGCCCGGCCGGAGCGGAAGCCGCGGCGGTTCCACATCCGGCATCAGCACCAGCCGCCACCATCCCCTCAACTCCGGCCCGACCCTCGCCCAAACTCCCGGCGGCCGAGCGGCCAGCCGGTCCCGCGATCGCGCCCACGGGTGGCAAGACCGGTGAAGTCTCGATTACCTTCGGGCCGAACGCTAAGCAGGACGCCGTTGCTGCGTCTTCACTTGCGATCCTTGCCGATATTCTTCGGGCGGCCGGACTCAGCAAGGCGACGATCACGAGTACCGCTCGCACTGCCGCCGACCAGGCCAGAGCCATGTATCAGAACCTGGTCGGCGCGGGCGTTGCAGCACAACGGGCGCTCTACGGGCCTGCAGGGCGGAAGGTGATCGACACCTACGTCGCACTCCAGAAGGAAGGAAAGTCCCCGAAGGAAATCGAAGAGGGGATGCGCGACAGGATCGTTGAGATCGGCCCCTCGAAGGTGTCGCGGCATTGTGGCGACTTCAAGGTGCTCAACGTTTTCGATGTTGGACCCTTATCGCTGGGCGGCCCGAAGGCTCGCAAGGCGTTCGCCGAAGCGGCCGAGGCGGAGGTCGGCAAACGTGTCAGCAAATTCATCCCCTGGCCCAAGGACCCTGGAGATCACCTCGAGATCAAGCCGTCGTCCGCCCCGGAGGTCGCGACGCTCCCACCCGCGGCTCCTACGGTGGCGGCGCCCAAGCCCGCCGCGCCAGAACCCGCGGCTGCCGGGCCGGCAGCGCTCGACTGGCTCAAGGTCCTGCCCTATGCCAAGCGAGACAAAAAGCAACGGATCACGCCCAAGGCCTACGGCGTGAACGTGCCCGCCTTGGAACTGACTCCTTTGACCGCCGAACAACAACAGGTGGTCGAGCAGATTCGCGGGCACCGCGCCAAGCTGCCCTCGTTGCTTGCGGACAAAAACGTTGGAAAGCAGGGCGTCTCATACCACGACAGTGTCCAGGCATCCGAAACCGCGACACCGAAGGAGCTCCAGGACGCAAGCGCGCCCGGCTCACGAGCCAGGAAGTTGGTATGGGACGAGGTCCGCAAGGAGGGCGGCCTGGATTCCCTGAATACCTACGACAGCGAGATCGTTACTTGGGGCAAGGGGTTCAGTGCTAAAAGCCATTCCATGAACGACGTCCTCCTCACGATGTTCAAGTCGGATCCCGAGGCGAAGGCGATGTTGCTGCAGGCCGGTATCGCTCTAACGGCCAACGATTGGATGGTGGTTAATGGCGAGAGCGGCGCGATCGAAACGGGCGACAACGCTCTCCGCTTGTTGCAATTCGATCGGCAGCTCCTCAGCGTCTTTATCACACTCGGGTCAGATCCGAAGCACAGCGCCCATGCGCTGGAAGCCCAGTGGGCGTGGATCAGAAAGCGCACGGCGAATGTCCCTGAGTACGCGTACGATTGGCCGGCAGACTCCATCCAATTGATGGCACACCTGAGCCAGTGGATGCCGGCCCTGCGCTGGGGATCAGTCGACTACAAGGCCACCGGCGGCGAGATCTACCAAATCATCCTCGTATACCTCCGGCACTTTCTCTATGTTGTCCGGGGCGCTGAGGCACCCAAGCCTGGCAGCGGTGCACACCTGATTTCTGCGACGTGGGACATGGTGTCCCCGGGCCATCGCTTCTACGCCTTCGCGGGTGGGGCAGGTATCACGGCCATCAAGGCCAACGCTGGTGTCGTGACCGCCGCGCAGGTGGATTCGGACACGGGTCTCGCTGGCCATATCGTCATTCCCATACCGCCGCCACACGGCGACGCAAAGAGCACACACCTTGGTTCATACGTGCCGCGGAGCAGCCGCTACTACGATCTCGGCCCTTAGACAGAGTGGCGGAGCGGGCGAGATTCGAACTCGAGGCCGTTAGAGGCGGCCTGGGACAAAGCGGTAAAGGGGTGGGCATTATTGCCCATTGACGGCCTGGTGTCCCAGGCCCGTAAATTAACAGCGCAGCCGCTGATGGCCATTCCGCGTGTTCCGCGGACCCACGCAGGGGGTAACGATGCTTTTCCCGAAGCCGATGGCCCTGGTTGGGAGCGGTCTCGTATTGTCCATGAGCCTCGCCGTGTCCCAGCCGGCCACCTCAGCGAACGCCACATCCCAGAGCGGCAAGCTCGTGGTGATCGTCGAGGAGAACGAGCCATACGGCAACATCGTCGGCAATAGCCAGGCCCCGTATCTCAACCAGCTGATCGCCAACGGGAAGCTCTTTACCAGCTACACGGCGGTCGCCTCGGGCAGCACGCCGGACTACCTGGCGATGACGAGCGGCCTGACGACGTCGCTCTCCCCGCCCTCGCCGAACATCTTCCAGGCCATCGATGGCACCGCCGGCACTCTGACGTGGAAGGAATTCATGGAGTCGATGCCAGGCAACTGCGCGCAGGGGACCTACGCCAACATTCCCGGCACCAACGTCCCGCTCTACACCGCCAGCCATGACCCGGACTACCAGTACCGGGCCAGCACCAGCTGCAGCACCAACGATGTGCCGATGACCACCAGCAGCTTCAACCCGGCCAGCCTGCCTGGTTTGAGTTACATCGTCCCCAATCAGTGCGACGACATGCACACACTGCCGGGCAGCGGCCAGGCCTGCCCGGCCTATTTCGGCTCCAACAGCGGCAGCAGCGTCATCAACATGGGTGACAACTGGCTGGCCTCGGTGGTCCCATCGCTGCTGGCCCAACCCGGCGTTACGGTCGTGATCACCTGGGACGAGGGCAACGGCCAGACGACGCCTCCCCAGCAGGTCGTAGCCCTCGAGGCCGGCGCCGGCGTAACCCCCGGATCCACCGACGGTACCGCCATCAACCACTACGGCCTGGAGGCCGGGCTCTACAACTATTTCGGGCTAGGCACCGCTCCTAATAACGGCGCCACCGCCACCCCACTGCCGATACCCAGCCCGGCTCCCCCGCCGGCCCCAACCATCTCCTCGGTCACGCCCGCCTCCGGTTGGCCCGGTACCTCGGTGACGCTTAGCGGTACCGGCTTCACGGGCACCACCGCGGTGTCGTTCAATGGCGCGGCGGCCACCTTCAACGTGAGCTCCGACAGTCAGCTGAGCGCTACCGTCCCGGTCGGCGCCGCCAGCGGGCCGATCAGCGTTACCACCGCAGGCGGCACAGCGAGCAGCACCGCTTCGTTCACCGTCACGTCTGAGCCGGCCCCCAGCATTACCGGCGTCTCACCCGCCTCGGCAACGGTTGGATCCTCGGTCACCATTAGCGGCAGCGGCTTCACCGGGGCCACCGCCGTCAGCTTCAATAACACCGCCGCGACATTCAGCGCGGCCTCCGACTCCACCATCACGGCCACGGTGCCCTCTGGGGCGCTCACCGGCAGCATTACCGTTACCACTCCGGCCGGAAGCGCCCCGAGCCCAACGGCCTTTGGCGTAATCCCCACCGTCTCCTCCTTCACGCCCACCTCGGGCAAGGCGGGAACTTCCGTGACGATCGCTGGCAATGCCTTCACCGGCGCTACCACGGTCGCTTTCAACGGCACTTCAGCCGTCTTCACCGCCGACTCCTACACCCGGATCACTGCCACTGTCCCTACAGGAGCCACCGCCGGACCGATCAGCGTGACCACCGCAGGCGGTACCGGTGTCAGCACCGCTTCGTTCGCCGTCACGTCTCAGTTCCCCCCAACCATTACCGGCGTGTCGCCCGCATCGGCAACGGTTGGATCCTCCATCACCATCAGCGGCACTGCCTTCACCGGCGCGACCGCCGTCACCTTCAACAACACCGCGGCGGCGTTCACCGTGGTCTCGGATACCAGCATCACCGCCACCGTGCCCTCCGGGGCGCTGACCGGCACGATCACCGTTACCACCCCGGCTGGAAGTGGATCCAGCCCCGCCACCTTTGGCGTGATCCCTACGGTCTCCTCCTTTAGCCCCAACTCGGGCAAGGCGGGAACCACCGTGACGATCACTGGCAGCGCCTTCACCGGCGCCACCACCGTCACCTTCAACGGCACGCCGGCAGTCTTCACGGTGAACTCCTATACGCAGATCACCGTCACCGTTCCCGGTGGAGCCACAAGCGGACGCATCGCCGTGACCACTGCTGGCGGCACCGGCACCAGCTCGTCGTTGTTTAACGTCCGCAAGAATCACTCAGCCTAACCTGATCGCGGTGGCCCGGGCTCGGTTAGCCTTTGTCCGTGCCGGGGTTACAGCGCAAGAACCTGAACCAGCCGGAGACAGTGCGCCGGTTTCCGCACGGGCACATCGACAGCGTTGCCCTTGGCGAAAGCGAGATCGGGCGGTGGGAGTTCGAGCCGGGTTGGCGCTGGTCTATCGATGTACAGCCGATCGTAGGAACGGCATCGTGCCAGAACCGCCACGTCGGGGTGTGTATTGAGGGCACGCTGCACGTGCAGCTGGAGGACGGCACGGCAATGGAGGTCGGGCCTGGTGATGCCTATGAGATACCGCCAGGGCACGACGGGTGGGTCGTCGGCGATCAGCGGTTCGTAACCTACGAGTGGACCAGCTCACGAGTGTTTGCTCGGGCACCCGACGACGATGACGCGATCGTCGTCACCCTGCTTTTCACCGACATCGTCGGCTCCACCGCGACTCTCGAGCGCATCGGCGACAAGGCCTGGCATGACCTGCTTGTCGCCCACAATGCGGCGATGCGCGAGCAGATCGCCCACCACCGGGGCCGCGAATTCGACACCTCGGGGGACGGATTCCTGGTCCTCTTCGAGGGCGCCGCGCGAGCCGTCCGCTGTGCCAAGGGCATGATCAAAGCGGCCAATGCCCTTGGCCTCCACATCCGCGCTGGCTGCCACACCGGCGAAGTGCTCTTCGTGGCGGGGTATGCGCACGGCGTTGCCGTGCACACAACCGCCCGCGTGGTCGCGCTGGCCGGGGCTGATGAGATCGTTGTGACCAGCACCACGCGAGACCTGCTGAGCCCAAATGACTTCGCTTTCGAGCCCGCCGGGTCGTTCGAGTTAAAGGGCCTAACCGGCGCGCGGGAAGTGTTCCGAGTTCTTACCTGACCTGCAAGTCGCTTCCATCCCGGCGCTAATCGGAGTGAACACTAGCGAACCGGCTGTGCTCGTGCAGCTCGAACTCTGAGGCAAGACCTTCACCCGGTACAGATGGTGGCAACGCCGCGAACGCCGGCATTTCCAATGCGGACTCCCGAAGGCGCGCCCTTTTTTGGGATCGTCTGCTGCTCGGCTTCAAGCCTGCGACCTCCTCGCACCGTCTCGCTGGCCATCAGTCCCAGGTGATCTGCCGTCGGGCAGTCCGTGGATAGCAACATTACGAATGGCGTTAGGGCCTGTTACCTACTCAATCAATTAACGAGGTCCTCGCCGTATCAACTTTCTTTCACGGCCGTTACTGGTTTTAGTCCCGCGTCGTAATCGGCCGGCTCAATACTCGACGCGAGAGTTAATGGGGGACTCGAAAGGCATCGCGCTGCGAAGCGTGCCGGGGAGGATTGTGGCGCTGATAGGCGCTCAGCTCACCGTGGTTCTCGCGGTGAGTGTCGGAACCTCGGCACTCGCGGTTGCGCTTTTCCTGCCGCCTGGGGGAAGGGCACTGTGGTGGTTCGTTCCGCTTCTCGACGGCGCAACTGTGCTTTCCGCCTTGGTGATCGGCACCATCGCCGGTGTCGACGTGATCGTCCGGCAGGAGCGAAGCGGACTCGCCTATGTCGGCATTGGTGCGACTGTCGCCACCCTCTGGTTGGCCCATTTACTCAGCTTTACCGGAGTACTGTTGCCGGCCCTGGTCGGTGCGCAGGACAGTGGTCTCCTCTTTCACCTCTGCCGAATCGCCATGCCTGCGCTCCTCATCTGGGCCCTCTTGCAACCTCCCGGCTCGCTGGCGTATCCACGTCGGCTGGTGACCATGGTCGTCGTGGTCGCCCTCACGGCCGCGGGGGCGGCCGTGGGGGTGACCGTGGCTGTCGACCCAATCCTCAAGTCGCGACTCGCTGACGTGAGCACGGCTTTGTCGGTGGGAGAGATCATCGCGGTCGCGGCCTCTGGCTGCTTGTTTGCACTAGGCCGGCGTGGGGATCCGCGATTCGCGGGCGCGCTTTCGGGAGCGCTGATTCTCCTGGGATTTGAGGCCGTCGTTCAGTCCGTATCGAAGGCGCCCTTCGACGCCGCCTGGTATGCAGCAGCAGCCCTCCGGCTCGACCCAGCGCTGCTCCTGATGGCAGGGCTCTTGGGCTTGTATGGGTCATCCGTGCGGGCCGAACGGGTTGCGGAAGCCCGGCACCGCATGCTCGAAGAACTCGAGGCGACCTTGAAGTTGACAGTCGAGATGTCGCCGGTCGCAGTAATCTCGACCGACCCGAGGGGCGCCATTACCGGCTGGAACTCCCGCGCCGAGTCGATGTTCGGATGGTCACCCGCTGAGGCGATCGGGCAGCTGCTCTGGGCCGTTGTTGCGGCGGCGGACTGGCAAAGAATGCTGCGTCGTCGAGTGCGAAGGTTGGGAACCGCTGGGAATCATCAGCCGCCGCAGGCCATGGAGTTGACGGCCGCTCACCGCAGCGGTCGCGCCTTTCTCATCGAGCTGATCCTGGCTTCGCGCCCGGCCGATGCCGATCAGGTCACGCTTGTGTGTCTGGCCCGCGAGCTCGCCTCGCCCGAGGGCGGCGCCCTCCCGACCAGCCTGCGGGTCGCCGTGACGGAACCGTTTGCGACCACGCCCTCGTGGGCCGAAGCCGCACCGCGCGTGATTCAGGGCATCTGTGACGAGCTCGGTTGGGATATCGGTGAGTTCTGGGTGGTTGATCGACAAGCCGATGCCCTTCGGCTGGAACACGGTTGGCAACGACGGGCACCAGAGCTCGACCGGTTCAGTGCGATGCGGCGCGAAACCAGAATTGCCCGAGGCAGGGGTCTTCTGGGTCTCGTTTGGAAAACAGGAACGCCCTACTGGGCCCCTGACTTGCGCAGGGATAGCAAAGTGAGTCCCGCCGAGCTCCTCGGCGGGGCCAAATTGCGCAGCGGTGGCGCCTTTGCGGTCCGGCAGGGCACAGAAATCGTGGGTGCGCTCGCGTTCTTCAGCCGACGGCGCGTCCGTCTCGACAGGTTTCGCCTCCAGCGACTCGATGAACTGGCCGGCGATCTTGGCGATCTCATCCAGCGGAAGCGATCAGAAGAGGCGATGCGCGTGAGCGGCCAACGCATTCGAGCGGTGCTCGACAACGTGGTCGATGGCCTGATTACATTCGACGACAACGGGCGCATCGAATCCTTCAATCCTGCAGCCCAGCGGCTATTCGGTTATGAAGCCAGCGAGGTAATCGGGCACGACCTCAAGCTCTTGATTGCGGAATCCCATCAGGCCGAGTTCCTTGCCCAGCTCAGGAGTACACTCCGACCTGGAAAACGCCACGCCATCTCGGCCACCTACGAGACGCAGGGCCAGCGCAAAGGCGGGCCAGCGTTCCCACTCGAATTCAGCCTGAACCAGGTGCGCCTTGCCAACGGACGCTTATACATCGGCTTATTGCGCAATAACAGCGAGCGGAAGGCGCTCACGGAGGCACTCGAGTATCGGGCGCTGCACGACAGTCTTACAGGACTTCCAAATCGCACGTTTCTGGTTGACCGGCTCGAACAGGCACTGCTCGCGGCTCACCGTGAAGGTCAGGCGCGGGCATTCCTCGTCCTCGACCTGAACGGCTTCAAGGAAGTCAATGACACCCTCGGTCATGACCAGGGCGACCGGGTTCTTCAGGAGGTTGCTCGACGGTTGCGCCGAGCGCTCCGCAAAGCGGATACGGTCGGCCGTCTCGGTGGAGACGAATTTGCTGTCCTGCCGGCAGGAGCCACGGATACCCCCCGCGCCATGCTTATCGCAGAAAAGCTCCTCGAGGCACTCGAGCCGCCCGTTCAACTCGAGGAGCACACGGTTGGCATCGGGACGAGCATTGGCGTTGCCATCTACCCGGAGCATGGGGAAGACGCCGCCACGCTGACCCGCCATGCCGACCTGGCCATGTATGTGGCCAAGCGAGCCCGCAGCGGCTACAGCGTCTACGCGCCTGACGCGGCATCGTACCCGCCCGTCCGACCGCCTCTCATTGCCGGCCTGGGTGCTGCCATCGATCAGCTTGAACTTCTGCTCCACTACCAACCGATCGTCGACCTCCGCACCGGGGTACCCGACAATGTCGAGGCGCTTGTGCGCTGGGGTCATCCGAAGCATGGCCTCCTCTTGCCGAATGACTTCGTCCCGGCCGCCGAACAAACTGAGCTGATTCAGCCGTTGACGCGATGGGTGCTGAACGAAGCGCTTAGACAGGCGCATGCCTGGCACGCCGCGGGACTCGACCTGGCGGTGGCTGTCAACCTGTCCGGCAGGAATCTGCTGGACCCTGAGCTCAGTGAGACCATCAGCAGCCTGCTTCAGGCCTGGTCGATATCCCCAGAGAAGTTGATTTTGGAGATCACGGAGCGGACCATTCTTTCGACCCAGGACTTCGAAGCTCTCCGCCTCCTCCATGATCTCGGCGTCCGGCTTGCCGTTGACGACTTTGGAACCGGTTACTCGACGCTGACCTACCTGAGAAACCTACCGCTTTCCGAAGTGAAGATCGACCGCTCTTTCGTAACCGACATGACCAACAACCAGGACGACGCCACGATTGTGCGGTCGACGATCGACCTGGGGCACAGCATGGGCCTTAAGGTCGTCGCCGAGGGTGTGGACAACGCCCAGACCGTAGAAGCGCTGGCAGCCTTCAACTGTGACCTCCTCCAGGGATTCTTCATCGGACGGCCGATGCCCGGCTCGGAGATCACCGCCTGGTTAGAGGGGCTGAAACACCGGTTAGGGCAGCGACGGTAATGGCCACGAAGGTACGGACGTCGAGCGCCTTGGACAATACTGAACGCAACCCGCTGATCCTGGTTGTGGATGATGACCTGCACATCCGGAAAATGCTTCGGCATCTGCTTGAAGTCGGCGGCCATGAAGTGATCGAAGCCGAAGACGGTCGTACGGCCTGGAATATTGTGCTCGCCCGCAATCCGGCCGTCCTGGTGACGGACCTGCAGATGCCTGGGTTGGATGGTTTTTCGCTCTGCCGAGCACTCCGAGATGCCGGCTTCCAAAAATTGAGCATCATCGTCTACACCGGCCAGCGAGTGACCGCGGAAGAGACGAGAGATGCGGGAGCCGACGAACTGGTCATGAAGAGCGAGCCACTCTCACGCTTGCGCGATCTCGTTATGAAGGTGCGGTCAAACTAGCACCGAGCGCTCACGACAGGCCTTGATCGCGATTGGCCGTGGAACGCGACCGAATTCGCGGTCGCGAGCAGTTGTCATTCACCTGTTACTGCGCTTCTCAGAGGATTAGCTGAGCCTCGATGACAACCGAAGTCCTCAGTGATACACAAGAGAGTGGGGAGGTGGCCGCTCCCGCCCATAGTGGGTGTGGTTCCTCAGGCAATTGCAGGTCTGAGTATGACAGCACCTCAAGGGGGCTGAGAGGCGGGTCGCCTCCTCGTACCGTGATCCGCGAACCTTGGCTTCATCACTCGAATGAGGTGTGGCGGAGCGGGCGAGATTCGAACTCGCGAACGGGGTACGCCCGTTACGGCATTTCCAGTGCGGACTCCCAAAACGCACTCATATTGAGTTTCGTGCCCGCCTCAACTTGAATTCGACTCGAACTCGACTTTGCCTCTACTTCAACTCCTGTTTAATGGAACCTGTTTCTGGAAATGCCGTAGCCTTCGGTCAGGAATGCCGCGAACGCTTTACGGTTGTTACGAGCCTTCGTCATCCTGCGGGGAGGGATGAACGCTACATTCGAAGACCATTGGTGCAAGCCACTGGACGATGCCGGCTTCCGGCGTTCGGATCACCTAAGAGGCCCCGGTCTTGCGCCACTTCACTGCCGAGTTCGCTCTTCTGCCGCTTTCGCGACAGGTTCTGCGCGAGGCTGGCTGACTGACCGGTTAGACTATCCGCTGTCTGATCGAGATGGCCGAAGCATCCCTGCTCCCCGAATCCTCGGCGCCCAAGGTCCATCTCATCCGTACCACCTATGCGCTGATCGGCGAGAAAGGGGTGCACCGCGTCGCGCTGGAGGAGATCGCGGCAAAAGCGGAGGTCAGCAAGGGCATCATCCTCTACTACTTCAAAACCAAGGAGAACCTGGTGCTCTCCACCATGGAATGGGTCCTCTCCGAAGTCGCCGAACGGATCCGGGCCGCCTTGGTCCGAGCCCGCACGCCAGAGGGCAAGATCCGCGCCATGCTGAACGTCATCTTCGCCAGCCCGGAGAGCAACCGGCAGTTCTATCTGACGTACCTCGAACTCGTCGCGCATGCCAGCCGATCGCAGCGTTTCGGCCGGCTGAGCGCCACGTTCCGCTCGATCGTTAACGGGCTTTACGCCGAGGTCATCCGCGTTGGGGTCGAAGAGGGCCGGTTCAAGGTGGACCGCGTCGATGAGGCCGCGCTGTCGGTCCGGGCCATCATCGACGGGCTCTTTTTGGAATGGCTCCAGGAGGACGGCTGGGAGAAGTTGCACCGCCGCTACCGAGAGCGGACGAAGGCTGCCGTCCTGACCTACCTGGGCGCGGCCGCCGGCTGAGCCGACCGCGTTGCGGAATCGCGACAGCTTCCGCCCCCGCAGCCCTTGACTTGACTGACCAGTCAGTCTAGACTGGGGCCGCCGGAATCCCCGACCCGGCAAGGGAGACGCATGCTGGCCCTCGATCAGCGCGAACGGCTCGAAGACCTGGTCGAGGGATGCCTGGAGCTCGCCATCGACCCCTCTTTCCCCGCCGTTGGCGAATGGCTCGCCACCCATCCATCGGGCAAGGTCCTCGGCCATTTCCAGGTCTACTTCCCGGAGGAACTGGCGGAGGCGGCCGGGCTGCTGCCGCTCAAGATCATGGGCGCCGGCGGCCTGGAGGCGAAGCAGGCCGACTCGCACATCGGCTCCTTCGTCTGCTCCATCTGCCGGACCTCGCTCGAACTTGGGCTCGGCGGCCGCCTGTCCTTCCTGGCTGGCTTCATCACCCACCCTATCTGCGATGCCGCGCGCAACATGGCCGGCATCTGGGGCCGCAACTTCCCGGATCAGCTCTCCCAGATCCTCTACCTGCCGCAGAACGCGACCTCCTCGGGAGCCGCGGCCTACCTCGCCGCCGAGTATCGGCGCGTAGCGCTAGAGCTGAGTCGCCGGAGCGGCGTGACCGTCACCGACGATCGGCTGCGGGAGCGGATCGCCTGTGGCAACGAGAATCGGCGCTCCATCCGCGAGCTGTACCGCATCAAGCGGGAGCGACCCTGGCTGCTGCCCGCCACTGAAGCCTACGGACTGATCCGCGCAGGCAGCGCCATGCCGCGCGAGGCCCACAACCGGCTGCTGGCCCGCGCGCTTACGCTGCTCGCCGACCGGCAGGGCCGGCCGCAGGACCGCGTCCGCGTCGTCTTCGAAGGCGGCTTCTGCGAGCAGCCACCGCTCGACATGATCCACCTGATCGAGGAGGCCTGCTATATCGTGGACGACGACCTCCTGATCGGGCAGCGTTTCCTAACCGAGGACGTGCCCACCGACGGCGACCCATTCCTGGCGCTGGCCGAGAGCTACCTCGAGCGCTCGACCTACAGCTGCGTCCAGCACGACGACCGCAAGCCCAAGGAGACAATGCTGCTCCAGCGGATCCGGCAGTCGGGTGCACAGGCGGCGATCCTGGCGGCCGCCAAGATGTGCGAGCCCGGCATGGACGAGCAGGTCGCCTACCAGAAGGCGCTGCAAGCGGAGGGCATCCCATTTCTCCTCCTCGAGTTCGAGGAACGGATGACCGGCTTCGAACGAATGCGGATGGAGGTCGAGACCTTCGTGGAATCGATCCTCTTCGACTGAGGCAGGTTGTAATGCAGCAGCTCGCTCCGGCCACCCCGATCGAATCAGAAATCATCGGCCGCTCCCGCCGGGACGGCAACCGGCTCTTCAAAGACTGGTATGAGGCCCTCGGGCGAGCGGACCAGGCCGAGGAACCGGCTGCCTACGTCTTTGTCATGGGATCGGTCGCCGAGATCCTGCGGGCCTTCGACTTCCACCTGGTCTTCCCCGAGATCAACTCCCTCCAGACGGCGATCCGCAAGACCGCGCTCACCTATCTCAACGCTGCCGAGGATTACGGCTACTCGACCGACGTCTGCGGCTACGTCAAGGCCGATGTCGGCGTCCACCTGAAAGACCGCCAGCATCCGAACGGCCGCATCCCGCGGCCGCGGCTCGTGATCGCCACCACCATGTGCAACACCTACGTCAAATGGGTCGAAATCTGGGAGCGCCTCTACGGCTGCAAGGTCTTCGTGTTCGACATCCCAGGACGCCGCGGCATCGGCTGGACAGCCGAGCTGGGGAGCGACCAGTTCGAGGCCGACCGCCGCTACGTGCAGACCCAGCTGGAGGAATTGATCGCCATCTGTGAGCAGATCACCGGGCGGCCCTTCGACCATGAGCGGCTGGTCACGGTGCTCGAGCAGGTCAACCGAATGGCCGCCGACTGGAAAGCCGTACTCGAGCTCAACCAGAACGTCCCGGCGCCCTTCAACGCGATGGGCGACGCGATCACCTACATGGGCGTGCTGAGCGCGTATCGGGGGACCGAAGAAGGAGCGCGCTACATGGCGGAGCTGCGGCAGGAGATCGAGCTCAAGGTGCGCAGCGGCCTCGGCAGTGGGATCGAGGAACGATTTCGGGTTTACGGCGTCGGCCCCGCCTGCTATCCCGCCTTTCGCCGCTACCTCGAGCTGTTCTCCGCCTGGGGCGCGGTTTACGTCAACTCCGAGTACCTGGGCTATGCCGGTGGCGGGCTCGACCGTGGCATCCAGTACGACCTCTCGCGTCCCCTCGAAAGCCTGGCTGAGCAGCTGCTGCTCACGGGCCAGCGGCGGATGTCGAACATGTTCTTCTCCCAGGACGAACTCGCCGACGGCGCGCGTGACTGGCACGCCGATGCCATCGTCTATCACTCGGTGAAGAGCTGCCGCACCGTGTCGACCGGGATGGCGGACAGCCGTGAGTACGTGGTCCGGACACGCGGGGTCCCCGCCCTCCTGATCGAGTCCGACCTGGTCGATCCCCGCCTGTGGTCGGAAGCGCAGATCAAGAATCGGGTCGACGCCTTCTTCGAAGCGCTCGGGTCACGAAAGGCGGCGGCCGCCAAAGGGGTGAGCTGAGGATGTACGTCGGCGGCGTGGACGTCGGCTCGACGCAGACGAAAGCGGTCGTCCTCGACGACCAGCGACAGATCCGCGGCCGAAGCCTGATCGACACCGGGGCCGTCATCACCGGCACTGCGCGGAACGCCTATGCCGCGGCCCTCCTCGACGCCGGCATCTCGCCGTCCGACGTTGCGCACGTGGTCGGCACCGGGTATGGACGGTACAACGTGACCTTTGGCGACAGCCAGGTCACTGAAATCAGTTGTCATGCCCGGGGCGCCAAATATCTCTTCCCGAACACCCGCACGGTGCTCGATATTGGCGGGCAGGACACAAAGGCCATCCGGGTCGGGGACGATGCCCAGGTCCTGGATTTCTCGATGAACGACAAATGCGCGGCCGGGACCGGCCGCTTCCTGGGTGCGGCGGCCTTTGCGCTGGACCGCCCACTTTCCGACCTCGGCCCGCTCGCGCTGCAGGCGAAGAACCCGGTCAAGATCACGACCACGTGCACCGTATTCGCCGAGACCGAAATCATCAACTGGCTCGCCCGGGGGAAGAAGATGGAGGACGTCCTGATGGGCGTCCACCGCGGGATCGCCCAGCGCAGCCTGTCGCTGCTTCGTCGGGTTGGCGTCGAGGCCGAGGTGACCTTCACCGGCGGTGTCACCCGCAATGTCGCGATGATTCGCATCCTCGAGGAGATGCTGCAGACCCATCTCAACGTCAGCCCCGACGCCCACTACATGGGGGCGATCGGCGCCGCGCTCTTCGCCCTCGAGCGCGCGCGCGAGGCGCCGGCGCTGGAAGCCCAACTCAACGCGCAGCGGAACGCGGGGCCCGACTGCGCCGTCTGCCCCGTGATCGAGGAGGCGTCCGCATCATGAGCTTCACCCTCGGGATCGACGTCGGCGCTGTCTACACCAAGGCGGTGCTGGTCGACGAAGAGCGTGGCGTTCGGGGTCGAGCCCTCGTCAAGACCGGCTTCAACCTGCCGGGCGCGTCCTCGGCGGCCATGGCACAGGTGCTGGATGAGAGCCACGTGGATCGCGGCGAGATCGAGTACGTCGCCAGCACAGGCTATGGGCGGTACATGGTTCCCTTCCGCGACGTCCAGATCACGGAGCTGACCTGCCATGCCAAGGGCGCCTTCGAGGCCTTTCCTCAGACCCGGACCGTGCTCGATGCCGGCGGCCAGACGGTCAAAGCGATCAAGGTCGATGGGCGAGGCAAGGTGCGTGCCTTCCGGCTCAATGACAAATGCGCTGCTGGGACGGGCGCCTTCCTGGAGAAGACGGCCCGTTACATGGGATTCGATCCGGCCGACATCGGTGAACTCGCCATGAAGTCGGAAGTTCCCGCCACTATCTCCAGCGTCTGCGCCGTCTTCGCCGAGTCGGAGGTGATCAATCACCTCACCTCCGGCACCAAAGCCGAAGACATCATGTACGGCGCCGTCTTCTCACTGGCACGCCGCTCGGTCCAGCTGATGCGGCGGGTGGGGCTGGAGCAGGCCTTCACCTTCGTCGGCGGCATGAGCCGCAACGAAGCCTTCATCAAGGCGCTGGAATTCGAGCTCAACGCCAGCCTGAACATTCCGGGTGATGGGGCGGGCCATTTCAACGGCGCCCTGGGCGCGGGCCTGCTCGCACTGGAACGGCTCAACAAGCTGAAAGCGACTGGAGAGTGGACGCAGGTCCTTGCGGCACGGCAACTGGCCGCAAGCGCATGACAGAAAAGGAGGCACCAAACATGGGCCAGTTCAATGGAAAATCGAGTCAGTCCTTCGACTTCCACGAGATCCTGTATGAGAAGGGCGAGTGGGTCGCGACCGTCACCTTCAATCGCCCGCACGCCTACAACGCCTACACGACGCAGACGCTGCAGGAACTGATCACCGCCTTGAAGGATGCCGCGTGGGACGATGGCGTCGCGGTGCTGGTGCTGACCGGCGCCGGCGAGAAGGCCTTCTGTACCGGCGGCGACGTCAAGGAGTATCAACGCGAGTTCCTGCGGCGGCCCCGCGACTACTGGAAATGGATGGGACTCTTCCAGGAGAGCCTCGACCTGATCCGCAACCTGGGCAAACCGGTGATCGCGCGGCTGAACGGCATGGTGGCGGGTGGCGGGAATGAGTTCAACCTCGCCTGCGACCTGGCGGTCTGCGCCGACCACGTCACCATCCGCCAGGTCGGCACCAAGGTGGGCAGCGTCGCCTGCGGCGGCGCCACGCAGTGGCTACCGATCACGATCGGCGATCGCCGCGCCCGCGAAATGCTGTTCACCTGCGATGCCATCGATGCCAAGACCGCGCTCGAGTGGGGACTGGTCAACCGAGTGGTGCCTTATGCCGAGCTCGACGCGGCGGTCGCCGAGCTGGCCGGCAAGCTGATCGACAAGTTTCCGGAGGCGATCCGCTACACGAAGCAGCAGGCCAACTTCTGGAAAGACTTCGCCTGGTACCAGACGATCGGACACGCCCGCGACTGGCTCAGCCTCCACTACACCGCGGCCGAGCCGTGGGAAGGCATGACCGCCTTCGTCGAGAAGCGTGAGCCCGATCACCTCGGGCTGCGCCAGCGCGCCGCCGGCAACGGCTCCAGCGAGTTCGTATGGGGGCCATATGTCAAGGCGTGCCTCGCCTGTGGCGCCAAAGGGATCCCGGAGCAATTTCAGTTCTGCGGGCAGTGCGGGACCGCCCTGACGCCCGATCCGGTCCGGCCATAAGGCGATGCGTTTCTCCGACCGGGTCGCGATCGTCACGGGAGCGGGCAGCGGGATCGGTCGGGCGACCGCCATGGCGCTCGCCTGCGAGGGCGCGCGCGTCGCGGTTACGGACATCGACCTCGGTCGTGCCCAGAGCGCTGCGGCTGAGATCGAGGGCAAAGGTGGCTGTGCCACGGCGTTGGCGGTCGACGTCGCCGACGTGGCGACGGTCGACGCGATGGTGCAGCGGGTGTTGAGCGAGTTTGGCCGGATCGACATCCTGGTCTCGAATGCCGGCTGGGACAGGACCGGGCTGTTCGTCAACACCGACCCAGCCTTCTGGGATCGAGCGATCGCGATCAACTACCGCGGTCACCTCGCCTGTACGCGTGCCGTCCTCCCGAGCATGATCGAGCGCGGCTTCGGACGCATTGTGACGGTGGCCTCCGATGCCGGACGGGTCGGGTCCACCGGGGAGGCGGTCTACTCCGGGACCAAGGGCGCCGTGATCGCCTTCACCAAGGCGCTCGCCCGCGAGGTGGCGCGACAGGGGATCAACGTCAACTGCGTCGCACCGGGCCTCGTCGATACGCCGCTGCTGGCCAGCGTGAGTGAGGGCTACGAGAAACTGATCGGCGCCATCATCCGCTCCATCCCGCTGGGGCGCACCGGCCGGCCCGAGGAGGTCGCCCGGGCGATCCTCTTCCTGGCTTCGTCCGATGCGGACTACATCACCGGCCAGACGCTCAGCGTCAACGGCGGCCTGACCATGGTCTAAGGCAAATGCTCGACGTCAGGACCGCAACGGACTTCGTGTCGCTCACCGTGGATGGCCCCATCGGGCTGATCCATTTCCACCGGCCGCCGGCAAACAGCTACACCAAGGCGTTCATGGATGGCCTGAATGCGGCAATCGACCACGTCCGCTTCGACGAGGCGATCGGGGCGGCGGTCCTAGTCTCCGACCTCCCAGGATTCTTCTCGGCCGGCGCCGACATCAAGGCCTATCGCGGCCAGACGCAACAGGCTCGGGCGATGACCATCCTGCACAACCAGGAGATCCTGCTGAAGATGGAGCGGACGCCGAAGCCCTTTATCGCTGCCATCGCCGGACATGCGCTCGGAGGTGGACTCGAGATCGCCCTCGCCACGGATTTCCGGTTCGCCGCGGAAGGTCAATATCGCATCGGCCTTCCCGAGGTGATGCTTGGTCTTCTTCCCGGCAACGGCGGCACCCAGCGGCTGCCACGCTTGATCGGTGTCAGCAAGGCGACGGACCTGCTGCTGACCGGCAGGGCCATCGATCCTACGAGGGCCCTGGAGCTCGGGATGATCGACCGGCTCACGCCGCCCGACCATCTCCTCGAGGATGCGCTGGCTTTTGCCCGACACCTCGCCCACGGTCCGCGAACGGCGATCGGTGAAATCAAGATCGCGGCGAAAGCGGGCCTGGAAACATCGCTCGAGGGCGGGCTCACCCTGGAGCGGGAGGCGATCGGCCGGTTGTTCGCGACAGCCGATGCGGACGAGGGAATGGCCGCCTTCGTCGAGAAGCGGACGCCTGCCTGGAACCGCGAGCAAGAGAGGCCTCGAGCGGCCCCGCGGCCGTAGGCATCAGTTGACCCTCCGCCTGTCGACGCCTGTGGATGTCGCCATCATTGGTGCTGGCATCACCGGCCTATCGGCGGCTCACCGGCTGTGCCAGCTCGCCTCGTACGGGCCAGACGTCCATGCAGACGCCGCAGTTGAGGCAATTGGTCCGGTCGAAATGGAAGCGATAGCCCATTTTGCCGACGAGCATCGCGCGGGGAGGCACCGACGCCGAAGGGCCGAACGACCCGCTGATCCCGGAACCTCCGGGTGTTGCACCGATGTCGACCGGCTACCCAGTTGCGAGCAGGTGCCCGTGCCAGGCTAGTCTCCGCTACAGCGGCATCGTGCTGCGCGGATACCGAGCCTTCGGGTCACAACGGACGTTGATACAAGCTGCGACCCCTGATGTGTACGCGCGCTCGAGGGCGGCGCGGATGTCCTGGGGCCGCTCCACTAGCTCGGCATACCCGCCCAGCGCCTCCACCACCTTGTCGTAGCGGGTCTGCGGGTTGAGGTCAGTGGCAATGGTAGTGCCGAGGAGGTCTTGCATCGGATGTTTCTCGAGCGCCCAGATGCCGTTGTTGCCGATGACGCAGACGACCGGGATGCCGTGCCGAATCATCGTGTCGAACTCCATCGCGGAGAAGCCGAAAGCACCGTCGCCGCAAAGGAGAAGCACCTGGCGGTCGGGGAAGGCCAACTTGGCCGCCATGGCGTAAGCGGGGCCCGAACCAAGGCACCCAAACGGGCCGCCGTCGATCCACAGACCAGGCTGCCGCCGCTCGATCAGGCGCCCCGCGAAGGACACGAGGTCGCCCCCGTCGCCGACGATGATGGCGTCCTCGTCGCAGTAGCGCTCGACCTCGGCGACCAGCCGCGCGGGGTGGATCGGACATGAGTCGGAGTCGACCATGGCCTTGTCCCGTTCGCGGGCGGCTCGTTCCACCCCGGCCAGCTTCTCAAGCCAGGCCGCACGCGACCGCCGTTGCTCGGCCGCGTGGGCGAGGCCGGCCAGCGACCGCTTGAGGTTACCGTAGACGGCGGCTACGGCCGGGCGGTGCTTCCGGAAGTCGTCCACGTCGACATAGACGATCCGGGCCTTCTCCGAGAAGAGAGGCGGCCGGCCAAAGTTGAGACGGAAGTCGAGGGGAACCCCTACGATGAAGACGAGGTCAGCCTGGCTGAGCGTCGCGGAGCGTGCTCGGGAGCGAAAGAGGGCGTGGTCGGGCGGAAGCATTCCGCGCGCCAACCCGTTGAGGATCGTGGGCAGGGCGGCCGACTCGGCGAACCGGACGAGCTCCTCCTCCGCGTGAGACCACCAGACCGAACTGCCGGCGACCAGCGCCGGCCGTTCCGCCTGGTGGAGCAGCTCGGCCGCCTCCTCGATCTGCACGGGATCGGGATCCGGTCCAGTATCGGGCTGTAGCCGTTCGCCCGCCGGTGTCTCTCCGCCCGAGAACAAAATGTCGATGGGAACATCGAGGAAAGAGGGACCGGTGCGCTGGCTGAGGGCAACCCGGACGGCCTCGTGGGCGGCCGAATAGGCTTCGTCGGCTGACTCGAGCGTGCGCGCCGACTTGACCAGCGTCCGCACGACGGCGACCTGGTCCATCTCCTGAAGGGCACCCATTCCCCAGGTTGCGGCAGCCGCACGGCCGCCGAGGACGAGGAGCGGGCTGTCGTTGGCGCGGGCAGCGGCGATCGCTGAGGTGGCATTGGTGACCCCAGGGCCGGCGGTCACCGCCGCCACGCCGCAGGACCGCGTCACCTTCGCCCAGCCCTCAGCGGCGAACGCCGCCGTCTGCTCGTGCCGGACATCGACGAGCCGAATGCCGTGTTTGGCGGCACCGGTCAGGATCGGCCAGATGTGGCCGCCGTTCAAGGTAAAGATGTGGCTTGTGCCCGCCCGCTTCAGCGCGAGCGCGATCAGCTCCCCCGCATCCCTGACGTCAGCCATGGCGCCGGGGCCAGGCCATCACCGGGATTGTAGTCCGCGACGTCGAGACTGCTATGGTGGCACCACGCTATGGCGGTGGCGGCCAGCGCACCAACGAGGACATCCCGATCCGATCTGGACGAAGCGGTTGCGCGCCTTCGCGCCGCCGCCCCCGTCTTCGCAGAGCTCTCCGTCGCCGAGCGGATCGCGCTCGCCGAGTCCATGCGGGCTGGGTATGCACGGGTTGCGGAGCGGAGCGTCCGCGCCGCGTGCGCAGCCAAGCGGATTCCAATCGGCACGCCAGCGGAAGGCGAGGAGTGGATTGCGGGCCCTTTCATCACCATCCTTCACCTCCGGCTCTGGATCGAGTCCCTGCGGTCGATCGAGCGCCGCGCCACCACGGCGATCGGTCGGGTGGGCCGGACGTTCGATGGACGCGTTACGGTGCAGACCTTTCCATCGAGTCGGCTGGATGCGGCGCTCTTCCGCGGCGTCTTGGGCGAGGTCCATCTCCTGCCGGGTGCGAGCGACGCCGACCGTGCCAGCTTCTACCGCAGGCGTGACCACGACGGCCGGGTCGTGCTGGTGCTGGGCGGCGGCAACGTCAACTCGATCCCGCCACTTGATGTCGCGACCAAGATGTTCAATGAAGGCAAGGTTTGCCTGCTCAAGGTGAATCCGGTGAACGCCTACCTCGGGCCTTTGCTCGAGGAGGCTTTCGCTGAGCCCATTCGGCGGAACTTTCTCGCCGTCCTCTACGGAGGCGCCGATGAAGGCTCGTACCTCGCGCATCACCTCGGCGTGGATGAGGTCCTGATCACCGGGTCCGATCGGACGCACGACCTGCTGGTGTGGGGCCCAGCGGGACCTGAACGCGAGGCGCGGATGGCCCAGAACCGGCCGGTGCTCGAGAAGCCGATCACCGCCGAGCTCGGCAACGTCTCTCCCGTCATGGTCGTCCCGGGACCGTACAGCGATCGGCAACTCGCCTGGCAGGCGGAGAATATCGCCGGGGGCGTGACCAACAACGCGTCCTTCAACTGCAATGCCAACAAGCTGCTGATCACCGAGCGCGGCTGGGCGCAGCGGCTCACGCTTCTCGGTGACATCGAGCGGGTGTTTGCTGCCACGCCGGTACGGGCGGCGTATTATCCCGGGGCCAATGATCGCTATCGCCAGTTGACCGAAGGCCGCGCTGGCGTTCGGACGATTGGTGACTCCCTTGAGGGAGCTCTTCCATGGACGGTGCTGATGGACCTCGATCCCGACAACGCGACCGAGACGGCGTTCCGCATGGAACCGTTCTGCTCCATCCTGTCCGAAACCACGGTGGACAGTGCCGGCGCCGTTGACTTCCTCGAGCGTGCCGTGCGCTTTGCCAACGAGCGGCTGTGGGGAACCCTCAGCGCCACCATCGTGATTCATCCCACCACCCTGGCCGCGCCCGGTGTGGCGGAGGCGCTGGAACAGGCGGTCGTGCAGCTGCGATATGGCACGGTCGGTGTCAACATCTGGGGTGC
>DASWBA010000028.1:0-23591 GCA_036390825.1 Candidatus Dormiibacterota bacterium
GGGTCATCGTCGACCGCGAGGACGAGCACAGGCTCACGCTCAAAATCGCGAATGACCGGTGCCCACTCGGTCATGATGTCCAACCGGTGAGCCACGTGGCGGCCCAACTCTGGAGACAGGACCGCCCGACCTTTGAGGACGCGCTCGATGCCGGTGAGGATCTTCTGCGGCCGGGTGCCCTTGAGCAGGTAGCCGCTTACCCCCGCCTGCAGCATGCCGATCACGCTCCGTTCGTCGCCACGCACTGTCAGCGCCAGCATGCGCGTCCGGGGCCACACCGAATGGATGCCGGTCGCGGCCCGCGCGCCGCCGCCGGGCATGTTCATATCCAGCAGCGCGATGTCAGGATGCATTGCTTCGGCCAACTCGATCGCAGCCCGCGCGCTCCCGGCCGTGGCCGACACCACCATCCCATGTCCACCAATGAACGCCGCCAGACTCGACCGGACCAGCTCGCTGTCGTCCACCAACAGGACGGTGCGTGAGCTATAGCGCAGCGAAACGTCGTGCTGAGCCAGCATTAGAACCTTAGGGTAACCGGGCTCAGCCGGCCGGCACATGCGTAAACGCGGGCGCGGGCTCTATCCCAATTGAGGTAGCCGAGCAGGGGGCGCCGCGGAGCTGACATATCCCTGCTCGCCGGCACGGACCACCGCTTCCAGACGGGAATGGACGCCGATCTTGTCCATCAGGTTGCGGACATGCGAGCGCACTGTGCCGTACGCGATTCCCATGTGGCCGGCAATCTGGCGGTTGTCGAGGCCGGCCACCAGCAGGTTGAGGACTTGCTGCTCGCGCATCGTCAGGTCCGAAAACAGCCGCGATCGCGAGATGGCTCGCGCTTCCAGCAGGCGCTGGTGGCCGGCGAGCGCGGCGAGTCGGTCGGCCGGCACGAGCATCTCGCCGCCTGCTGCGCGGCGGATCGCGCCTCGCACCTGCGTCGCGGCCACGGCCTTGGACAGGTAGGCGCAGGCGCCCGACTCGACGGCGGCCAGCACGGCGTCATCGCTATCGTCGGCACTGAGAAAGACGATCGCGACCTGGGGCCGCAGCCGCCGAATCCAGGCGGCGGCTTCCGATCCGGTCCCGTCAGGCAGGCGAGTGTCCATTAGCACCACGTCCGGGATACGTTCCTCGGCCATGGCGATCGCGTCTCGCACGGTGTCGACCGATCCGACCACCTCGAAATCCGGCACCTCGCTCAGCAGCGCGACGAGGCTTTCCGCCAGGATCGGGTGATCCTCGACGACCAACACCTGAATCGGCCCGGTCCGCTGCCTCGTGTTTGGGGTCACGCCGCGGATCCCTGCATCGCCGCACCATCGGATGGAATCCAGATCGAGGCGCGCGCATGGCGGCGGACTCTCTGGTCGAACCGTGCCCAACCACCGGCGAGCCGGGCTCGCACCGCGATCCGCGTCCGGTCCGCGAGGCTCGCAAAGTCCCTGCCCACGTCGACGATTCCGTCATGCTGCAGGCTGAGCAGAAAGCCGTGATTGTGATCGTCCATCTCGACCACGACCTGACTGGGTCGGGCGGTGCATGCGGCTCGCAACGCGTCTTCGGCGACGCGGAACAAGGTAACGCGCCGTTGAAAGGGCGGCTGATGCTCAAGCCGGTTTCGAACCTCCATCGACAACTCAGCATCGGCGCGCAGGACGTCGAGCAGCTCACGGATCGCGGTAGCCAGCCCCTGCCCGTCCAGTCCCGGTGCGTGCAATTTCACCATCAGCTCTCGCAATCCCACACCCGTCATCTCGAGTAGTTCCTCGATGGTCGTCAGGATCTGGAGGTCGGCGGGGTCGCTCACCCCACGGCGGAGTTGCTGCAGTCGTAGGCTGGCCGCCGTGATCGATTGGATGCTCCTGTCATGGATTTCGTCGGCGATGCGTTTTCGGTCCAGCTCCTGTGCCGACTGTGACAAATCCTGCTCCTGCCAACGTTCGCTGATATCACGGACGATCACGACGCGCACCGATCCAACGGGGGTCTCGTGCCGCATCGCGCTGACGTCGATGGGAAGCCACGACCCGTCCTTTTTGCGGCCGATCATTTCAGCGCGGTCTCGCCGGGCGCGTCCGTTGGACGGCAGGGCGAATGGAATTCCGCTGACGGGCGGCCCTTCCCCCAGCAGCCGCGTGATCTGGTGACCCACCAGCTCCGTCTCGCGATATCCGAAGAGGGTTTCCCAGGCCTCATTCACGAACCGGAACTCATCATTCGCGCCAACCACCGCCATCGCGTCGGGCACCGCCTCGGGCAACCAACCGAGCGGCAGCGTTGTGCCCGCGTTGCGCATGCCCACGTCCTCGCGCGACGCGGGCCCATCCGCATCCTTGCGTTTGGGTTGAAACTTAGGCACTATTACCGAGCTGTACAGTGCGGTTCATTGCCCACGCGTTAGGCTTATGAATTAGGCACTCCTGCCGATGCAGGGGACTCACAGTGAGTGCCACGCTGCGCACGACGAATACTTATAGGTCCCCGGGGGCGGTGCGCGTGGGGCAAGGGGGAGCACAATTGAACAGCGGCATGCCAGCCGTCCGGCTGGGGCATGTCGATGCGGTGGGCGTTCAGCACCTGACGCCGCGCCAGGCCGAGGTGTTGCGTTTGCTGGCCCGGGGATGGACCGATGCCCAGATCGCCGACGAACTATTTCTCAGCCGTCGCACCGTGCACGCCCATCTCCGAGAAATCTTTCGCAAGTTGGGGGTCTCTCACCGGAGCGCCGCGACCCGCTACGCTATCGAGCACGGCTTGGCCTAACCGTCCAGGGTCAGCAGCAATACAGAAATGGCCGTGCTTGCGTTTGATTGCTATGCTTAGCACCGTATAGCACATTGCACCATCGGTCGCGAGCTTGGGTCTTGAGCGAGACGTACCCTGATCACCTGACATCCCGAGAGGCACATGTCCTGAAGCTGGTCTCGGCAGGCTTGACCAACCGAGAGATCGCCGAATCGCTCGGGCTGAGCTCTCGCACCGTCGACGCACATTTGCGCTCGATCTTCGGCAAGATCAACGTCGGCTCTCGTAGCGCGGCGACTCGCTACGCCGTCGAGCACGGCCTGGTGTAGCGCCTCAGGCGACCAGCAGGTCGTGGCGTGCGGCGGCCGCCACCGCTTCGAGCTTCGAGTGGGCATCGAGCTTCTCCAGGATGTCCTGGACATAGCTGCGCACCGTGTTCAGCGTCAGACCGAGTTCCCGGGCGATGGCCTTGTTGTCGAGGCCCTGCGCCATCAGCATCAGCACCTCGTGTTCGCGTGGGGTGAACTGCGACCGCAACTGGCTGCGGTCTTGCTCTTCGCGCGCGCGTTGGTGGACACGGGTCAGCAGTCCGGCCAGCTGCGCCGCGGGAATCAACATCTCCCCTTCGGCGGCTTTGCGTACGGCTGCCACCACGTCGGCCGACGCCCGTGACTTCGGCAGGAATCCACACGCCCCTACGCGAACGGCGGACAGCAGGGCATCCTCGCTGTCGTCCCCGCTGACGAATACCAGGCGCGGGCTTGGCCGCTGGCTGCGTATCTTCTCGCCTGCTTGCGCCCCCGTTCCGTCCGGAAGACGGAAGTCCATCACGACGACATCGGGCGCATCGGCATAGGACATCGCGATCGCATCCTTTACAGAGCCGGCGACCCCCACCACCTTGATGTCACTCTCTCGGTTGAGCAAGGCCTCGATCCCTTCGGCCACGAGCCGATGGTCTTCGACGAGCAGGACGCGAATCGGTTGCGGCATGGGCCTCTCCTGTGGTCAATCTGGGCAACGAGAGGTGACGCGGTCTCCTTGCGAGGGCGGCTGTAACGATCAACGCCTGAAGGCGCTCCGGCTGGGTGACATGGACCTTCCGCGCAGGCTGAGGGCGAGATTTCCTGCAAATGCGAGGCGACACTCCGACCCGTCTGCCATAGCATCCGGCCTATGAAGACACGCCTTCAGGAGCCATCGGATTACCACTGGGCCGTACCGGCGCAGCGGTTTGCCCGCCGCGGGCCCGTGCTCCCGCGGCCGGGCACGGAACACCTGCTCCAATTGCTCCAGCCCCGCCGCCGCCACGACTGGGCGCTGCTGGCCGCGATCCGCGATGCTTACGTCAGCGGTGCGGCCACCCGTCATGTGGAAGCCATGGCACGCGTGGTGGGCGTCGACGGCGTCAGCGACGATGACGTGGTTCGTGCGAGCCACGAGCTCGATCGGCAGTTACAGGCGTTTCGCACGCGCCCGGTCTCGGGCGCCTATCCCTATCTCGTCATCGACGCGATCACGCAGAGCGTTCGGCACCGCGGCCGGCTGGCGAGCCTGTCGGCGATCGTCGCGGTCGGCGTCGCCGCCACCGGAGACCGCGAGGTGCTGGCGATCGAGGTCGGCGAAGCGGAGGAGCCCGTGGCATGGGTGAAGCTGCTCAGCGAGCTGCGCGACCGAGGCGTCTACGGCGTTCGGCTGGTAACGGCGGAAGCCCACCCGGGGATGGCGCACGCGATCGCGGAGACGTTTCCCGCCGCCAGCTTCCAGCGTTCGCGGTCGGGGCTGATCCCCGATCTGCTGGATGTCGTGCCCGAATCCGATCGGCCCGGACTCGCCACCCAGCTCCGGGCCGTTTTTGTCCAGGACGATCGGGTTGCCGCGCAATCGCTGCTGCGAGGCATCCCCACGGCCTTTCCCTCCAACCCCACCCTCGTCAATGACCTGCGCGATCGGGAGGAGTCGATTCTCGCCTTCTACGATTTGCCCCCACCCCACCGCCGCCGAGTCAATTCCGCGCGCTGCCTGGCCCATGCACGCACCGAGATCCAGCGACATTGCCGGATGATCGGCATCTTCCCCTACCGGCTTACCCTTCTGCGGCTTTGCGGCGTGATCCTGCAGGAACAAAACGACGAATGGATCGCCGGCCCACGCTATGTCGGCCGCCGTCGCGACAGCCTCGCAACCACGGTCGGGCAGGCCTGGACCGGGCTCGAAACCGACTCCATCGGACCGCGTGGCCGACGCGCAGTGCAGGCGGCGTGATCGGGAGCGCGGACGTCGGGTCGGCTGCCCGCTCGGTGCCGAGGCGCCTCGCCCGGTTGCGGCTGGAGGTGCTGGAGCTGGTCCTGCACGACCTCGCGCACATGCGGCTGGAGGGAGAGCGGACGCTGTCACCGATTGTCAGCGCCATGCTCGCCGACCTGGCGCGAGCCCATGATGTCAGCTTGCCAGGGGCCGTCGAGGCGCCCTCGCCCGAGATCGGGATCGCGGAGCGCCAGCTCCTTGCCGCCCAGGCTCAGGTCATGCGCGAGCTGGCGCACCTGGATGGCGGCCTGGGGCGGGACACCTGAAATCGCCTCACGGCCGTGACCTTTGCAGCCCGCCAACGTTGTCCTTTACAGTAAGTGCGCGCAGACCGGCAGCGCTGAAACCTGTACGAGGAACCTTAGGCTTGGCTCGAGCTACCACGGATGAGCGCTCGTAACCGTCAAGAGATGCCGGCCGTGCGGGAACGGCTGCTGACGACCCGCGAAGCCGCGGCCTTTCTCAAGGTCAGCGAAGCCTCGATTCGGCGTTGGACGGATAGTGGCCTGCTGCCGGCGCGCCGGGTCGGCCGTCGACGGGCCCGACGTCTCCGCGAGGAAGACCTGAGGAGCTTCATGGAGGCGGGTCCAGACCCGGGCGCCGGAGCGGCCGATCCGAGCCTGCCGCCGACCATCGTCATCCAGGACGTGATCGTCTCCCAGGGGGATCACCTGGCGGCGTTCTATACGAGCGATGCGGGCCGGCTTCGGATCGGCCTTCCCTTTCTGAGGGACGCCCTGCGCGCGGGCCACACGGTGGTGCTTCGGGCCCTCCCAGAGATCCGCAAACACTATTTCGCCGCGCTCCTCAACGAAGGCGTCGACGCCAAGAAAGCCATCCAGGCTGGACAGCTGATGATCTATCCGGAAATCGCCGGCCCGGCCAGCGAACAGGTCGCGCGCTTCGAGGAATTGCTGACAGCGGCATCGCGGCAACGACCGGGACAGATCCGCATCCTCGCGGAAACGCTGGCGGACGTGGAGACCCTTGGATCGGTCGCCGAGCACCTGGTCGTGGAGCAGCAAGTGACGGCGGTCTTCAAGCGGTTTCCCGTAGTAACCATCTGCGCCTACGACGTCCGGGCCTTCGATGCGGTGACCGTGATCGAGGCGCTCAAGCTCCATTCCGACATCTTCGGACCCCAGGTCGGCTACTGGCTGAACTGACCCCCACGGGTCGGTAAGAATTGACCCATGCCAAAGTCGGCTCGTCAACAAGGTGTCCTTGCCCTCGATATCGGCACCTCATCCGTCCGCGCCGTCGTCTACGACATCCGCGGACGAATACGGCCCGCGACCCTCTTCGACGTACCGTACAAAGTCCGCACAGCAGCGCCCGGCGAGGTCTCCTCGGACCCAAGAGAACTGGTGAACCTCATCGGACAGAGTATCGATGGTGCTCTTCACGCTGCCCGCAAAGGGAAGGTTGACATCCTCGCCGCCGGTGTTTCCTGTTACTGGCACAGCCTGATGGGGGTCGACGGTTCGGGTCGCCCCACCACCGAGCTGCTCACCTGGGCCGACACGCGCAGCACCGCGGAGACACGCCGCTTGCGCGCGCGCTTCGACGAGCGCGCCTACCATGCGCGGACAGGCTGCTTCTTCCACGCCAGCTACTGGCCGTCGAAGCTGCGCTGGTTGCGAGCGACGCGCCCCGCGGCCGTTCGGCGAACGGTTCGCTGGCTGTCGCTCGGCGAGTACCTCTACCAGCAACTCTTTGGCGAATCCCCGGTCACTTACTCGATGGCATCCGGGACCGGGCTGCTCGATGTCAACCGCTGCCAGTGGGATCGGCAGGCGCTCCGGCTGGCAGGAATCGAGACCACCCACCTGTCGCGCCTGAGCGATTGGGACCAGCCCGTCAGCTCGCTCCATCCCGGATTCGGGCGACGATGGCCCGAGCTGCGCGAGGTTCCCTGGTACCTCCCCCTCGGCGACGGCGGGCTCGCCAATGTGGGAGCCGGCGCCAGCAGCCCGCGCTGGATGTGCGCCACCATCGGAACCTCGGCCGCGATGCGCGTGGTGCTCGAACGCGATCGCCTGGTTGTTCCCTGGGGAACCTTCGTCTACCGCCTCGATCGGCAGCGATTCGTGCTCGGCGGAGCACTCAGTGAGGGCGGCAACGTGGTGCGATGGTTCACCGACGGCCTCGGGCTTCAGCACAAGAAGGCTGTCAAGCAGGCGGCCGCGGCCGCTGGGCCCGACGGCCATGGACTGACCATCCTGCCCTTCTGGGCCGGTGAGCGGAGTCCGAACTGGCGAGGGGACGCGCGGGCCGTGATCGCCGGTCTGTCACTCGGGACGCAGCCGGCGCAGCTGCTCAGAGCGGCGATGGAAGCGATCACCTACCAGCTCGTCACCGTGACGGCGGCGATGCGGCACGTGGTCAAGCGTCCGGATGCGGTGATCGCGACCGGCGGCCAGTTGATCCACTCACCCGCGTGGAGCCAGATGCTGGCCGACGCGCTGAATCAGCGCGTCGTGACCTCGCCCGAGCCGGAAGCCTCGAGTCGCGGGGCCGCCCTGCTGGTGCTGCACGCCCTGGGGAAACGACCGCGACTCTGGTCGGCCACGCCGGCGCGAGGCCGCAGTTTCCAGCCGCGTCCTCGGTTGCATGCGATTTATGAAGCTGCGCGCCGCCGGCAGCTCGAGCTGTACGAACGGCTCTTCCCCCCGCCTACCGTCGTGGAAGGATCAAGCTCCAGAACGAAGGGTCTTCGAAGCCCAGCCGCCAGACACTGATTCCCTTCAGCCCGTACTCGTACATCAGTGGCAGCTTGCGGCGTAGCGTGTCCGTGCTCTGGATCCAGAGCTCGTGATGGACACCGTAGGCGTCGTAGCCAAAGTGCATTTCGTCCTCGGTGGCGTCGAAGGCCGGTGTGGCGGCATGGGTCTGGGCGAGGATCATGGCATCGGCGAACGAGCTCGAGGTCAAGCGTCCGATCCCCGTCCAGTCGTGGTAATAGGTCGGCAGGCCGAGCGTTGCCTTTTCCGGTGGGACGCCCTGCATCGAGAACTCGAGCGCCCGACGCATCCAGGGCGTGCCCGACACCGGGCCGGGAGGCGTGACCCCGTTGTGCTCGTCGTAGGTCATGAAGGAAAGGAAGTCGGCGGCCTTCGCCAGCGCGGCGAAGTCGTAGGCGCCCGACCACTGATGGAAATAGCCGAGGAGCGTGCCGCTGGCTGCGTCATCGCCAGGCAGGCGCGGAATGACGGCGATCGATAGATTCAGGCCGGCCGGACGGAAGGCGTTGGCGCAATCCTGCACCAGCGCCGTCAACAGGTCCCGATCGGTCCATGGGATCTGCTCGAAATCCAGCTGGAAGCCGGCGTAGCCATAGGTCTTGGCCTCATCGACCAGGTTGCGCGCCAGGGCGGCGCGGCGAGCCGGATCCGAAAGGATGGCGTGGCCGACATCGGGATCGACATCCTTGTTGACCACCAGGGGAACGATCGCGACCCCAGCGGCGTGGGCGGCATCGATGACGTCCCGTCGCGCGTAACCCCTGATGCTGCCGTCGGCATTCGCGTCGTACCAGGCGGGGCTCAGCACGTCGATCTGGTTCAGGTGCGCCATGAGCGAGGCTCGGCCGTCATCGGTGTTGACGTAGTACATCTGGACCATCCGGCCCGGCAGGACTCGGGTCAGCGTCGACGGGACGGTGAGCTCGGCACTCGCGCCGTCGCGACTCCACGTCCCATCGGCGGCCTGGATCCCGGAATCGACCGTGACGCTGGCGCGGTCCGATAACCCGAAACCGGTCGAGACCAGCTCGAGCGTCTGTGCATCGGGCCAGCTCATCGTGGGGTGGCCGGTCATCCGCACCTGCTCCTGGGTCCGGGCACGGTCCGCCACCGGCCGTGAAAAGTGGATCGTTGCCGCCACGCTGGCTGGCGCATCCGCCTGGAGGTGGTAGAGATGCAGGTGCACGGCCGCCGTCAGCGGTGGAACGATCCTGAAGGCGGCCTTGATATGCATCGCGCCGGCGGCGAGCTGCACCGTGTGACGGCTGCCCAATGGCATTGGGCCCGGGAGGGCGACGCGCAACACCGCGCTGGTCGTGTTGGTTGACACCGCGACCGCCTGGCCGTCCATGACGACCTGCCAATCACCGGGCTTCAATGGGCCGCTGACCCTGACGACCAGTTGCGGATGAGGCGAGACTTCGGGGATCGGTGTCGACAGCAACGAGGCCCCGTCGAGCTCCATGGCATCCACATTGACCACCGGCATCGGGGCCAGGGCGGTGGCGACCAGGCCGCCCGTGAGGAGCACCCCGGTCATCAGCGCGCCCGTGCCCAGGACGAGGGGAAGGCGCATGCCCGCGCGAGTATCGCCCTCAGGCGGCGGTGACCGCAAACGATCGAAGTGGCACCAACTCAGCCCCAGCCGTTAGCGCCTTACGCCGTGTTGGCGCTATCAGGTTTGGTGGTTTACCGCGTTCGATTCCGGGTACGAAAAAGCCGTGGACCTGATCGACATCCTTCGCCGCCAGGCCGGTCGCTTTCAGTGCCCCAAGTGTGGGGAAAGCCTGGCCGACTGCCAGCTCGAGATGGTCGCGCATGCTGATGACCAGTCGCTGGTCAAGGTGACCTGCACGCACTGCCAGGACACCCGGATGATTGCCGTGGCGGTCGCCGCCGACGCGGAACCGAAGGCGCCCGCGATCGAGGTTCGCGACCAGCCGATCGAGCAGCTCGGCGGGCCGATCACGACCGATGATGTGCTGGATGCCCGGTTGGCCCTTGCCGGTTTCGAGGGCGACCTCGCCAGCCTGCTCCGCTAGGCACGACGGTCACCACCCGGTAACAATCCGACGCAGACAGCATCCGCGCTGGACATGCCCCAACCTCGACCGTAAGATGGCGCCGTGATGAGGGGATGGCACCGCCCGGTGGCAGCCGGCCTGCTTGCGATGGCCGCGTGGTCGCTGACAGGGCTGTGGGCGCTGGCGAGCCCACCCGTGCCGACGATGAGCCAGCGAGCGCAACCCTGGTCCCGCCAGGCGCTCGGCAGTGATCCCGTGGATACCATCGGCTCCTCGGGCTGCGCCCTGACGGCGGTCACCATGGTGGCGGCCGCCTATGGCTACCAGACAAACCCGGCGCAGCTGAATCGGTGGCTGACCGCTCACGGCGGCTATATCGAGAACGACCTGCTGCTCTGGCGACAGGCAACCGCGGTGACGCAGGGTTCGGTCCGCTGGCAGTGGCTCCACGTCCCGGGGATGGTGTCGCAGCTGCGCACCGACGACCAGGACATCGAGGATCTCCCACCGCAGTCGCTGGTCGAGGCGCAGCTCGATGCGGGTCGCCTGGTGGTCGTCGAGGTTCGACTCTACGGTGGCATGCACTTCGTCGTCGTCACCGGCCACCGCGGCGACATCCTATATATCAACGATCCCTGGTTTGGGGATCGGACCACCCTGCAAGCGCGCTACGGCAGCTACCAAAAGGCAGTGCATTCGGCGCAGGTCTATTACCGCAGCTAGCGGTCGAGTCGGTCAGGCCGCAGTGGCGAGCTCGTCGTCGTACTCCGCAGGGCCCCACTGACGAGTCCGCTGCGCAACGGCGGCACAGAGGTTCTCGAAGGTGTCTTCCCGAAACAGCGCCCGGTTTAGTTTCAGTACCTGTCCGCCGGCGGCGATCTCGAGGTGCCCACCCTGGCGCGTGATGACCTGGTTCATGCCGTGGACGCGATCCCAGGGGACCAGGCGCGGCTGGCGCTTGAACCAGGCGTGGCCGACCGGCCGGAGCGCAATGCCCTCTCGGGTTACGGTCACCTCGATCCACTCGATGAAGAAACTGTGGAAGAGCAGCCCGACGCTGAAGGCGAGGCCGCAGCCCATCGCGATCGCGAGCGCGGCGAAGGAGCTGCTGTGGGTCTGGGAGATCTCGATTACGGCGAGCGCGAACCCCAGCGCGCACATCGTTATCGGCACGCCCGGCCAGAGGATGACCAGCCGGTTCAGTGGGCTATCCGGCCTAAAGCTCATGCGTGTCCATAACGGTATCGGCGCAGATCGAAGCCAACATTTCGGCAATCAATCCGCGCCTAAACTGTTGCCTTCGCGTAACCGCGCGGGGCCGCCCTAGACGTCTAGTTCTTTGACGTCGAGGTCGCGCAGCTCCGGGGGCGCCTGCAGCCCGTTATCGACCAGGATGCGCAGCAACCGCAGGACATAGCGGGCACCGTTCAGGTTGACCCCGTGCTGGCGGGTCAGGGTCTGGATGGCCTGGAGCTTGCGGATGTCCCGCTGCGAGAACCGCCGGCGATTGGTCGAAGTGCGCTTGGGGACCACCAGGCCGAGATGCTCGTACATCATCAAGGTGCGCGGGTGCGTCTGCAGGATCTCGGACGCGACGCTGATGGTGTAGATGGGCTTGTCGAGGGACAGGCTCGTGTCCGTCGGCGCCCGGCGGGTTACTCCTTTAGCCAATCCTCGATACCTTCGGAGAGGCTGGTCGGCGTGGTACGAGCCTTGATGAGGTACTCATGGGCCCCGAGCCGCAGGCCTCGCGCCACCAGATCCTCTTCATCGTAGTTAGACAGGATGATAACCGGAATATCGCGCGTCTTCTCCTGCGCCCGCAATTTCCTGAGGACTTCCAGCCCATCCATCTTTGGCAGACGGATGTCGAGGAAGATGATGTCGGGGGCGAGGTCGCCGGCCTTTTTCAATCCCTCCTCTCCATCGAGAGCGGTATTGACTCGATAGCCGTCGAGTTCCAACTTCAAGCGATACATCTCGAGCACGGATGGATCGTCTTCCACGAGGAGAACGTCGACCAGGTCTTCGTCGCTCTGGGTTGCCCGGCTCGCGCCGGCAGTGCGGCGCGTTTTACTTTCCATAACACTCCTCTTGGCGCGAAGCAGTATAGATGAACTCCGAGAATCGCGCGGGGGTTACAGATGGCAAAACGGCGCATCCTCCACAAGGCATATGCAGGTCCTCTCGACGGCCCCCAAAAAAGTTAAGGCCCTCCGCAAGGAGGGCCCGAAGAGGGGGGCAAGGAAACTAGCCGAAATTATAGGCCTACCCTGCAGTTCTGTCAACATGGACGCAGTCAGAAAGTATCCCTCGCTCGCTGTCGGCAAAAGCTCGCGACGGGCGCCGGTCAGACGTCCAATTGCGAGACGTCGATGTCGCGGAGCTCGACGGGCGACGGCAGTTGGTGTTCTTGCAGCAACTTGAGCAGCTTCATGATGTATCGGACGCCGGCCAGGTTGACCGAGTGCTGGCGGGTCAGCTTCTGAATGGTCTGCAGCTTCATGATGTCGCGCTGCGAAAAGCGCCGGCGGTTGGTGGAGGTCCGCTTCGGCACGACCAGCCCGAGGTGCTCGTACATCATGAGCGTCCGCGGATGGGTCTCCAGGATCTCCGACGCCACGCTGATGGTGTAAATCGGTTTGTCCAGGGAGATGTTCGTGTCGCGGCGAGTTTCACGCTTGACGGCGATAGCCATTGCGCCCTCCAGAAATGTTGACGGAGACGAGGCTGAGTATAGGTGGCAACCTGATGGGCCTCAAGGCATGATTCGTAAATACATGTGAACTCATCTAAACCCCCAACCCGGCCATCACGAAGTGACCGTAAGTTCACTGCTCTGTTATAATGCTTTGTAACAGACGCGCTATCGCGCCAAGCTCACTGGAGGTGCTACATGGGCGAGTTGCGAGACAAAGTCGAAGGCGAGGTGAAGGAAACCGGCGGCAAGGTGACCGGCGACAAGAAGACGGAGTGGGAAGGCAAAGGCCAAAAGGCGAAGGGTGACCTCGAGGGCGCCGGCCGCCATCTGCGCGAGGGCGACCCAGCCGAGGGCGAACCGGTCGAAGGCGACAAGACCATCTAGCTCTTAAGAGCTGTGGAGCCGGCCTGACGCCAGGCCGGCTTTTCTATTTCGGCGTCGCCGGCGGTGAGGACTCGGCGTTGGCGGCCTCAGCGGACAGGCTGGCCGTCGGCGCGGCGGGCCGGCGCCCGGCATGCGTGCGCCCGCCACTCGAGGAAGCGGTCGGTGCGTCTCCGCGTACCCGGATGTGGCTCAGCGTCGACTCGCGGAGGATCAGGAAGAGGAGCAGTGCGATCGAGCCCAGCAGGAAGTTCGTCCCAAGCCAGCTGTAGGCGAGGAAGAAACCCAGCACGAAGCCGATCAGCGCCATGAGGAAGGCGGCGATCGTGCCGACGTGCATGAACTCGTCTTGTAGGTGGTGCCGGGGAAAGAGCTGGCGCAGCCGTTGCTCGACTCCGGCGCCCGCCGGCGCCGCCTGCGTGGGTGCAGCGGAGGTGGATCCAGCCACGGGGTCAGCCTGGGACTTGCCGCAGAAGCGGCAGAAGTGGGCGTCCGCTTCGATTGGCCTGCCGCACTCGCGGCAGAATACGGTCCCGGCTTTCGGCGCGGCGTCGGAAGGCGACAAGGCGGCCCCATTATAGGGCCCGCGATCGGTCGAATCTGCACCTTTGCGACCGGCGTAACCAACCGCCCCGGCCTCCCGTTCGACAGATAACGATGGCAACGCAGGCTCGACCGGCACCATCGTGCCGGGTGTTACGTTATACTGACTCCATCAGCTTTATGGCCATCAAGACCGT
The DNA here is from genome assembly GCA_036390825.1 of Candidatus Dormiibacterota bacterium. Lineage (GTDB taxonomy): Bacteria > Chloroflexota > Dormibacteria > CF-121 > CF-121 > CF-13. Next base: position 13,646 of record DASWBA010000028.1, read on the forward strand.
AGGAATTTAGGGGCTTGAATTGATAAGTATCCGGCATGCGACTCACCCGAGAACTGCTAGCGGCCTCTCATCGCTCGACGCTCGGCGGCGCCAGATCCGGCGGCTGCGCCGGTCGCCACTCCGTGCCATCGCCAGCGGAGCGGGGTGGGCAGCGGTTATCCTCGTCTCTCTGTGGCTGCTCCTTTCGGGGATCTTCGGGTTTCTGAGCGCCTGAACCTGGCGACGCGGCGCCGGAGTCAGCGGAACGTCAGCCGCTGGCGGCGCCGTAGCCGTGCCGATTTTCGCCGGGTCCTGATCCTCGGATTGCTGGTCGTCTTCCTGCTGCCCTTGCTCGGCATCCCGGCGATCACGGCGCAGGCCGTGGGGACGCTGCCCGCGGTCAGCGGGCTTGCCTCCAACAAGATGCAGCAGGACACGCTGATCTACGACCGCCACGGCACACTGCTGGCCGACATCGGGAAGGCCGGCGATCATCGCATCGTCGTGCCGCTCAATTACATCTCGCCCTGGGTGGTGAAGGCGACCCTCGCCACCGAGGACCGCACCTTCTATTCGAACAGTGGCATCGACCTCGGCGGTATCGTGCGCGCCGCCATCGCGAACTACCAGCATCACAAGGTCAAGCAGGGTGGCAGCACGATCAGTCAGCAGCTGGTCAAGCAGGTCTACATCGGGGCCAACGCCCCCGCCGATATCCAGCGAAAGCTGAAGGAAGCCATCCTCGCCATCGAGCTCAACCGCGAGTACAGCAAGAACCAGATCCTCGAGATGTACCTCAACACCATCTTCTATGGCAGCCAGACTTACGGGATCGAGGCGGCGGCACGCAGTTACTTCCAGACCAACGCGCACGACCTTTCCCTGGCACAGGCAGCGATGCTCGCCGGACTCCCACAGGCGCCGACGCAGTACAACCCCGTGGTGAACTTCGATTCCGCCAAGCAGCGCCAGGCGCAAGTGCTCGCCGGGATGGTCGGGGAGAAGTACATCACCGCGGCCCAGGCCGAAGCCGCGTATGCCGTCAAGCTACAAATCTTCCCACCGACCACCAAGTTCGAGGCGCCGTACTTCGTCGATTACGTCTTGAAGACGCTCGCCAACCCCCCCTACAACATCAAGGCCGACGATCGTCGGGGTTACCGCGTCTACACCAGCCTCGACCTGAACCTGCAGCACATGGCCGAGCAAGTCCTACGAGACCAAGTCGCGCAGAAAGGCAACTTCTATAACTTCCACGACGCGGCCCTGGTGAGCATGGATCCGAAAACGGGTGAGGTGCTCGCCATGGTCGGCGGAGTCGACTACAACCGACCCGGCGGGCAATACAACTTCGCCTACGACGTGCCGCGTCCGCCCGGCTCGAGCTTCAAGATCTTCACTTACACGGCCGCCATCGAGAGCCGTAAGGTCAACATGACCAGCCCCATCCTCGACGAGCCGATGGTGTTCCCCATCGGCGGCGACCCGGCGGGGTTTGGCAAGTACATCCCGCAAAACTACGACCGCCGCTTCCACGGTACGCTGCCGCTCAAGATGGCGATGGGTAACTCGATGAACATCCCGGCGCTGAAGACCGAGTTGCTGACCGGCATCCCGGCCGTGGTCGACATGGCGCACCGGATGGGATTAACCTGCCTCGGGCCGCTCCCCTGCGTTGACCAGAGCCCCGACAACTACGGGCCCAGCCTGACACTCGGCGCCTACCCGGTGCGGCTGGCCGACATGGCCACCGCCGCCTCGACGCTCGCGACCCTGGGGGTCCGTCATCGCGAGGCGCCCATCCTCAATATCAAGGATGGACTGGGGAAGGATGTCTTCACCTACGACCCGAAGAAGAATGAGTTCCGCGCCGTCGACGATGGCGTCGCCTTCATCATCGCCTCGATCATGTCGGACGACCGCAACCGGTGCCTGGAGTTCGGCTGCCATGGCGACCTTACCCTCCCCGGCCGGACGGTCGCCGCGAAGACGGGGACCACGAACGACTTCAAGGACAACTGGACGGTCGGCTTCACCCCTAGCCTCGCGACCGCCGTCTGGGTCGGCAACCCGGACAACAAGCCGCTGAGCCATAACTCGACGGGCATCGTCGGAGCAGCACCGATCTGGCACAAGTTCATGATGCAGGCGCTCGCCGGCAAACCCAATGAGTGGTATCCCGTGCCGGCCGGCATTCACGCCGTCGGTGGGAACTACTACTTGCCCGGGACCGAGGGCCTGCCTCCCACGCTCGCCCAGCCCTGGCCACAATGCAAGCTCCCCGCCCACTACAACCCGTACACGCTGACCTACTCGCAGATCACGGTCAACGGGGTCTATTGCATTATCAATCCGCCGAAACCGCCGCCGGCGCCTGCTCCGACGCCGTCGCCGTCACCGACGCCCTGTCCCACCCCCAGCATCCTTCCGAACGGAAACTGCAGGCAGAACAACTGACGACGTGAGCCGGCCTTAGGCGGTGCCCGGCTGGTCGCTCGATGCCTTTTCGGTTCGACCGCCCTGCTCGCCGTCTCCGAACGACATCTTGGACGCAAGCCCGCCGGCCCGGTCGCGCAACTCGATGCCGCGCTGCATCAGGTCGTCGCGCATCTCTTCGCCGGACTTGGGGGCAAGCAGCAGTGCCAGCCCGAAGCCGACCGCGACGCCCAGCAGCAGCCCGGTGACGAAACGCTCCACCCCAGCATCGTCGTCCTGGGTGATCCGGGTCCGGCGTAAGGCGGAGACGGCGTCGGTGAGGCGGCCCTTGACCTCGAGGTCCTGCGCGGTTTTGGTCGCGCGGTCGAGCAACTCGCTCAACCGGTCGATCGTCTTCTCCACGGTCTGATCCATCCTCGTCCTCCTACGGGCGCTTGGCCCTGCTTTCTGGTCCGCTTGCCGCTCGGCGCCGGGGTGTTGCCGCTGGGGTCACCGGTGCATCGCCATCGCCGGCCATCATCTCCTGGGCCTGACCCAGCAGCCGCGAGATCCGGCGCCGCATGGCGACGCCCGATTCGGGCGCGTACAGCAATCCCAGGATCGTCCCGGCGATCGCGCCATGCCGAAGACCTCGTAGATATCCCATGCCAAAAGCGCGCGCCTCCACGCCATCGGACGGTTGGGCGTCGCCGCCAAGCCATCGTACCACTTGCCCTTGACGGCGCCCCAAGATCGGTTGCGTACGTCGCCAATTCAGGAAACTGGGTGAACTTGTTCTATACTAACCACCGATAGGAAGGGGGGAAAGGTGACAGGTGCAATGTCTAGTTTGCGATCTGGCTTCATAAGGAGGGGATATGAGTGAAGTCGTCGACGAGGACGTAGACGTCCTCTTCATCGAAGACGATCCGGCAGTCGCTGAAATGTACAAGCTCAAGCTCGAGCTGGATGGCTACCGGGTCATCGTCGCCAAGTCCGGCGAGGAGGGTCTCGACCACGCCAAGAACCAGATTCCGGACATCGTCTTCCTCGATATTCGGCTGCCGAAGATGGACGGTTTCGCAGTTCTCGAGAACCTTCGCTCCAACGGCGTGACCAAGAACATCCCGGTCATCATCCTGTCCAACTACGGCGAGAAAGAATTGGTCGATCGTGGACTGAAGCTCGGCGCCCTCGATTACCTCATCAAATCTGAGACGACGCCCGCCAGCCTCAGCCGTGGCGTCCAGGATTGGGTCAAGGAATAACCCGTTGGTCCCCAATCGCGATCCGCGGATCGGTGGAGCATTCGACCTCGACAAGCCGCTCTACACGATCAGCGTGGCCTCCGAGATTCTCGAGACGCACCCGCGAACCCTGATGATGTACGAGGATCTCGGCCTGATCGAGCCCTATCGTACCGCGACCAACCGGCGGCGCTACTCGCAGCGCAACGTACGCAAGCTGCAGGTGATCCAGCAGCTGACGCGAGAGAAAGGTGTCAACCTCGCCGGCGTGAAATACATCCTGATGCTGCTCGAGTCGTTGAAGCACGGCGGCATCAAACCGCCTGACGACCTCAAGCAGGTCTACGACCTCTACGAGGAGATTATTTAGTTCGTCGCTTAGCCGGCGGCGGCCGGCGGATCCGGATCGCTATCGTGCACCGACCCACTCGCGCCATCATCCCAGTCATGGGCTTCCGCCGCGGCGATGCGAGGCCCCACGGCTGACGCCGCGATCTCCGGCATCGCAACGCCGACAACGGGGACCGCCTCGTCGAGCAACAACCGGTCCAGCTCCTCGCCGTCGATCGTTTCGACAAGTTGCAGATGATCGGCGATGCGGACAAGCGTGGCACGCCGTGATTCGCAGATCTCGTACGCCTGGCGGTAGGCTGCATCGGTCAGCGCCTTGACCTCGGCATCGACGTCGGCCGCGGTCAGCTCGGAGAAGAACAGACTGTCGCCGTCGCCCTTGCGATGTAGGGTGACGAGCCCGAGGCGCTCGCTCATGCCGAACTCACACACCATCTGACGCGCGACATTGGTTGCGTACTCGATATCCTGCTTGGCGCCGGTGGTCACGTCCCCGAAGATGATCTCTTCGGCGGCTCGACCACCCATGGCGGCCGCCATGCGGGCGATCAACTCCGACTTCGACGTCAGGTAGCGATCCTTCAGCGGCAGCTGGATGGTGACGCCAAGCGCCTGCCCCCGCGAGACTACCGAGACCTTGTGCACGGGATCGCTCTTGGCGATCGACTTCATCACCAGGGCGTGCCCCACCTCGTGGTAGGCGATAATCGCCTTCTCTTCGGGCGTGATCATCCGGCTGCGCTTTTCCGGGCCGGCCATCACGCGCAGGCCGGCTTCCTCGAGCTCTTGCTTACCGATGGCCTGCTTTTTGTTGCGCGCCGCCAGGATCGCGGCCTCGTTGAGGAGATTCGCGAGATCGGCGCCAGTGAATCCCGGCGTCTGCCGTGCCACGATGTCGAGGTTGATGTTGTCGGCGAGCGGCTTCTGGGCGGCATAGAGCGACAGGATGGCGCGCCGGCCATTGAGGTCCGGGGCGTCGATCGCCACTCGACGATCGAACCGTCCCGACCGGAGGAGCGCCGGATCGAGGACGTCGGGCCGGTTGGTGGCGGCGATCACGACCACCGCGCAGTCGGTGTTGAAGCCATCCATCTCAACGAGCAGCTGGTTGAGCGTTTGCTCGCGCTCTTCGTTGGTGCGGATCTGCGACCCGCCCCGGCGGCGACCGAGCGCGTCGATCTCGTCGAGGAAGACGATGCAAGGCGCGTTTTTCTTGGCATGACGGAAGAGGTCGCGCACGCGCGCGGCGCCGACGCCCACGAACATCTCGACGAAGTCGCTTCCGCTAAGGGAGAAGTAGGGAACTTTTGCCTCGCCCGCCACCGCGCGCGAGAGCAGGGTCTTGCCCGTGCCAGGCGGACCCACCAGCAGAATGCCTCGCGGCATCCGGGCACCGAGCTGACCGAAATTCCCGGGGGCCTTGAGGAATTCGACGACTTCCTCGAGCTCGTGCTTGGCCTCGTCGACGCCAACCACCTGATCGAACGTGACCTGATCGGCGTCGCCGGCCCGCGGTTCGGCCAGATGCTTGGTCATCGCGCCCATTGGATTGCCCATCAGGTTCGAACGGCGCAACAGGACGAAGAGGAGGGCCAGCAACACCAACAGACCCAGCAGATTGGGCAGCATCGAGGGTAAGGATGCGTCGTCGGTCGACTGCACCGCGACCTTGACGTTATGACTGCGCAGGTACTGCTCCGTGGATCCCATCGACGTCTCTTTTTCGATGGTCCACGACTGGATGCCGGCGGTATCCGTCAACAGGATGCGCTGGCCGCTGATGGTCGCGGCCACGATCTCTCCGCGATCGACCCGGTCCAGTACGTCGCTGATCGATGAGCTGGGCGTGTTCCAGACAGAATTCTCCCCCGAGTGACCAAGCAACCACAGCCCACTGAGGAGAAGCACCCCGAGGACGGCCAGCGCGGGAATGACGACGCGCTTTCGGCGCAGGCTCGCTGGGACGGATAGACGACGGAAGAACGTTTTCATTTACTCCTCAACCCCTCTTCTTAATAAGCAACAGGCTGGTCAGGTAGGGCGATCAATGCCTTGGCAGCGATACCCCCTCCGTGGTACCGCTGCCAGAACGGGTACGCCGTGATGGCTTGCTGCTCCTCCCCGGTGACGCCATTGTCGGCGTTGGCCAGCCGGTAATAAGACCAGCTGATGCCGCCCTGGGCGCGGGTCTCGTCCATCGAAGTGACGATCTCGTCGGGAGGTGGCGCCCCTGGCGTGCCGTACTCGGGCGCGGCGTCGTAGGTTTGCGCGGTGATCGTCAGGGGACGGTTGAACGGGTTGACCCCTGGATCGCGGAACTGCTGGAAGACCTGCGCGACATAGGCCCGCGTCCCATCGGCGCCGCTGTATTGCGGCAGCCCGGTGGCGCGCCAGTACACCATCGGCGCGAAGACCTGGCAATAGCGCGACATGGTGGCGTAGGCGTAGCCCGGGTGGTCGTAGGGCATCGGCAGCGTGCTGGCAATCAGCAAGTAGCGGTTGCCCAGCCCATTCATACCGGTGATTCCGCCGCGGATGCCTGATAGGTACTGGCCGACGTTCGGGTCGGACGTGCTGCTGCCCTCGATGGTTAGCGCCAGTCCGTCCAGCCGCTGGCCCTGCTCCTCGAACTGCGCGGCCGCCAGGGCATCGGCGGTATCCGCGGTCGGGTCGTCGAGCATCGGCTCGATCCAGCCGATGATGCTCAGCCCGTGCGCGTGGGCGATAGGCAGCAGGTCTTGCAGTGCGGGCGCGCCATAGAAATGATGCTTGGAATCGGCGACTCGAATATAGAGATGACTGAGATCAGCCCGGACCGCCGAATCGACGATCGCCGCCGCGCGGTCCGCATCCGGATCGTTCCAATCGCCGTCGAAGATCATCAGCCACGATCCCTTGCCCCGGACGCCGTCGAGCGGTGAGCGTGGGGCCTGCGCGAAGCCGCGGGCGGTGACCGGCAGCTTGAGGACCGCGCCGACCGGCCGCCCGAAGCTGCTGATCACGCGCGCCGCCTGTGCCTGGTCCTGGGCGCGAGCCTCAAGGTAGGCACGCAATCCTAAGGGGGGCGTGAGGAGTGCGAAGAGCATTACTCCTAGCACGACCCTCCCGCCAAACACCGTGACTTGCCGTAAGATGCGCGACATGCTCGAACCTTCGGCACACGGGCCGCTCGGGCGTGACAGTAGCGGTAAGATCGGCCGCGTTCAAGCGGGAGTTCCCACGGCTAAGGTGATACGCCCCCGCACAGTCAATGGGTGACCTCGCGTGCTCCGTCACGCCGCGCACCAGTGACGCCACAAAACGCAGAAACGCCGCTTGGCTTCGCTGTTTATCACACATCCTGATATGTTGGATATAATGGTTTACGATCTCGGACCTGGGAGGGTAGCTGGTGACAGTGCCGCATAAGTCGAGCGAAGTCTCCGACATGTTCGACATCGAGCCGCGCACCCTCTTCGTCTACGAGAGTGAGAACCTGATCGCGCCTGAGCGCACGCCGACGCAGCGCCGTCGTTACTCACGCCGGGATATCGAGCGGATCCGGCTGATCCGAGAGCTCACCACCGTCCACGGCATCAATCTCGCCGGCGTGAAAGTGATCTTCTCCCTGATGGAAGCGGCGGTGCAAAGCCGGCTGCAGATTCCCGAGGCGGAGTTTCCGGAGCTCGCCGGCGCCCGCCATCTCTGGGCCTGACCTCACTTCGCGAGCGCTTCTCGGACGTTTTAGCCTCACGCATTCTCCTCGGCCTCGACTTCGATGGCACCCTGGCGCCAATCGTGGCGGATCCGGACCAGGCCGCGCCCGATGCGCCAACGGTCGCGCTCCTCAGCGAGCTCAGCCATTGCCTGCAGCGGGTCGTGATCATCAGCGGCCGGGACACGGATTTCCTCGTCCGCCGCGTACCGCTGGCCGAGGTGCTTCTTGTTGGTAACCACGGGCTCGAGGAGCGGGACGGCGGCGGCTCGCGGATCGTCGCCGAGGCGCAACCGTACCTGGGGCAGCTCCAGCGCGCCGGCGACGCAGTCGAACGGCTGTCCCTTAGCCGGGCGACAGGCATCACCATCGAGCGCAAGCGGGCCACTATCAGCGTCCACTTTCGCAACGCACCCGACCCATCCGCCTCCAGCTCGGCACTGCGCCCCGCCCTGGAGGAGATCGCACGTCGCGAGCAGCTCCGGCTTCAACCAGGACGCCTGGTCTGGGAGCTGCGCCCGCCCGTTGACCTCGACAAGGGAGAGGTGCTGCGGCGGCTGGCCGCTGCCATCAACCCGGCCGGGATGGTCTACGTGGGCGACGACCGGACGGATGCGGATGCCTTCGCGGTTCTTAAACGGATGTCGGGGGTGCGGACCGTGACCGTTGGTGTACGGTCACCCGAGGTAGCCGACGATGTGTTCGTCGACTCCGACCTGATGGTGGATGGCGTGCCAGGCGTCATCGACCTACTGACGCAATTGCGCGACGTCTGCGCGAAGGCCTAACGAATTCCCTCGCGTCCGATCGGAAGGGGTTCGTCGACGCCGACCTCCGGCCGGCGAGCGGCGGACGGTTCCAGCAGGTCGCGAATATCCTGCAATTGCGCGGAGATCCAGCGAGCGACGTCGTTCTGCTGCACGACCGCGCGCATCTTCTCGGCCCGCGCGTGACGTTCGACCGGGTCCATCAACAGCGCGCGGTGCAACGCCTGCGCCGTGGCGTCGACGTCGAAAGGATTGATCGTGATCGCCCACTCGCCCAGCTCCTCGTGCGTCCCAGCGTTCTCCGACAGGATGAGCGCCCCACCCCGCTTGTTCACCGTGATGCCCTCCTTGGCGACCAGGTTCATGCCGTCATAGATCGGGTTCACCAACAGGACGTCGAACTGCTTGTAGCCCGCCACCGCTCGATTCAAGTCATCGCGGAGCTCGAGCCGGATGGGCTGCCAGGCATCGGACCCGAGGCGCTGGTTGATCATTCGGGCCGCCTGGACCACCTGGCGGGCGTACTCCCGATACTGGGGCACGTCCTGGCGCGTCTTCTGTAGCAGCGCCCAGAAGACGACGCGGCCTCGCCACTCGGGATGCGCCTGCAGCAGCCGCTCATAGCCGAAGAATCCGCGGATGATGTTCTTCGAGAGGTCCATGCGGTCGACGCGGTAGATCAGCTGTTCCGGTCGCCAGCGCAAGATCTCGCGCTCCGCGCGTTCCACTGCGGGACTGGCGGCGGTGCGTTCGAACTCACGGACGTCGATCGAGATCGGGTAGCGTCGGACCCAGACGGTGCGGCCTCGGTAGAAGGCGGTCTGCTGTCGGAAGTCGACCGGCAACCCCATGTTCTCCTCGCAGGTCAGCAGGAAGTTGCGGACGTCCGAGTGGGTCTGCAGGCCGATGATGTCGGCAGCGAGCAGGCCGTCCATGATCTCATCCCGCATGTAGCTGGGCAGGACTTTCCAGTACTGCGGGGTCGGCCACGGAATGTGGACAAAGTGCTGGAGGACCGCATCGGGAAGCTCGCGGCGCACCAGCCGCGGCACCAGGTAGAGGTGGTAGTCGTGCGAGAGGACCAGCGGCCGCTTGCGCCCACGACGGGCCTCGCGAACGACCTGCTGGGCGAAGAGCTGGTTGACCCGGCGGTAACCCTCGTTCCAGGCGACGTGCGTGCTGTCGTCGAGCACCGGCGCCTCGGCCAAATTCCAGAGGTAATGCTGCACGAACCAGAGCAACGGGTTGGCGATCGTGTTGTAGTAGAGGTCGTAGGCGAGGCGGGGCGGATTGACCCAGCTGACGTGGAATCGCGAGCCGTCGGTGGTCTCGACCATCATCGGTTCACCGCCATCGTTGACCTCGAGCTCGCCCTCGAGCCCGTCGCGGACGGAGGCGACCCACACCGCGCCCGTCGCCAACGCCAGCCCCGAGAGGCCGGTCACCAGCCCCCCGGCCCCGCGGACGAATCGCGACCGATCGGCCGGATCGTG
>DASWBA010000029.1:0-37099 GCA_036390825.1 Candidatus Dormiibacterota bacterium
GAGCGAGGCCGTCCGCCTCTTGGAGCGCGACCCGACGTTGGCCGGCGAGCCGGGGCTCCGCCGCCAGCTTTCGGCGTATCGTCAGGTGTTCGCTCTGGACTGACCTTGGGTGCCGGGGTGGCGGGCGGCACCGGTCGCAGCCGGCTCAGCAGCCAGCCGACGCCCATGCCGGCGGCGATCGGCAGAACGAGCACGAAGATGATGCCAACTACGGCGTCGACGACGACTATGCTGCAGCTCCTTGCTCGGCGGCGGCCTTCAGACCGACCCGCCTGTTTTACTCATCGCATGACGGGTCCGGCCACGCGCGTCACCGCTGGGACCAGCCGTGGACGCCTGCTCAAGACGCCGCCGGGCCGAGCAACGCGACCGACGACGGCGTTGGTGCGAGAGGCCTTGTTCAACATCATCGGCGACAGCATACGCGGTGCGCGAGTCCTCGATCTCTTCGCTGGCGCCGGGACACTGGGTGTCGAAGCGCTGTCGCGAGGTGCCGCCTCGGCCACATTTGTGGAACGCGACCGAGCCTGTGCTACCATCGTCGCGGAGAATTTGGCCGCAACCGGGTTCGCCCAGCAGGGCGACGTGGCAAACGCAGACGCCATCGACTGGTTGAGGGCGCACGACGGCGACCTGGGCGCCTACAACCTTCTTCTCCTCGACCCCCCTTATCAGGACAGCGCGACGCTAGCAGCCGCCCTGCAGGCGCTGGACCGGGCTCCGCTCCGCAACCAGGCGCTGCTGGTGGTCGAGCATCATCGCAGTCAACCGTTGCCCGCGCTGCAGCGGTTGTTGTTCGTGCGCGATCGCGACTACGGGGCCACCCGCCTCACGTTTTTCAGGTATCAATGATCACCGCGCTCTACCCGGGCAGCTTCGACCCGCTGACGCACGGCCACCTCGACATCGTCGATCGGGCCGCGCGGATCTTCGATCGCGTCGTGATCGCGGTCCTGGAGAACCCCAGCAAGCAGCCTCTCTTCAGCACGGGAGAGCGCGTCGCCATGCTCCGCGACAGTCTTGGCGACCGCAAGGGTGTGGAGGTCAGCACGTTCAATGGCCTCACCATCGACTTCGCGCGACAGGTCGGCGCGCGAGTGATCGTTCGTGGGCTGCGTGCAGTGTCAGACTTCGAGAGTGAGTTCCAGATGGCGCTGATGAACCGCCGCCTGGAGCCCGATGTGACCACCGTCTTCATCCCGACCAGCCTGCGCCATCTATTCCTCAGCTCCAGCTTGATCAAGGAACTCGCCGAGTTCGGTGGCGACATTTCGGAATTCGTCCCAGCCAACGTCGTCGGACCACTCAAACAACGTCTCACCGCGGGAATCCCCCTGAAGGAGCAGACCCATGAACATCCATGAAGCGATCGATCGGCTCGAGTACCTGATCGGCCACAGCCGCCAGATCCCGCTGACGCGGACGGTCGTCATCGACCAGGAAGAGGCGCTGACCTGCATCGACGATCTCCGGCTCAGCCTCCCGGACGAGATCAAGCAAGCGCGCTGGACCCTGCAGGAGCAGCAGCGGCTGCTCTCCGAGGCGCAGGCCGAGGCCGCGCGGACCGTGGGCAAGGCCGGCGAGCGGGCCCAGACGATGATCGGCCAGCACGAGCTGGTCAAACGGGCGGAAAAACAGGCGGAGGCCCTCCTCAAGGACGCCACCCTGAAGGCCGACGAGACGCGCCGGGCCGCCGACCGCTATGCCTGGGAGGTGATGCAGAACCTGGAGACCCAGTTGCTGCGGACGGTCGCCACCGTGAAGAAGGGCGTCGAGTCCTTGCGGACGCCCCCGGCGAAGCCGGTCAAGGAGGTCGAGGTCATCAGCAGCCGGTAGCTGACCTTATAATGGGCTGCTCATGGCTCTCCCAAAGACTCGATACGCCCATGCCCGCCAGGGCGACCGCCGCGCCCACCTGGCCATCAAGCGGACCGCGCTCGTCGAATGCTCGCAGTGTCACCAACCGAAGCGGCCGCATACGATTTGTCGTAACTGCGGCTACTACGACGGCCGCGAAGTCATCAAGACCGACTAGGTCCTAAGCGATCACTGTCGCCTTCCTGTTTCCAGGCCAGGGCGCCCAATTCGTGGGAATGGCCCACGACCTCGTGGAAGGCGACCCGGGTTCGGCCGACTTCCTCCGCCAGGCTGAGGATCGGCTCGCGATGCCGCTGGGCCGGCTGATGGTTGACGGGCCCGAGGCCGAGCTGCAGGCCACCCGCAACGCCCAGCCGGCGATCCTGTTTCACAGCCTGGCCCTGCTTCGGCTGATGACAGGCCGGGGGTTCAGTCCCGCCCTGGTGGCCGGCCACAGCATGGGTGAGTTCGCCGGACTGGTGGCGGCGGACGCGCTCGACCCGCTCGATGCGCTGGCGGCCGTGCAGGCTCGCGGCGCGGCGATGTCGGACGCCGCTCCGAAAGCCAGCGGCATGATCGCCGTCCTCGGCCTGCCCGACACGGCCGTCGAACAGGCGTGCGCGGCCAGCGGTGGAGAGGTCGTGGTCGCCAACTACAACGCGCCCGGCCAGGTGGTGATCTCGGGGAGCGAGGCCGGCCTGCAGGACGTCGGCCCCAGGCTGGAAGCGGCCGGAGCCAGGCGCCTGGTGCGGCTGCCCGTGAGCGGCGCCTTCCATTCGCCGCTGATGGCCCACGCCGCCCAAGTCTTCGCCGCCGCCTGGGAGAAGATCCCCCTTCGCGCCTTGCGGCGTCCGGAAGTCTTCAACGCCGATGCGCAGGTCCACCAGGACCCGATCGAGGTCCGCCAACTGATGGTCGGCCAGCTGACCGGCCCGGTGCGCTGGACGCAGTCGATCCAGCGGTTGCAACAGCTCGGCGCCGATACCTACATCGAGGTCGGTCCGCGGCGGACCCTAACTGGACTGGTCAAGAAGATTCTCCCGGGCGCGGTGGTCCACAATATCGAGGATCTGGCGAGTTTGAACACCACGCTGAAGACCATCCATGGCTGAGGACTTTTCAGAACAGGTCGTCCTCGTCACCGGCGGAAGCCGCGGTATCGGTCGTGCCACCGCGGTCTTGTTTGGGCAGGCTGGCGCCAGGGTCGCTATCACCTACAAGAGCCGCCAGGCGGAGGCCGACGCGCTGGTCGAAGAGCTGTCGCACGCGGGCCACCAGGCGATGGCCATGCAGGCCGACTTCGCCGACAGCGCGGCGCCGGCGACCGCGGTCGAGGCCGTGGTCAAACAGTGGGGGCGGCTGGACGTGCTGGTCAATAACGCAGGGCTTACCCGGGACACCCTGGTGATGCGCATGAGCGAAGCCGACTGGGACATCGTGATCCAGACCAACCTGAAAGCGGCGTTTCTCGCCAGTAAGGCCGCGCTGCGGCCGATGCTCAAACAAAAATACGGCCGGATCGTCAACGTGTCGTCGCTCGCCGGGGTTGCCGGCAATGCCGGCCAGGCCAACTACAGTGCCTCCAAGGCGGGACTGATCGGGCTGACCAAGTCGCTCGCCAAGGAGGTCGGCTCCCGGAATATCACGGTCAATGCCGTCGCCCCCGGCTTCATCACGACCGAACTCACCAGCGGTCTGCCGGTCGAGCTGTTGGAGCGCGCCCGCCAGGCGGCCGCCATCCCTCGGATCGGGACGCCGGACGATGTCGCGCCGGCCATCGTGTTCCTCGCGTCGCGGGCGGCCGGCTACATCACCGGCCAGGTTTTAGGCATTGACGGCGGTCTTCCAATCTAGGAAGATGGGCCCCGCTTGGTCTAGAATTTGACCGCACTCGCACTAGCCAAAGGGGAGTCGGATGGACGGGAATAGCTACGAGAAGTTCAAGGGCATCATCGCTGAACAGCTCGGCGTGGATACCGAGCAAGTGACACCCGACGCCTCTTTCGTCGACGACCTGAACGCGGATTCCCTCGACCTGGTCGAATTGATCATGGCGTTCGAGGAAGAATACGGAATGGAGATACCTGACGAGGACGCCGAAAAGATCCAGACCGTCGGTGCAGCGTGGGACTACGTTCAAGAAAAACTCGGAATCACCACCTGAAATAGAGCCCACGCCGACCGACGACCCCCTTCAAAAGCTTCAGCGCACGCTCCGCGTGCGCTTCCACGATGCTGCCCTCCTCCGGCAGGCGCTGACCCACCGCTCCTACAACAACGAGCACCCCGAACGTGGCAGCGCGGACAACGAGCGCCTCGAGTACCTGGGTGATGCGGTGCTCGAGCTGATCGCGGCCGAGCATCTCTACAACACCTACGCCACCTCGGACGAAGGCGAGCTGACCCGCCTGCGCGCCTCGGTCGTCAACACCAAGAGCCTGGCGCGCCTCGCCTCGCGGCTCAGCCTCGGTGACTACCTGTTGCTGGGCAAGGGCGCGCACAAGACGGGGGCTCGTTCGCTGCAGTCGATTCTTGCCAACACCTTCGAGGCCGTGATCGGCGCGATCTTCCTCGACCAGGGCTACCGGGCGGCCTACCGTCTTTTCAGTCGCAGCCTGATCGATGTGCAGGCATGGCCTGATGACAACTACAAGGGCCGCCTCCAGGAGGTTACCCAGGAGCGGTTCCTGACCACGCCGCAGTACGAAATCGTCAGCGCCTCAGGTCCTGGGCATCGGCGCGAGTACACCGCCGAGGTCAGCTTTGGGGATGGCAACCGTGGCAGCGGACAGGGGCGCACCAAACGCGCAGCCGAGCAGATGGCGGCGCGTGAGGCGCTGGCCGCGCTTGGAGCGCTGGACCATCCGCCGGCCCAGGACGAGGTGCTGGAGGCCGTCGCCGCGCACGAAGCGAAGCGCTCGCCGAACTAGAGCTCGCCCAGTACCGCAGCGATCGCGCAGCCTGGCCGATGACCGCGGCCTTCAGGGGGCTTCGAACCGGCGCACTCCGGGCAGGCCCCGTTGGATTTGGCCGGGACCAGACCGCTCCACTGGTGCTTCGCGAGGAGACGCCGCAACTCAATACACTCGGCAGCGACGCCGCGGACTTCATCGCTCATTTCAGGAAGGATTCTAGCGGGCAGACCAATGTAGGATAATCTGAGACATTGTGCGCAGAAACCCCGCAAATGCCAGAGTTTTCTGATGGCATCGTACAAGATTGGTGAGGTTGCTGCGCTTCTCGGAATCAGTGTCGACAGCGTTCGCCGGCTAACCGATAGCGGCCGGCTGGCCACCGTTAGGACCGCGGGTGGGCAGCGCGTCGTCGATGGGCGGCAACTCGCGCGCTTCATGGCGAAGACCCCGGCTGACGTCAAGCCGGAAACGACGGTGGGCCGCTCGGCCCGCAATCACTTTCAGGGCATCGTCACGCGCGTGGTCAAGGACACGGTCATGGCCCAGGTCGAGCTGCAGGCGGGCCCGTATCGACTGGTTTCGCTCATTTCCCGTGAGGCGGCCGATGAGCTTGGCCTGGCGCCGGGAGTCAGGGCGGTCGCCGTGGTGAAGGCCACCAACGTGATGGTCGAGCTCCCCGAGGACTGAGACCCTGATGCGCGCCCGTGCAGCCGTCGGCCTTGCCGTCGTGGCCCTGTGTAGTGCCTGTGGCAACGGTCCCAGCGCCGCGTCACGTCCTTCCGCGCTGACCGGCACGATCACAGTCTTTGCAGCATCTTCGCTGACCTCCGCGTACACGGCGATCGCTAAGGACTTCCAACAGGCGCACCCCGGGACGATGGTCAAGTTGAGCTTTGGGGGCTCGTCGACGCTGGTCGCGCAGATCCAGCAAGGCGCGATCGGCGACATCTTCGCCTCGGCGGACCAGACCAACATGCAGAAGGCGGTTGACGCCGGGCTGGTCGCCGGGGCGCCGACGATCTTTGCCCACAATCGGCTCGAGATCGTGGTTGGGGCCGGCAACCCAAAACACATCGCGGGGCTTTCGGATCTCGCTCACTCGGGACTCGTGGTCATCCTCTGCGCCCCCGGCGTTCCGTGCGGGCGGTATGCCACCCAGGCCCTACAGAAGGCGGGCGTGAGCGTGACGCCCGCCAGCCAGGAAACCGATGTGAAAGCCGTCGTCAGCAAGGTGGCGTTGGGTGAGGCAGACGCCGGCATTGTCTACGTCACCGACCTCAAGGCCGCCGGCACCGCCGTGCAGGGGGTGGAAATTCCCACTGATCAGAACGTGGTGGCGGACTATCCATTTGCCGTTCTCAAGGATTCCCAAAACGCGCCGCTGGCCAACGCGTTCGTCTCGTATCTCCTTGGCGCCGGCCAGCTAACACTGGCACGGTATGGCTTTACCAGCCCGTAAGGCGAGGGGAGTTCGGCCCGCAGCGCCAGTCGCACTCCTGGCGCTGGCCGCGGTTGGGGCTGCATTCTTCGTCGTACCGCTGATTGGCCTGGTGCTGCGCGCGCCGTGGGGCGCGACCTGGGACCAGCTGCGATCACCCGAGGTTCTGACGGCGCTGCGCCTATCTCTGCTCGCCTCGTTGTCGGCGACGGCCATCGCCCTTGTCCTCGGCGTACCGTTGGCCTGGACCTTCGCCCGGCTCAGCTTTCCCGGGCGAGCAGTACTGCGTGCGACGACCGTGCTGCCGATGGTCTTGCCGCCGGTCGTGGGCGGCGTCGCCCTGCTGCTGGCCTTTGGCCGGCGCGGATTGCTGGGCGGCTGGCTCGCAACCACCTTCGGCATTCACCTGCCCTTTACGACGGCCGGCGCGATCCTCGCTGAGACCTTTGTGGCGATGCCCTTCCTGGTGATCACGGTGGAAGCGGGCCTGCGCTCGATGGACACACGTTTCGAGGACGCAGCACGAACCCTCGGCGCCAGCCGATGGACCGTGCTCTGGCGGGTCACGCTGCCACTGGTGCGTCCGTCGCTCGTCGCGGGAGCGGTCCTCTGCTGGGCCCGCGCATTGGGGGAGTTCGGCGCCACCATCACCTTTGCCGGCAACTTTCCGGGACGCACCCAGACCATGCCATTGGCGGTCTACCTCGCGCTCGAGACTGACCCCGATGCCGCGATCGTGTTGAGCTTGGTCCTGCTGGCGGTCTCGCTCGCGGTGCTCATCGGCCTGCGGGATCGCTGGCTGGGATCGTCGTGAGCCTCGAGGCGCGGATGTACCTGGGCATCGGCACCTTCCTGCTGGATGTGGACCTCAAGGTCGAAGTGGGAGAAGTCGTCGCCGTGCTCGGCCCCAACGGAGCCGGCAAGACGTCCCTTCTGCGCGGGTTGGCCGGACTCGTGCCGCTCGACGCTGGACGAATCAGCCTCGACGGAATCGTGCTGGACGAGCCAGCGAGCAGGGTCTTCGTACCGTCCGAGCGACGGCCGATCGGGATGGTGTTTCAGGACTACCTGCTGTTTCCGCACCTCACCGTGCTCGAGAACGTCGCCTTCGGCCTGCGCTCGCGCGGCACGCCGAAGCCAGCCGCGATCGCGGCCGCCCGCCAGTGGCTCGAACGGGTCGGGCTGGCGTCCGAGGCCGAGCGGAACCCCGGGTCGCTCTCGGGCGGACAGGCCCAGCGGGTCGCCCTGGCGCGCGCACTCGCCACCAACCCGGCGCTGCTCTTGCTCGACGAGCCGATGGCTGCGCTGGACGCCAGTACCCGCGTGGAGCTGCGCCGCGATCTGCGCCGGCACCTGGAATCATTTCGAGGCGTGCGGTTGCTCGTGACCCACGACCCGGTGGAGGCGATGGCGATGGCAGACCGGCTCGTCGTCCTCGAGCACGGGCGTGTCTTGCAATCAGGCACGCCGGCGGAGGTGACGCAACGACCGCGCTCGCGCTACGTGGCCGACCTGGTCGGCGTCAACCTCTTCCGTGGGCGGGCCAGCAACGATGTCATCACGATCGCCGATGGGGGTTCGTTGGTGGCGACGGGCGCCGCCGATGGCGAGGTCTTTGCCGTCGTGCATCCCCGCACGGTGGCCCTCTATCGCACTCGACCCGACGGCACCCCGCGGAATGTATGGGAGGGCCGGGCCGTCGACCTGGACTTCGAAGGCGATCGGGTGCGTGTGCGCCTCGCGGGCTCGCCATCGATCGTTGCCGAGGTTACGCCGGCGGCGGTCCGCGAGCTGAGCCTCGACCGGGGCGATCCCGTCTGGGTCGTGGTCAAAGCGACCGAAGTCAACGTATACCCGGCCTAGGCACCGTTGCCATGGGCGATCGGGACATGCTCTAATACACCACGTGACCCGCGCCGTGGTCCATGCTGACGTCACTGATGGGCGCGATCGCTCAGCCATGCTTTTAACTTTCTAGCCCCGTGCATTTGAAGTCGCTGCGGCTGCAAGGGTTCAAGACCTTTGCCCGTCGCACGGAGTTGCCATTCAGCCGGGGCATCACCGCCATCGTCGGCCCCAACGGCAGCGGTAAGTCCAACCTGGTCGATGCGATCCGCTGGGCGCTCGGCGAGCGCAATGCACGCGGGCTGCGTGGCCAGAAGATGGAGGATGTCATTTATTCGGGCGGTCCCGGCAAGTCGGCGGTCGGCATGGCCGAGTGCACACTCACGATCGACAACGCCGACCAGCGACTGAATGTCGAGTTCAACGAGATCGAAGTCGCGCGTCGCCTCTTCCGCTCGGGGGAGAGCGAGTACCTGATCAACGGTTCGCGCGCGCGCTTGAAAGACATCGACGCGCTGCTGGCCAGCACCGGCTTGCGCCAGGACGGCTACGCGGTGACGGCGCAGAACGATATCGACTTCGTCATCCAGGCGGCCCCGGCATTACGCCGCGAGCTGATCGAAGAAGCGGCCGGGGTGCGGCGCCTCCGCGACCAACGGCAGGAAGCGATCAATCGGCTGGCGGAAGCCGATCGTGACATGCGGCGCGCGCGCGACATTCTCAACGAGTTGAGTCCGCGCGCCGAGGAGCTGCGCGTCCAGGCCGCGTCCGCCGAGGAGTATCGGAAAGT
Source organism: Candidatus Dormiibacterota bacterium (assembly GCA_036390825.1). GTDB lineage: Bacteria > Chloroflexota > Dormibacteria > CF-121 > CF-121 > CF-13. The sequence goes on from DASWBA010000029.1 coordinate 8,846, forward strand.
CGCCGACGCCCTCAAGGTGTTGCAGGGCAGCCTGGCGCGCGATGCATGGCGCAAGGCGATGGTCCAACTGCGGAGGGCGCTGGCTCGCCAGCAAACGGCGGACCATAAACGTACCGACGCCATCCAGGCCGTCGCCGAGTTCGAACCGCTCTACGCTGGGCATCGCTCCGCGCTTCTCGAGGCCCGCGAGGCGCGCTGGCGCCACCAGGAAGCGGTGGCCGAGGTCCGGCTCCGCTTCGCCGAGGCTGAACATCAGGCGCGGATCGCCCAGGAACGAAACCTGGCTGCGGTTCAAGCGCTGGAAGCGCTGCAGCGCGAGCTCGAGCGGTTGGACGCTTCTGAACAAGCCGGGACCCGTGTGGTCGATGAGCTCGCCCGCGCGGTCGAGGGCGCCGGGGTCGAGCTCGAGGCGGCAACCAGCGCGCTCCAGGCAGCGGCGGAAAGCGAACAAACCGCGCGTGAGATGCAGGCGGCGCTTGAAGCTGAGCGGATCGCCCGCCACAAGCGGCGCCACGATGCCCAACGAGAGGTCGCGTCGATCGACGCCGAACTTCGCCAGCTCGAAGGCCGGCGGCAATTCTTGAGTGAACAACAGCAGCAGGCCCGGGCACAACTCGAGGCTTGGTCGGTTCGCCACGCGACCCTGGCCGAGGAGTTCGACCGGCGCAGCCGCACCGCCCAGGATGCTGGCGGCGAACTCCACGCTGTCGGTGAAGCGGCGATGGTGCTCGAGCAGCGCCTGGCCGAGGCCGATGGTTCGCTCGAATGGGCACGCAAGGGCATCGTCGAGCACGAGGCAGCGCTCCGCGCGCTCGAGGCAGAGCTGGGTGCGCTACGGACGCTGCTCGATGGGGCTCAGCGTCGTGGGCCGCTTCGGATTGACCGCAATTGGGAACGCCTGCTCGAACTGATCGAGGTCGAGCCGGTCCATCGAGCCGCCGTCGAGGCCGCGCTCGAGGGGTGGCTGCATGGTTGGGTCGCACCCAGTCGGGATGGCGCCGCCAGTGCCGCGGCGGCCGTCGCCGCCGCCGAGGATGCGCGCGAAACCTTGCTGTATGCGTCGGGAGACACGCTGTCTTCGCCAGCGCCCGAAGGCCTGCTTCCCGTCGTTGACCTGGTCCACGCCTCCGATCAGGTCCGTGGACTGGTTGCCCACCTGCTTCGCTGCGTCGTCCTGGTGGCGGATCGCTTGGAAGGGGCGCGCATCGTCGAGCAACATCGAGATCTCCGCGCGGTGACGCCGGCCGGTGAGATCATCACCGCCGTTTCCTACCGAGGTGGCAAGGCCGCCGACCCGGTGCTCGAAGTGCAGGCGAGAATCCGCGAGGCCGAACAAGCCCTGGACCGCGAGCGTCAAGCGGCGCTGGCGGCTGCCGAGGAGGTGGAGCGCCACTCCGTCGCTCGCGCCGATCTGACCGCCGAACGTCAGGCCATGCTCACCCGGTTTGACCAGGCGCGGACGGCCGCGGCCCAGGCCGCGGGGGCGTTGGCGGCGGCGACCGAGGCGCTACAGCGGGAGAGCCAGCAGGAAGGGCAACTGCGCCAGCAACTGATTCGGATCGGCGGACTTCTCCAGCAAGCCGAGCAGACCGAGGTCGAGACGCTGGGCCGCCAGCGTGCCCTGGGCGAAACGGAGACCACCGCGGACCAGGAGCTCGCCGCGCTGGAACAACGGATCATCGAGGTGGGCGTCAGCCTCCGTGAATTAACCGACCGACGTCAGGAGATCGACCTCCGGGCGGCGCTCGCGCGCCAGCGGTCCGATGATATGGTCCGCCAACTGGATCGGGCACAGCAAACCCTTCGATCCCACGGTGATGAGCTCGCCCAGCGGCGCGCCGCCGAGGGAGAGCTGGCGATCCAGCCGGCCCTGATCAACGAGGAACGCTTGCAGTGGCTTGAGACCTCGCGGGTGTTACGCGCCGAGCTCGAGGCCCTCGAGTCGGCTCAGCTCCCGGATGTGGACACCCTCACGGCACTCGAGGGGCAGCTCCGTGAGGACGAACAACGCAACGTGACCCTGCAGGTCGAGCTCGCTCATGCCGACGATGCCTGGACGGCGTCGGTCGCCGACCGCGAGGCGGCGCAAGTGGAGGTCGACCGGTGCGCGCTCGCGCTCCGCGAGGGTGGCCAGGAAATCGAGGATGACACGGAGACGATCGAGGACGTCGACTGGCAGAAGACGGAACGTGAGGTTTCGCGCCTGCAGCGACGCCTCGATGCGATGGGCGCGGTCAACCTCCTCGCGCCTGAGGAATACGCACAGCTGCGCGACCGCTGCGACAGCCTGACCGCGCAGCTGGGCGACCTCGAGGCGGCAACCGCGCAGCTCAACGAGTTGCGGCAACGGCTCGAAGAGGAGATCGACAGCCGGTTCCGAACCGTCTTCCAATCCGTCGCCGTCAACTTCCAGGAATTCTTTGCCGAGCTGTTCGAGGGCGGCCGCGCGACCCTGCGCCTCGAGGCGGAGCCGGAGGCGAACCCTCTCGACGAGGGAGTCGAGATCCTGGCCCAGACGCCCGGCAAACGCTTGCAGCCGCTCACCCTGCTGTCCGGCGGCGAGCGGGCGCTGACGGCGCTGGCGTTCCTGTTCGCGCTGCAAGCGGTCAACCCGAGCCCCTTTTACGTGCTGGACGAGGTCGACGCGGCGCTCGACGACGCCAATGTGGTCCGATTCAATCGGGTCTTGAAGCGGCTCGCCCGCGACCAGCAGTTCCTGATCGTCACCCACAACCACTCGACGATGGCGCAGGCGGAGGTGCTCTACGGGGTCACGCTGGGCGAGCATGGGATCTCGCGCATCGTCTCCGTCCGCCTGCATCAGGACGCCCTGATCCCGGTCGGTGAACGCTCCGCCTGATCCGCAGGACAGGGCGCCGGCCGAGCGCCAGGGATTCTGGAAACGATTCTCCAAGAGCCTCGATGCCGGTCGCCAGGCCTACGTCGCCGACCTCAAAGAGGTCTTCGGCCGACCGGCCCTCGACGCCGCCTTCTGGGACGACCTCGAAGCGACCTTAATCGCAGCCGATGTCGGCGTGCCCACGACTGACCGGGTGGTTACGGACTTGCGCCGTCAGGCGGCCGGAGCTCACCTGCGTACGCCGGCTGATGCGCTCCGCTACCTCACGGACGACCTGGCCAACCAGATGAGCGGACAATCGCGCGCCCTGAACCTGGACGGCGCGCCGGCGGTGGTGCTGGTCGTTGGCGTCAATGGATCGGGCAAGACGACGACCATCGGAAAGCTGGCACATCTCCTGCGACTCGAAGGCCGCCGACCGCTGCTGGCTGCCGCCGACACCTATCGGGCCGCGGCCATCGAGCAGCTGCGGCTCTGGGGACAGCGGGCGAAGGTCGATGTCATCGCGCATCAGCCAGGATCCGACCCGGGAGCCGTCGCCTTTGATGCCGTGCAGGCGGCGCGCGCACGCGGCATGGGCCCCGTGATCATCGACACCGCCGGCCGCCTGCACACGCGCACCGACTTGATGGAAGAACTTCGGAAGGTGCGCCGTGTGCTGCAGCGGCTCGATCCGCAGTCGCCGCAGGAGGTCTTAGCCGTCCTCGACGCGCACGTTGGACAGAACTCGGCGCAGCAAGTCAAGGTCTTCCAGGAGGCGATCGGGCTGACTGGACTGGCGGTGACAAAAATGGACGGTAGCGCCCGGGCGGGCGTTGTGCTTAGTATCGAAGCTGAGCTTTCGGTGCCGGTGAAGCTTGTCGGCATTGGCGAAGGCCTCGATGACCTGAACCGATTCGATGCCGCCCAATACCTTGATGCGTTGTTGCGAATGGAGGAGGCTTCATGACTCCCGAGGACACCTCGAAGGCGTTCGTCAAGTTGGTGACGGCCAACGGGCTGCCGGAGGCCGATGTCTGGAAGGCCGTCCTCGAGGCCTCCGGGATCCAGGTCTTTCTGCGGCATGAAGCGATGGCCGCCGTGATCCCTGAGACTGCGGGCGAGATCGCCGCCGTCGATCTCTGGGTGCCCAGAGAGCAAGCGGCCGAGGCGCTGCAGATCCTGCAGGACGAGCGGGTCGAGCCGGCCGACGAGGACGAACCCGTCTGACGAGCCTGATCCTCGCCATCGTCGTCGGTGCGATTGGCGTCCTGGCCCTGGGCGCCGCGGTGGTCGGGATTCTCTGGTTGCTGCAATTCGTGCTACGCAACGAGGAGAGGCGCAACCCTTAATTCTCCCCCCTGTTGGGTAGGCTGGGTGGAGGCTCGTATACTGTCAAGGCTAAATGCTTGACAGTGCCCGACGCCGCCACCGCCAGTTGCGCCTGCTCGACCTCTATGGCGCGCTGCTGACCGACCATCAGCGCCGCATCCTCCACCTCGCGTGGGAGCTCGATTGGTCCTACGGCGAAATCGCCAAGCGCGAAGGGGTGACGCGCACGGCCGTCTACGACGTGGTGCGACGGACGACGGTGAACCTCGACGACTACGAACGCAAGCTCGGACTGGAGCGGACCCAGCGTGTTTGAGTCCCTGACGCAGCGGCTCGACCAGGCGCTCAAGAAGCTCACCGGGCGGGGCAAGCTGAGCGAGGCCGATGTCGATGCCGGGCTGCGGGAGGTCCGACTCGCACTGCTCGAGGCCGACGTCAACTACAAAGTGGTCAAGGACTTCATCGCCAGTATTCGGACGCGTGCGGTGGGCGCCGAGGTGATGGACAGCCTGAACCCGGGCCAGCAAATCGTGAAGATCGTCGACGAGGAGATGGTCCGCCTGCTCGGCGAGCGCGCACCGATGACCTATGCGCCCTCTCCGCCCACGGTCATCGTGCTTGCCGGCCTGCAGGGATCGGGCAAAACAACGACGGCCGGCAAACTTGCCCTGTTCGTGCGTCGCGAGGGTCACCGTCCGCTCCTGGTCTCGACCGACGTGCGTCGGCCGGCCGCCATGGAGCAGCTCGAGGTGCTGGCCAAGAGCATCAATGCACCGGCGTATGCGCCCCGGGGGACGGACCCGATCAAGATCGCGCGCGACTCGCTCGCGGAGGCGCGGCGCGTGAATGCCGACGTTGTGATCGTGGATACCGCCGGCCGGCTGCAGGTGGATCAGGACCTGCTGGTTGAGTTGAAGGCCATCACCGACGCCGTCCCGTCGCAGCACCGGCTCCTGGTGCTCGACGCGATGACCGGCCAGCAGGCGGTCAACGTCACCAGCGCCTTCCAGCAGACGATCTCATTGAGCGGCGCCATCCTGACCAAGTTGGACGGCGACGCGCGTGGTGGCGCGGCACTCTCGCTGCGCGCGGTGACACAGACTCCAATCCAATTCGTCGGCGTCGGCGAAAAACTGACGGATCTCGAGATCTTCTATCCGGAGCGGATGGCCTCGCGCATCCTCGGCATGGGCGACGTGCTGACCCTGATCGAGAAAGCGCAGGATCAGGTCGACGCGTCGCAAGCGCAGGCGATGGAAAAGAAGCTGCGCGCCGGGCGGCTGACGCTCACCGACTTCATGGAACAGCTGAAACAGGTGAAGAAGATGGGCCCGCTGGAGGGAATCATCGGCATGTTGCCGGGCGCGGGAAAGATCAAAAACCTCGCCGGCGCTTTACCCGATGACAACCAGCTGAAGCAGATGGAGGCGATCATCCTGTCGATGACGCCGACGGAGCGCGAGCGGCCCGAGACGATCGACGGCAGCCGCCGCCGCCGCATCGCGCGCGGCGCCGGCACCGATATCGCCGCCGTGAACCGGCTGATCAAGGGCTTTCAGCAGATGCAGCAGATGATGAAACAGATGGGGAAGGGAAGAGGCATCAAGGGATTACCCTTCGATCCCGCTCAACTTTTGAAAGGTTAGGAGGTCAATTTGTCGGTAAAGATTCGACTGAGGCGCATCGGCGCAAAGAAACATCCGTTTTATCGCCTGGTGGTGGCGGACAGCCGCTCGCCACGAGACGGCAAGTTCATCGAGATCCTCGGCACCTACGATCCGATGACGGAGCCAGTGAAGCTCAACCTGGACCTGGACAAGATCAAGGTCTGGTTGCAGAAAGGCGCGCGTCCCTCTGACACAGCCCGTGCCTTTCTGATCGACCAGGGACTCCTGCCCAGGGAGTCGGCGCGGAAGCGACCCACCAAGCCGCCGAAGCCAGCCGCCGTGCCTGCGGCGGAGGCACCGGCCGAGCCGAGCACACCCGAGCCGGCCGCGGCTGCGGCCACCGAGGAGGCCTGAGGATGCACGACTACACCGACCTGGTCGGCTACATCATCAAGGCGATGGTGTCCAAACCCGATGACGTGCGGGTCGCGATGGTCGAAGGGGAGCGCACCAACCGCGTCGAGGTGACCCTGGCGAACGAGGATGTCGGCAAAGTCATCGGCCGCGGCGGCCGAAACATCGACGCCATTCGTGCCGTGGTCCGCGCCGCCGCACTCAAGAACCACGATCGGGTGATGGTCGAGATCGTTTGACGACCCAACCAGAAACCAATCTTCGGATTGGTCTGGTCCGGAGTGCCCACGGGGTCAAGGGCGCGCTGCGGGTCGAGCTCCTGACCGACTTTCCCGATCGGTTCGCGCCAGGCCGCGAGGTGGCGGTCGCCGGCCGCAAACTGCGGGTGGCCCGGTCCGCCGAGCAGCCCGATGGCCTGCTCGTAACCTTCGAAGGCATCGAGGATCGCAACGCGGCCGAGTTGCTCGTCGGCGCCTACTGCACCGTGCGGCTCGAGGACGCACGGGCACTTCCGGCCGATCAGTACTACCACTTCCAGCTGGTGGGGTTGCGGGTGTTCGACGTCCGCAGTGATCGCCAGCTGGGCGAGGTGGCGGAGGTGCTCAGCTACCCGGCGAACGACGTGTTGCGCGTCACGGACGGAAGCCGCGAAGTCTTGATCCCGATGGTTCGTAGCGTCGTCCGCGCCATCGCGCCGTCGGAGGGCCGAATTACCGTCGACCTTCCCGAAGAGACGCAGGCGTGAAGATCGAGGTCCTGACGCTTTTTCCCGAGCTCTTCCCCGGTCCCCTGAGTTCGGGTGTCACGGGGCGCGGGCTGGCTGCCGGGCTCGTCACCTTACAAATTCACAACCTGCGTGATTACACGCACGACCGGCACCGCCAGGTCGACGACATTCCCTACGGTGGTGGCGCCGGCATGGTGCTCAAACCGGAGCCGATCTTCGAAGCGGTGCGAGCCCGCGCCGGCACCGGGCCGGTAATCCTCTTGAGTCCGCAGGGGGAGCGCCTGACGCAGGAACTTGTGCGCGACCTGGCGACCCACCCCGATTTCTACCTGATCTGCGGCCGCTATGAGGGCGTCGACGAGCGCGTCAGTGCCCACCTCGTCGACCGCGAGGTCTCGATCGGTGACTACATCCTCACGGGTGGTGAGCTCCCGGCGATGGTGCTGATCGACGCCGTCAGCCGGCTCGTCAGCGGCGTCCTGGGCTCGGAGGACTCGCCCAAAGATGAGTCGTTTGCCGCCGAGCTGTTGGAGTATCCGCATTACACGCGGCCGGCCGTGTTCGAGGGCCACCAGGTTCCCGAGGTGTTGCTCTCCGGCCACCACGCCGAGATCGAGCGCTGGCGCCGGGCACAGGCCGCCGAACGGACGCGACGTCGCCGTCCCGATTTGCTCGATCATCAGCCCAATTCGTAGCGGGGTGTTATCCTTGTACGCCGTGTCTAACGTCATTACGCTGCTCGACGCTGAGGCCCAGCGGAAGAACGTCCCCACGTTGATCCCCGGTGATACGGTCAAAGTGCATGCGAAGGTGGTCGAGGGCACCCGCGAGCGAATCCAAATCTTCGAAGGCATCGTGATCGGCTGTCGCGGCAGCGGTACGAAGCAGATCTTTACCGTGCGCCGCATCGCTCACGGCGTGGGAGTAGAGCGAAGTTTCCTGCTGCACTCACCACGGATCGAGAAGATCGACGTGGTTCGGCATGGCAAGGTGCGCCGGGCCAAGCTGTATTACCTGCGAGGAAGAGTCGGGAAGAGCGCCCGCATTCGGGAGAAGCGTCAAGCCGTTGCCATCACAGCCGTCCCCGCCGACAGCGAAGCCGACGCCGGCACCGAAACGCCAGAAACCGCGGAAAGCTGACCGCGACCTCTGGGTCTTCGAGCGCCAGGCCTTCGGGCTCGGTTACGCGACGGTCGCCGGCGTCGATGAGGCGGGTCGCGGCCCATGGGCCGGTCCGGTGGTTGCTGGTGCTGCCATCATGCGGCCCTATTTCCAGTGCGAAGGCATCGACGACTCCAAGCTCCTGACTGCGGACGAGCGCGACCACTTCTACGACTGCATTCTCGAAGGCGCCGAGGCCTGGGGCGTCGGCATCATCGAGGTTGACGAGATCGATCGGGTCGGGGTGTCTCGCGCCAACCGCTGGGCGATGGGCATCGCCCTGCAACAGCTCGGCCGGCCGATCGATTACCTGCTGGTCGATGGGTTCTTATTGCCGGAAGCGCTCACCCCACAGCTCCCCATCGTCAAGGGCGACCGCCGCTCGATCTCGATCATGTGCGGCGGCATTCTCGCCAAGGTGACCCGGGATCGACTCATGATGCGGATGGCGGAGAAGTTTCCCGGGTACGGCTTCGAGGCCCACAAGGGTTATCCGACGCCCGACCATCTCGCCGCCATGGACCGGCACGGGCTGAGCCCGTTGCACCGCCGCTCCTTCATCTCGATCCGGACCCGCGCCGAGCTGGAAGCGGCCGCCTTTGCCACTCAACAAGCTCGGGCTTAGTGGCGAGGCGCTTGCCGAGGACCACCTTCGTGGCCTCGGCTACCAGATCGTCGAACGGGACGTCCGGACGCCGCTGGGACAGTTGGACCTGGTAGCGATGGACGGAAAGACGCTGGTGTTCGTCGAGGTGAAGACCCGGGCCGGCCACGGGTTTGGCCTGCCGCAAGAGGCGGTCGACGCCAGGAAGATCCGGAAGCTGAGGCAGCTCGGCCTGTACTACTTAAAGATACGGCCACATCGCGGATCGGTCCGCTTCGACGTCGTCGGCCTGACGGTCAGCGACGGGCGCGTCGTTCGAGTCGACCACATCAAGAACGCGATCGACTAGCCGCCCGGTAGCGCCTATAGGGTGAACTTGGATTGGGCGGCGGCATAGCGGCCGGTCTTGCGGAAGCTGTCGGCGTCGACGCCTAATCGTCGCGATGCCTCCAGCGCCAGCCACTGCAAGGGCACGACGTTGACGATCGGAGCCAGCCGTTCGTCGGTCGCCGGCGTTTCCACCTGAATGGTTGCCGCGCCGAGGCTGGCGGCCGAGGGGCCGATCGCGAGGGTAGTGGCGCCGATCTCGTGCAGGGCCGCGCCCAGCTCCACGGTTCGCTCGAGGGCCCCGCCCGCTTGGGCCACCAGTACCACCGAGTCCTCCGCCTGCACGCTGATCAGCGGACCGTGGAAGACGCTCTCCACCTCATGGCCCTCGGCGCTGACGTACGACGCCTCGCGCAGCTTCAGCGCCCCCTCGAGGGCGGTGGCGTAGGCGGGTCCGCCGCCGACGAAGTGGACGACCCGCGCAAGTTGTAACCGATCCAGCGCCTGGATAATCCGCGCGCGCAACCCGAGCACGCTCCGGATGGCGTCCGGGATACGGTCGAGTTCGGTCCTCCAGGGCGGCGAACCGAGCCCAACGGCGAGCTGAGCGAGGCGGATCATCGCTCCCGTGTGGCTGGCCGTGTGTACCGGGGAGCGTTCCTGCGGAACGGTATGAACAACACCAGGTCCGCCCAGCGGAGAGCCCTCGCCGGTGATGGCCAGCCAGTGGTCCTGGTTCTTGAACACGTCGAGTGACGCCTGACTGAAGCGCTTGCTGCCTCGATGGCTCAACAGCACCAGGCCGTCGTCGCCGCGCAGCGCCGGCGGATAGTTGGCGAAGTCGAATGCCTGGACAGCCCAGGCATCGACACCGGCGCTTCGCAGCAAGTACTGACCGACGACCGCTCCGTGGTAGCTGGTCCCGGTGCCGACCAGAAAGATGCGGGAGCATCCCGAGAGTCGGGAGACAGCCGACGGCGGCAGCCCGTGCCGTAGCAGGCTCTCGACCGCATCCGGTTGTGACTCGATGGTCTCTTCGAGAAACGCGCCGGGAACGTTCAGGTGGCTTCTTCCCAGGCTTTGAGGAATTGGTAGACGATCCGGCCGGTGGCACCCCAGATGACGTCGTCACCAATCGTGTAGTAATGGATGCGGTAGAGCTGCTCGCCGACGCTCCTGGTTTCGGTGGTGTGGACGTCGGCGTCGAGCAGACGGTCGACGGAGACCATGAGCAGGCTCTTGACCTCGTCGGGCGCGAGTCGTAGGTCATCGATGCCGCCCTCCACCAGGCCGACGACGGGTGTGATCACGAAGCTGCTGACGGCGGTGAAGACGTCGTCGAGCTCGCCGAGCACGGTGACTCGGGATGGCTCGAGGCCAATCTCCTCGTAGCTCTCACGCAGTGCGGTCTCGACCGTCTCGGCGTCGGCCTCTTCCCGCTGACCGCCCGGAAACGAGATCTGGCCCTTGTGGGTGAGGACCGTGTCGGTGCGGCGGGTGAAGAGCATCTCGAGGGTATTGCCCCGCGTCACCAGGGGAATCAGCACGCCGGCCCGGACCAGCGGCGGCGTCGTGTCGATGCTACGTCGGACGCGCTGCTCGAGAAGGTGGCGGAGTCGCTCGAGCCGGGTGGCGGCGGCCGTCGTCAGGTCCACGCCTCGAACGAGACTGGCACCTGGTGGCCGCAATGGGTACAGACCCAGACCTGTCCGCGCCGCACCACCGAGCGTCCGTCCTCGAGCCGCACCGATTGGTCGGGGCCGCTGATGTGTTCCCAGCGCGGCATGTGCTTGCACTGATCGCAGATGGTCGGTGGCGGATTGAGCTTCACTGTCCTCGATTATCCCCGCTGGCCGATAAATCAAGCCGGCGAAGCACGCGGGCCGGGTTCCCACCAACGATGACGCCCGCAGGGACGTCGTCGAAAAGCACGGCATGGATGCCCACAACGGAGTCGCGGCCGATGTGGACGCCGGGCAGCACGGATACCTGTCCGCCGATCCAGACGTTTTCCTCGATGATGACCGGGTGCGGCTGGCCGGGTTGGCGACGGTCCACCGGGGATTCGGAATAGGGGAGATGGTCCCGAACCTCACAGGAACCGAGGACACAATCGGCACCGACCTCGACCCGCTCGGCGGCGACGATGGTGCAGCCGTTCAGCCGGGCGTGGCGACCGATCTGGATCAACGCGTCGGGGCGCGTGGTGATGAGGCGGTTGACCTCGGCGTGCGACCAGGCGTTGACATCGGCGTCGAGCACCACTCGTCCTGGTCCCTCGATGCGCAGCCGGCCGTTCCCGAGCAGACCCGGCCCGATGCGAATGCGAGGGTTGCGGCGATAGGGGAGGGTAGTGAGCCAGCCGAGAGCGCGGGCCGCCGTCTGTTTCACCTGCATAGCGTGGCGATCACACGGCAGCGTACGACCTTGGGGGGCGACAGACAGATATCTAAGCTGACGCATATATACAAAACCGTGTAATATCGGCCACGGTGCTGGCTCGGGCCCTGTCAGGAACGGTCTTCGGCCTCGACGGCGTTCGGGTCGAGGTCGAGGCCGATATTGCCGACGGGCTCCCCGGGTTCCACATCGTGGGACTGGGCGACCGGGCGCTGCAGGAGGCGCGCGAGCGCGTCAAGATCGCCATCAACAACAGCGGCTTCGAATTTCCCGGTCGCAAAGTGACGATCAACCTCGCGCCGGCCCAGCTACCCAAGGAGGGAAGTGGCTTCGACCTGGCGATGGCGGCGGCCATCGTCAACGCGGCCCAGGACCGCGGCTTGCCGCCGAACGCCGCCTGGCTCGGCGAGCTGGCACTGGACGGGACCGTCCGCCCGATCCGGGGCACCCTACCAATTGTTTCCCACCTCGACCGGCTGGGTGTCAAACGCTTCTATGTCCCGGCCGACAACGTGGCGGAGGCGAAAATTGCGACCGCGGCGCCGGTCATCGGGGTCAGGCATTTTCGGCAGCTCCGGGTCCACTGGGAGGATGGCGCACCGCTCGACGAGTCGCCTTCGCCGGAGCCGGCCACGTCGTCCGCGCCCGCGCAGCACGTCGACCTGGCCGAGATCTTTGGCCAGCCCCATGCCAAGCGGGCCCTGGAAGTCGCAGCTGCCGGCGCGCATCATCTCTTATTGGTGGGTCCGCCGGGGGCGGGCAAGACGCTGCTCGCCCGGGCCCTCCCCGGCATCCTGCCCCCGCTGACCAAGCGGGAGGCGGTCGAGGTCACGTCGATCGCGTCGTGCGTTGGCATGCTACCGGCCGGGGCGGGCCTGCTCGAGGTTGCGCCCTTTCGGGCCCCGCATCACACCATCTCGGCGGCGGCGCTGATTGGCGGCGGCCTGTCCGCACCGCGTCCCGGCGAGATCTCCAGGGCCCATCGGGGCGTGCTTTTTTTGGACGAAATCACCGAGTTCCGCCGCGACGCGCTCGAGTCACTGCGACAGCCGCTGGAGGAGGGCCGGCTGGCGGTGGCTCGCTCGCGCGGTCACGCGGTGCTGCCCGGCCGCTTCATCCTGGTTGCGGCGGCCAATCCATGCCCTTGCGGCTTTGCGGGTGACTCTCGCCGGATCTGCGAGTGCACCCCGCTGGATCGCCAGCGCTATCGCGCTCGACTATCGGGACCGATCCGGGACCGCATCGACCTCCAGGTCCTGGTCCCGCGGCAGCCCGCCGGTGAGCTGTTGCGCAGCACGTCAGTTGCGGAGTCGAGCGCATTGGTCCGCGACCGCGTGCTTCAGGCGCGCGAGCGCCAGCGAGAGCGACGGCCGCAGGGTCCGCTGAACGGCGCGCTGACCGGTCCGCAGTTGCGACGGGAGCCGCTGGCTGCCGCCGGTCAGACGCTGCTGGAAGCGGCTGCCGAGCGCCTACAGCTCAGCGGTCGGGCAATCCACCGCGTGCTGCGCGTGGCGCGGACCATCGCGGACCTGGACGAGTGCCCGGGCATCGAGGAGGCACATGTCGCGGAGGCTCTGCAGTACCGCGAAAGTGGGTAGGGTCGTTGCGCTACGGGATCCCGATTACCCGGCGCTGCTGAAAGAGATCCACGATCCGCCGCCGCGACTGTATGTCAACGGCCGGCTGCCGGCGGAACCGATGATCGCCATCGTCGGCTCGCGCCACGCGACCCCCTACGGCCAGCGAGCGGCGCATCGCCTGGCGCGTGATCTTTCGGCGGCCGGCGTGGTGGTCGTCAGCGGGCTGGCACGCGGCATCGACGCGGCCGCCCACCGCGGCGCCCTCGAGGGCGGCAGCCCGACGGTCGCCGTCATGGCGACCGGTCTCGACCGCATCTACCCGCCCGAGCACGCCGAGCTGGCGCAGGCGATCGCGCAATCGGGGGCGGTCATCACGGAGGCCGAGCCTGGCACACCACCATTGCCCGGCCGCTTTCCGGTGCGCAACCGGATCATCAGCGGGCTCAGCCTTGGCGTGGTGGTGGTCGAGGCGGCGCAGCGAAGTGGCGCCTTGATCACCGCGCGTATGGCGGCTGAGCAGGGCCGCGATGTCCTCTGCGTCCCGGGCAGTATCGAGAATCCCCTTGCAACCGGGGTTCATCAGCTCATCAAGGACGGGGCGAAGCTGGTGCAAACGGTTGAGGACGTGCTCGATGAGTTTTCCGAGCTCTCGCGCGCACGCGCGCGTGCGCAGGCGCGCATACACGCGCGCACGCGTGCGCGTACGCGCGCGGATTCAGGTCCGCAAGATCGCGAGCTTCTGGCCGTTTGGGAGTTGCTTGATTGGGTAGAACCGCGGCATCATGATGACCTGGCGGCCATGATGAACCTTGACATCAAGGAAGTGAATCGGCGCTTGACGCTGTTGGAAATTAGCGGCTATATAATCGGCGACTGCGGTGCGGTGACGCGCGCAGCTCGAGACTGAAATGGCAAATCCACTGATCATCGTTGAATCCCCCGCGAAGGCCAAAACGCTTGGCCGGTTTCTTGGTGGCAAGTACGAGATCCGCGCCTCGATGGGGCACGTCCGCGACTTGCCGAAAAGCACGCTAGGGATCGACGTCGAGCATTCCTTCAAACCCGAATACGTCACGATCCCGGGTAAGGAAGCGACGATCAAGGATTTGAAGGCCGCCGCCAAGGGGGCCTCGGAGATCCTGCTGGCATCGGACCCCGACCGCGAAGGCGAGGCGATCGCCTGGCACCTGGCGCACGTCCTCAACCTGAAGAACCCGCAGCGCATCGAGTTGCACGAGATCACGCCCAGCGCGGTGGAGAAGGCGCTCAACGCGCTTCGGCCCATGAACCAGGATCTTGTCGATGCGCAGCAGGCTCGTCGCGTGATCGACCGCCTGGTCGGGTACAAGCTGAGCCCACTGCTGTGGAAGAAGATCCGGAAGGGCCTGAGTGCGGGCCGTGTCCAGTCGGTCGCGGTCCGGCTGGTGGTCGAGCGCGAAGAGGAGATCGAGAAGTTCGTCCCCGTCGAATCCTGGACGCTCGATGCGATGCTGTCGAAAGTCGATCGACCGCGCATCTTCGCTGCTCGCCTGCTCAGCAAGCAGGGCACCGATGAAAAGCTGGAACTCAGCGAAGAGGGCCAGGTGCGCGAGATCATGGCGCAGCTCGATGGCGCCAGCTACAAAGTGCTCTCGATTGAAACCAAGGACAGCATGCGCAATGCCCCGCCGCCATACAAGACGAGCACGCTGCAGCAGGATGCATCCAACCGGTTGCGCATGAAGCCCAACCGAACCATGAGCCTGGCGCAGCAGCTGTATGAGGGGGTTGACCTCGGAACGCAGGGGCCGGTGGGCTTGATCACCTACATGCGTACCGACTCGTTCCGCATTTCGGACGAGGCGTCGACAGCCGCACGACACTTCATTACGGAGCAGTACGGACCAACCTATGCTCGCCGGGACAAGATCGAGTACAAGGCAAAGGGTTCGGTGCAGGATGCCCACGAAGCCATCCGGCCAACCGATGTCGAGCGGACGCCCGATTCCATCCGCGCGTTTCTGACGCCCGACCTGCTCCGGCTCTATCGACTGATCTGGCAGCGATTCACCGCCAGCCAGATGACCCCGGCCCGTTTCGCACAGACGCGGGTTGATATCGGCGCCGCCGACTACCTGTTCCGTGCCAACGGCTCGGTGCTGGTCTTCGACGGCTTCTATCGCGTCTGGGAGCGCGACAGCGACAACGACGAGGAAAAGGAACTGCCCGCGCTCGCCGTGGACGAGCCGCTCAATCTGCAGGAGCTCAAGCCCGAGCAGCACTTCACGCAGCCGCCGCCGCGATACACCGAGGCCTCCCTGATCAAGGCGCTGGAAGAGCTGGGCGTCGGCCGTCCGAGCACGTTCGCGCCCACCGTCGAAGTCATCCAAACGCGCCACTACGTCAAGCAGGAAGAGCGCCGGCTGTCCCCAACTGACCTGGGTAAGACCGTCAACGACTGGCTGGTCGAACACTTTCCCGACATCGTCGACACCACCTTCACGGCGAGCATGGAGGAAGAGCTCGATGATGTCGAAGAAGGGCGCCGGAAGTGGGTGCCGATCGTTCGGGAGTTCTACGCACCCTTCGCCAAGACGCTGACCAAAGCAGAGGCCACCGCCCGGGTGAAAGTCCCGATGCGCGAGACGGGCGAAGACTGCCCCAAGTGCAAGGAGGAGGGACGAAACGGGCGGCTGGTTCATCGGATGA
This sequence comes from Candidatus Dormiibacterota bacterium, assembly GCA_036390825.1. GTDB lineage: Bacteria > Chloroflexota > Dormibacteria > CF-121 > CF-121 > CF-13. The sequence continues at coordinate 24,525 of DASWBA010000029.1, forward strand.
GCCGGCTCGGAGAGTTTGTTGGTTGCTCTTTGTACCCGGCGTGCGACTACATCCAGGGTCGAGAGGGAGAGGAGAAGGCGCCGCCGGCGCAGCCGACCGGCGAGATGTGTCCCAAGTGCGGCAAGCCACTGGTCACGCGCAACGGTAAGCGCGGACCGTTCGTCGCCTGCTCCGGCTATCCGAAGTGCCGCTACGTCAAGCGCGAGATCGACCCGGCCGACGTCATCCAGGATCGGGTGTGCCCCACCTGCGGCAAGCCGCTGCTGAATCGTAAGGGCCGCTTCGGCAGCTTCGTCGGCTGCTCCGGCTATCCCGACTGCCGCTACATCGAGGGTGGGAAGCGGGTGGTGACGCCGCCGGCGCCCAGCGAGCTGCTCATGGACGACCCCTGCCCGCGCTGCGGCAAGCCCCAGGTGCTCCGTCAGGGCCGCTACGGCGAGTTCAAGAGCTGCTCGGACTACCCGACCTGCAAGCCCGAGCGGGCGGCCCGTTCCCGTGCCCCGCGTCCGACCAGGGCGAAGAAGCCGACCGTCCCCGCAGCCTAGCGCGGGTTTGAAACTCACGGTCAGCGGCTATACTTTGGCGAACAAATAAGCACGTCTCCTGACGGCGTCGGGTTGCCTGCACCAGGTCCGGCGACCGGAAGACGGAGGCGGAAGAACAAACAGGAGGTCCGTTTTTCGCATGCCACTCGTCACGCTCAAGCAACTACTCGAGGCTGGTGTCCATTTCGGTCATCAGACCAGCCGATGGAACCCGAAGATGAAGCGCTACATCTTCACCGCGCGCAATGGGATCCACATCATCGACCTGCAGCAGACCGTCAAGTTGCTCGATGACGCGTCCAACTGGGTCAAGGACGTCGTCGGCGGCGGCCGGATGGTGCTCTTCATCGGCACCAAGAAGCAGGCCCAGGAATCGATCGAGCTGGAAGCCCGTCGCTCCGGTATGCCCTACGTCAATCACCGCTGGATGGGCGGGATGCTGACCAACTTCACCGTCATGCGCCGCCAGATCGATCGCCTGAACAGCCTGCGGGCGATCCGCAACAACGGCGGCTTCACCGGCAGCAAGAAGGCGATCACGCAACTCGAAGAGGAGTACCAGCGGCTCGAGCGCTTCTTCGGCGGGATGGCGGAGATGAAGCGTCTGCCCGGCGCCGTCTACGTCGTCGACCCACGCAAGGAGCACATCGCCATCACCGAAGCCCGCAAGCTCGGGATCCCGATCGTGGCGATCACCGATTCCAACTGTGACCCGGACGAGATCGATCACGTCATCCCGGGGAACGATGACGCCATCCGTGCCGTCAAGCTGATCACGTCGAAGATCGCGGACGCGGCGCTCGAGGCGCGTCAGCTGATCAGTCCCGAAGAGCTCACCGCCGCGCCCGAAGCGCCGGTTACCGAGTTCGAGTTCGGCGCCGAGGAAGAGGAAGAAGAGGAGAAGGGATTCGCCGGAATGCCGAAAATCGATGAGGCCGAGTTCTACGAGGACGAAGCCCTGGACGATGAGAAATAGCCATGGCCATATCAGCTGATCAGGTCAAAGCGCTGCGCGACGCCACCGGTGCGGGCATGATGGACTCCAAGCGTGCCCTGGAAGCAACCAACGGCGACATCGAGAAGGCCAAGGACTGGCTGCGCCTGAAGGGCATCGCGAAGGCCGGCGCCAAATCCACCCGGACCGCACGGGAAGGAACCATCGCGACCTACGTCCACCACAACCATCAGTTGGGCGTACTGCTGGAGCTCAATAGCGAGAGCGACTTCGTCGCGCGCAACGAAGAGTTCCGGCACCTGGCGCACGAGATCGCGGTCCACATCGCGGCGGCGGAGCCCCGCTACCTGCGTCGCGAGGACGTCCCGCAGGACGTGCTCGACCGGGAGCGCGCCATCTTCGAAGGCCAGGCCAGCGAGCAGAAGAAGCCACCCCAGGTGGTCGAGAAGATCGTCCAGGGCAAGCTCAACGACTTCTACAAGCGCGAGGTGCTGCTCGACCAGCCCTTCGCCAAGGACGACAAGCGCACGGTGGACCAGATGCTCAAAGAGGCGATCGCGAAGCTCGGCGAGAACATAACCATTTCCCGCTTTGCCCGTTTCAAAGTCGGAGAAGCCAGCTAGTCGAGCCGCTGCATGCTGTGATCAAACCGACGGCCCAGCCGCGCTACAAACGGGTGCTCCTCAAGTTGGGGGGCGAGGGCCTCGCCGGCAAAGCTGCCTTCGGGATCGATCCGGATGTCGTCAATGAGATCGCCGAGGACATCATCGCGGTGAAGAACGTCTACAACACCCAGTTCGCGATCGTGGTGGGTGGTGGCAACATCATCCGTGGCGACGCGGCGAGCAAGCGAGGGATGGATCGGGTCACGGCCGACTACATGGGCATGCTCGGCACCGTCATCAACGCGCTGGCGCTGCAGGATGCGCTCGAGAACCGGGGCCAGCCGACCCGGGTGCAGACCGCGATCAGCATGCACCAGATCGCGGAGCCGTATATCCGCCGGCGGGCGGTCCGTCATCTCGAGAAGGGACGCGTCGTGATCCTGGCGGCCGGCAGTGGCAATCCCTACTTCAGCACCGATACGACCGCCGCACTGCGGGCGGTCGAGATCGAAGCAGAGGTGGTGCTCAAGGCAACCAAGGTGGACGGGGTCTATGATGCGGACCCGGTGACGAATCCGAAGGCCAAGCGATTTGCACGGCTCGACTACCTTGACCTGATCAATAAAGACTTGCGGGTCATGGATCATACGGCGGTGACACTCTGCCGTGAGAACAACATCCCCATTATCGTGTTCGACCTTTCTCACAATGGAAACCTCGAGGGGGTCATCGCCGGCAAGCAGATCGGAACATTAGTTGGAGCGCCCGCATGATCGAAGCCAACGTCAAAGACGCTGAAACCAAAATGCAGAAGAGCCTGGAGGCCCTAGGCAAAGAGATCCTGACCATCCGCACCGGACGAGCCAGCCCGTCGCTGGTGGACAAGATTCCGGTCGAGTACTACGGAAATCCCACGCCCCTGAACCAGCTGGCCACCATCACGGTGCCCGAGGCACGCATGATCCTGATCCAGCCGTGGGACCGAACCATCATCAGCGCCGTGGAGAAAGCGATTCAGAAGTCGGAGCTGGGGCTGAACCCCGGGAACGACGGCCAGCTGATCCGGGTCCCGATCCCTCCCTTGAACGAAGAGCGGCGGCGGGAATATGCGCGGCTCGTCAAGCGCTATGCGGAGGGAGCGCACGTAGCGGTTCGCAACATCCGTCGGGAGCAGGTGGACCGCGTCAAGTCCCTCGAGAAGGAGAAGAAGATTTCGGCCGACGAGGCGCACCGCGGCGGCGAGCAGTTGCAGAAGCTCGCCGATCGTTACATCGCGCTGGTCGACCAGATGGCGGCGCGCAAAGAAGCCGAGATCATGGAGGTCTAACGCCCAAGAACCCCAGGTGAGCCAGTTGCCCCCGCCCGAGCACGTCGCGATCATCATGGATGGCAACAGCCGCTGGGCCCGTGATCGCTTGCTGCCTCGGGTGATGGGCCACAAGGCCGGGATCGAGGCGATCCGTCGCGTCGCCGAGGCCGCTGACAAGCGAGGCATCAGGGTCCTCACGCTGTATGCCTTTTCGACTGAGAACTGGTCGCGACCGCGCGAGGAGGTGGACGCTTTGATGAACCTGTTCTCGGAGACCATCCGCCGCGAGGTCGACGAGCTGGCGGAACGCGGGATCGAACTTCGATTCTCGGGACGGCTGCAGGACCTGACCGCCGCCCTCCAGGAGCAGATGCGCCAGGCGAACGAGCGAACCCGGGTCAGCGGGAGAGCGATCCTCAATATCGCCATCAACTACGGCGGCCGCCAGGAGATCATCGATGCCATCCATGAACTGGCGCGCGACGGCGCCGACCTCACGCAGCTCGACGAAGCGGGCCTCGCCAGTCACCTCTACACTCGGGGACTCCCGGATCCGGACCTGTTGATCCGAACCGCCGGCGAGATGCGGCTGAGCAACTTCTTACTCTGGCAGGCGGCCTATTCGGAGTTCTACAGTACCCAGACGCTCTGGCCGGATTTCGGCGGCGCCGACTTCGACGAAGCGATCGCCTCCTATCAGCGGCGGGTGCGCCGGTTCGGGGCGCGTCCGGAGGAGGTCTCCAATCGAGGTCGCTGACGAGAAGGCCGACCAGCCGCCGGTTGTCGTAGCGCGCCGTTCCAACATGCCGGTCCGCATCGTGACCGCCGCGGTGCTGATCGCGCTGGTGCTGGCCGCTCTGATCGCAGGGTCCATCTGGGTCTACGCCGCGGTTGCCGTCGTCCTCGGCGCCGGGCTGATCGAGTACTGGCAGCTGACCCGCGCCATGGGCACGCCCGCGCCGCTCTGGCTGCTTTTCCCACTGGCCTATGCACTGCTGCTGCGTGACCGATTGCCCTCCTGGGCCAGCGTCACCTTCGTGCTGGCGGCGGGAACGGTGCTCGGCCTGGGCGCGATGGTCTTCGTCCGCGACTGGCGGGCCAGCCTGAGTCGCTGGGCGCTGGCGGTGGGCGGCAGCCTCTATCTCGGTTTCCTACTGAGCTTTTATCTGGCACTGTATTTCCTGCACCAGCCCGATCCGAATCACCTCGGGTTCGGATATGTGATCGGCGTCTTCGGCACGATCTGGGTGGGCGACACGGCGGCGATGGTGGTGGGCGTTCGATTCGGGCGACACCCGTTCTTCAAGCGCATCAGTCCCAAGAAAACCGTCGAGGGGGCGGTGGCGGAGCTGATCGCCAGCATGATTTTCTTTGGGGTCGCGGGCTTGTTCCTTAACATCGGCTTTCCCCACAACCTGATCCTGGGGCTCGTGATTGGTGCGGTGGCGGAGGTCGGCGACCTGGTCGAGTCGCAGATCAAGCGCACCGCGGGCGTCAAGGACACCAGCCAACTGATTCCCGGCCACGGCGGAGCGCTCGACCGTATTGACTCGCTCCTTCTCGTGGGAGTCGTCGTGTACTATTACGTCACTTTCCTGCACCTGGCTTAACTCACCGGTGCAATGACCCGCGTAAAGCCCGCGTTTCAGCCCACAGAGATGAGATCTTCCCGTCCCACCCCCCGGCGCCTCGCCCTCTTAGGCGCGACCGGGTCCATCGGCCGCCAGGTCTGTGACCTCGTGGAGCGGCATCCCGATCGGTTCACGTTGCATGCCGTGATCGCGGGGAGTGACGCCGGCGCGCTCGAAGCCGTAGCACGCCGTCACCCCGAGGCGCACGCACTGCTGGCGCACCCGGCGGGCGCCGACCCGGTCCGCGCCGGCCGCGCCATCGATGAGGCGGTCAGCGACCCCGAGGTCGACCTCGTGGTGGTGGCCTCCGCAGGAAGCGCCGCGCTGGCGCCCACGCTCGCCGCGCTCGACGCCGGCAAGGACATCGCGCTGGCGACCAAGGAAGTCCTCGTCATGGCCGGGGAACTCGTCCGCGAGCGGATGCGGCGCTATGGGTCACAGATTTTCCCGATCGACAGTGAGCACAGCGCGATCTGGCAGTGCCTGTGGGGCGAGAATCGCCGTGCCGTCCGTCGGCTGATCTTGACCGGCTCGGGCGGTCCGTTTCTGCGCCGCCCGCTCGAGACATTGGACACCGTCACGATCGCGGAGGCGCTGACCCACCCGCGCTGGAAGATGGGCCCCAAGATCACGGTCGACTCCGCGACCATGATGAACAAGGGCCTCGAGGTGATCGAAGCGCATTTTCTATTCGATGTGCCCTACCGGGACATTGATGTGGTCGTCCATCCGCAGAGCGTGGTGCACTCGATGGTGGAGTTCATCGACGGCAGCATCAAGGCGCAGCTTGGGGTTCCCGATATGCACCTGCCGATCGCGGTTGCGCTTGGCTTTCCGGAGCGCCTCCAGGACGTGACACCTGCGCCCGACCTGGCCGCAGTCGGCGAGCTCTCCTTCGAAGCCCTCGATGAGGTGCGCTACCCGGCGGTGGCACTGGCCCGCGAGGCCGGCGAGCGAGGCGGCACCGCACCCGCGGTCCTGAACGCGGCCAACGAAGAGGCCGTGGCGCTGTTCCTCAAGGGTCAGCGGCGTTTCGTCGACATCGTCCCCTCGGTGCGCGCCGCGATCGAGGCCGCGCAGCCATCCGGCGAGCTCACGCTCGACGCGGCGATCGCCGCCGACCACTGGGCGCGCGCGCACGTCAGGACGTCGGCGTCAGGCACCAGCCGGGTTCGGAGCAAGTTGCCGGCATGAGCCCGATCATCCTCGTCCCGCTCGTCGTCCTCATCTTCAGTCTGCTGGTGATCGTGCACGAGTCCGGTCACTTCCTGACCGCCAAGCTCGCCGGTATCAAAGTCGAGCAGTTCAGCGTCGGGTTTGGACCGCAGCTGGTGGGCTGGCAGCGCGGTGAAACCCTCTATGCGGTCCGCGCCATCCCCTTAGGCGGCTTCGTGAAGCTCGCCGGCATGGACGGCAGCATGGACGCGGGCCCGCGCAGCTTCAATGCGCACCCACTCTGGCAGCGGTTCATGGTCATCGTCGCCGGATCGGCCTTCAACCTCGCGCTACCGGTGTTGATCTTCTTCGGGGTCTACGCCACCATCGGGGCGGCCGAAGTCAAAACCCCGATCGAAGTCAGCGCGGTCGATGCCGGCACGCCGGCGTACAACGCCGGGCTGCAATCCGGCGACATCATCCGGGCCGTCAATGGCCATCCGATCAACAAATTCGAAGACCTTCCGAATGCGCTCGATGCGGCCAAGAACACGCCGGTCATAGTCGTCGTCGATCGCGGCTCCAGGCTGGTTACCCTGACGATCACGCCCAAGCTGGATCCGAATACGGGCGGCTACATTCTCGGGTTTCACCCGGCGGCGAGGACCTGGCACCCCGGCCCGATCGAGGCCGGAGGGCTGGCGGTCCGCCAGACGGGAGATTCGATCGCCGGCATCGCGACCGGGATCTACCAGCTGGCAACGGACAAGAGCCTGGGCGGTCTGCTGGGTCCCCGCGGACTCGAGGGCCCTGTCGGCATCGTCAAGACCACCGCCCGCGCCGCCCAGACAGGGATCCTGTCGGTGGTGGGCGTGGTGGCACTGCTGAGCCTCAGCCTCGGCCTGGCCAACATCCTGCCCTTCCCCGCGCTGGATGGCGGTCGCGCCGCCTTCCTGGTGCTGGAACTGATTCGGGGCAGGCCGGTCGATCCCGCCCGGGAGCAGGTCGTCCATTACGTTGGTCTCGCTCTTTTGTTTGCTTTGATCGGTCTCGTGACATATAACGATGTGCTGAGATGAGGCCATGAGAGCTCGCCGCAAGTCGGTTCCGGTTCGTGTCGGTGACGTGGTGATCGGAGGCGCCGCCGAGATCGTGGTGCAGTCGATGACCAAGGCGGACACTCGTGACGTCAAGGCGACGCTCAACGAAATCGCCCGTCTCAAGGACGCGAACTGCCGCATCGTTCGGGTCGCGGTTCCCACGAGAGAAGCGGCGCAGGCGATGATCGAGATCAAGAAAGGCTCGCCGCTGCCGATCATCGCCGACATTCATTACGACGCCCCGCTTGCCCTGCTCGCGCTGGAGGCCGGGGTCGACGGGCTGCGGTTGAATCCGGGCAACATCAAGGACCCCGAAAAGGTGAAAGAGATCACGCGGCGCGCGAAGGAGCGGGAGATCCCGATCCGCATCGGCGTCAACGCCGGTTCGCTGCCTGGCCGTGCCAAAGAAGGCGCGGGCGTCCGGCCGCCGACCGAGGAGGTGGTGGCGGCCATGGTCAGCGCCGCCCTCGGCCATATCCACATCCTGGAATCGCTCGATTTCAACCTGATCAAGGTGTCGATGAAGGCCTCGGATCCGCCCACCATGATTGCCGCCAACCGGGCGATCGCCGACAAGATCGCCTACCCGCTGCACCTGGGCGTCACCGAAGCAGGCCCACCCCGGACTGGTGCGGTCAAGAGCGCGGTTGGGATCGGGGTCTTGCTCGAGGAGGGCATCGGCGATACCATCCGTGTCTCGCTGGCCGGCGACTCGGTGGAGGAGGTCGAGGTGGGCTACGGCATCGTCAACGCACTCGCCGAAAAGCTGACCGGGCCGAACCTGATCGCCTGCCCGATGTGCGGCCGGCTCGAGATCGACATGCTGCCGATGGTGGCCGAGGTTGAGAAGGCGCTCAAGAAGATCAAGCGGCCGATCAACGTCTCCGTGATGGGCTGCGTGGTCAACGGCCCAGGTGAGGGCCAGCACGCCGACATCGGCATTGCCGGTGGGAAGAACAAAGGCATCCTCTTCAAGCACGGCAAGATCGTCGGCACCTTCCCCGAAAAAGAATTGGTCCCGGCGCTCCTGCGAGAGCTCGACATCATCGCCCGAGAAGACGCCGAGAAGCTCGCCTCCTGACGCCCGCCTCACGCCGAGCAGCTCCCGACTGAATCTATACTCAACGGCTAATGCCTGACGATGACACGCCAGAATCCGGCTTCGTCAAGGAGATTCGCAAACAGTCTGTGGATTTTCCCGGCTGGTACAACGATGTCGTCCGCAAGGCGCAGTTAGCGGACAACTCGCCGGTCGCCGGAACCATGATCATTCGCCCATACGGCTACGCGTTGTGGGAGAACATTCGCGATCCGCTCGACGGTCTCATCAAGGAAACCGGGCACGAAAACTGGTACTTTCCAGCGCTGATTCCGCTGAGCTTCCTACAAAAAGAGAAGGACCATGTCGCTGGCTTCGAACCGGAATTTCAACTTGTCACCAAGGGAGGCGGCAAGGACCTCGAGGAACCGCTCGTCCTCCGTCCAACCTCGGAGACGATGATCGCGACCGTACTGAAGGACTACATCCAGTCGTACCGCGACCTGCCGGTGCTCACTAACCAATGGAACAACGTTTTTCGTTGGGAGTTGCGCACCCGATTCTTTCTGCGCACCCGCGAATTTCTCTGGCAAGAGGGCCATACCTTCCACGAAACGGCGGCCGAGGCCGAGGAAGAAGTTGCGAAGATGCTCGACTGCTATCGCCGGATCGCCGAGGAGTGGTGCGCCATCCCGGTCCTCACCGGCCGCAAGTCCGATAGTGAGAAGTTTGCCGGTGCCCAATACTCCACCGCGATCGAGGGCATGATGATGGACGGCAAGGCGCTCCAGATGGGTACCTCGCACTACTTTGGCGAAAACTTCACTCGCGCATACGACCTCACCTTCACGGGGCGCACCAATGAGCGGCAGCATCCTTACTCCACGAGTTGGGGAATGTCCACGCGCATGGTGGGGGCCGTCGTGATGGCGCACGGTGACGATTCCGGCCTGCAGTTGCCGCCTCGGATCGCCCCGGTGCAGGTCATCATCGTGCCGATCTTCCGCGGCGACGCCGAACGCAGCCAGATCGAAAACGCACTGCAGCAGGTCGAGACCGACCTCGAGGACATCCGCCTCAAGGTGGACTGGCGTGACGAGCGGCCCGGCTTCAAATTCAACGAGTGGGAGCTAAAGGGCGTCCCGTTACGGCTCGAGATCGGGCCCCGCGACCTGGCCAGGGGCGAGGCAACCGTTGTCCGGCGGCTGAACCGAGCCAAGCAACAGGTCCCGCTGGGCGACCTGGGGGTCGCCATCCCGGCGATGCTCGAGGAGATCCAGACGGCGCTCTTTGACCGCGCTCGGGACTTCCGGGAGGCCCATACCGTCAGAGTCGATTCGCTGGAGGCCCTGGTGAAGTTCTTCGATACCTCGATCGGGTTTGCCGTCACCCGCTGGTGTGGCCGAGCGGAGGACGAGCGCATCGTCAAGGACAAGACGATGGGGGCGACCACGCGGGTCATCCTGGGACCCTCCGGCGGGGCGGCAGAGCCCTGTGCCATTTGCGGCCAACCAGCCACGGTCGAGGTCGCCTGGGGGAAGTCCTACTAGGAAAACGCCTCAAACGCTCGTATGGCACTAAAGCGCCACTCGCGTCGGCCGGCGGGCCGGCTGATTGGGCTTTCCGAAGTTCGGGGATAATTTCGCCATCAACGAGCGAGGAACCTGGTCATGCAGTTTGCCGATCTTCTGAGCAGGGTCAACTACCTGCCGCCGAACGATGTCGAGGTGCTCTCCCGCGCCTACGACGCCGCGGCCAGCGCCCACCATGACCAGAACCGCCTGTCCGGCGAGAAGTTCATCGAGCACCCGCTGAGCGTGGCCGTCATCCTGGCCGACCTCCAGCTGGACCGCGACACGCTCGCCGCCGCCATCCTGCACGACACCGTCGAGGACACCCACCTGACGATCGCGGACCTGGAGCAGAGCTTCGGCCACGACGTCGGGAAGCTGGTCGCCGGTGTCACCAAGTTGGAGAAGATCTCCTTCCGCAGCCAGGAGCAGGCCCAGGCTGAAAACGTTCGCAAGATGCTGGTCGCCATGGCGGAGGACGTGCGCGTCGTGCTGATGAAGCTCGCCGACCGCCTGCACAACATGCGCACCGTCAATTTTCTGCCTGAGGTCCGGCGCCGGGCGATGGCGCAGGAGACGCTCGACATCTACGCCCCGCTGGCGCACCGGTTGGGGATCTGGAACATCAAGTGGGAGCTTGAAGACCTCTCTTTTGCGCAGCTGCATCCGGAGGAGTACCAGGAGATCGTCAAGAAAATCGCCCGCAAGCGCAAGGAGCGGGAAACCTACGTCAACGACGTCAAGGAAATCCTGGAGCGGGAGCTGACAACGGTCGGGATCAAGGCCGACACCACCGGCCGGCCCAAGCACGTCTACAGCATCGCCAACAAGCTCACCATGGGCAAAGATTTCGACGAGATCTACGATCTCTCGGCGATCCGGGTGCTGACCGACTCGATTAAAGACTGCTACGGGGCCCTGGGCGTCATCCATTCGCTCTGGAAGCCAATCCCCGGTCGCTTCAAGGATTACATCGCCATGCCGAAGTCCAACGGCTACCAGTCGCTGCATACCACCGTGGTCAGCCACAGCGGTGAGCCGATGGAAATCCAGATCCGCACCCAGGAGATGCATCGCATCGCCGAGTGGGGGGTAGCGGCGCACTGGACCTATAAAGAAGGCGGCAAAGAAGACCGCAAGATGGACCAGCGCTTCGCCTGGCTGCGCCAGCTGATGGACTGGCAGAAGGAAGTCCTCGATGCCGAGAAGTTCGTCGACGCCGTCAAGATCGACGTCTTCCGCGATGAAGTCTTCGTCTTCACCCCCAAAGGGGACGTGCTGGCACTTCCCACTGGCGCGACGGCCGTCGACTTTGCCTATCGGATTCACACCGAGGTGGGCCACCGCTGCATCGGTGCCAAGGCGAACGGGCGCATGGTGCCCCTCGATTACCCGCTGCAGAACGGCGACATCGTCGAGGTCCTGACCTCGAAGGGGCCGCATGGACCGAGCCGCGACTGGCTGAGCTTCGTCAAAACCGCCGGCGCCGCCCAGAAGATCCGGGTCTGGTTCAAGAAGGAACGGCGCGAGGAAAACGTGACCAAGGGCAAGGAGCTGCTCGATAAGGAGTTCCGTCGGATGCAGCAGCGTGCGCTGGCGTCGATCGGGGAGGAGCGGGTGCTCGAGCTCGCCAAGGAGTTCCGTTTCACGGATCTCAACGACTTCTACGCGGCCATCGGCTATGGCGACGTCAGCCCCCACTCGGTGTTGCTGAAGTACATGGTGGCGGGCCAGCCCGAGGTCGACGGCAACGGTGAGTTCCCGCTCATCCCGCTCGTTCCGCAGTTCAAGCCCACCGGCGAGGTCCGGGTCAAGGGCGAGCGCGGGGTGCTCACCCAGATCGCCCAATGCTGCAAGCCGGTGCCGGGTGATCCGATCAGCGGCTACATCACGCGGGGCAAGGGCATCACCGTGCATCGGAGCACCTGCAAGAACGTGGTCAACGTCAGCAACCAGGACCGGGTGGTGGAGGTCGACTGGGACACCGGCGGCCGGCAGCTGTATCCGGTCGGCATCAAGATCGAGGCCTGGGACCGAACCGGCCTGCTGCGCGATATCGCCACCGTGATTGCCGAGAGCAAGATCAACCTTACCGGCGCCGAAGTCCAGGTCTACGATGACAAGACGGCCGTGATTTCGACCACGGTCGAGATCAGCAGCCTAACCCAACTGAGCCGGCTGATGGAACGGCTGGAAACGGTCAAGGACGTGCACACCGTGGCCCGCGAAGGCAACCTGACCAGGAACTAGTCCCCGCACTCGTTACCGCTTCGTCACGCTCAAGCTCGCGGCCTGCGGGGAAACGGTTGCCGTAATCCAGCCTCCTTAGCATCGAATTCCGATGGGTGCCCCGTCGACTGGCTGGCGTGCGCTCGCAGCCTTCTTTGGCATTGCCTTTGGCGTCGCCGTGCTCTTTGCGCTGGTGGCGCTGGTCGCGCTTCAGCCGCGCGACGGCCTCGCCTGGGTCCAGGTTCCCGATCTCGCCGCGGACCTGCGGGTCGACGGCGGCCTCCAGACCAAGCCGCTCAAGACGAGCGTCGTTGCCGCCGTGCTCAAGGACCAGGGACTTGACGGCACTACTGCCAGCGGTCTCGCGCTGGCGCCTGCGCTGGCCAACGCGTCGCAGCCGGCCACGGTCGCCCTCAATTTGTCGCCGACCGCGCGG
>DASWBA010000030.1:0-8590 GCA_036390825.1 Candidatus Dormiibacterota bacterium
CGTCCTCAAAGGTCGGGCGGTCCTGTCTCCAGAGTTGGGCCGCCACGTGGCTCACCGGTTGGACATCATGACCGAGTGGGCACCGGTCATTCGCGATTTTGAGCGTGAGCCTGTGCTCGTCCTCGCGGTCGACGATGACCCAGGGCTCCTCGACGCGATCGACGCGCTGATCAGCGGTGAGTCCGGCATCCGCCTGGTTGGCACGGCGACCAATGTCGACGACGCGATCGAGCTCGCATCCACCACCCACCCCGACGTGGCGCTGATCGACGTTCGGATGCCGGACTGGGGTGGCGAGCGTGTGGCGTTCGAAATCGCGCGGGTCGCGCCGGCTACCCGGATGATCGCCTACTCCGCCAGTGACGAAGCGGGGGAAGTCGCCGCCATGCTTCGCGGGGGAGCCTCGGGCTACATCGTGAAGGGCTGGGGGAGCCAGGATCTGACCGACAACATTCAGTCGTGCGCTCGCGGCCACGTGGTCCTCGACATCGGCGCCGACGTTCTCCGCGACCTGGTCATGACGCCGCACTTCGAGACGCGCTCGGCCTACGCCGACGCAGCCTAGGCAAGCAACATGGACGAAGCACCCGAAGCGCATGGCGACGGCGATACGGACTCGCTGCTCAAAAAGCGGCTCGCGGCAACCCCTGCGGCCAATGAGGAGTCTCAGGTCGGCCAGTTCCGTCGCCGGCGGTCGAGCGGCCTCCTGTTCCAGGTGCGGCGCAGGAAGCCCCGTTCACGGGCGAAGCGTTAGGGTGCCTGCCATACACGTCGGCAATACTGCCTAAATTCGCTATTGGACTACGCAAGAAAAGCCGCAACAATCCGTCGCGTCCTCAGCGAGGCCAGTCCTGGAGCCCAAGACCGTGACCGTCCTGGTCGCCGACGACGACGCAGCAGTCCGGCAAGCACTGGCTGACCTCATCTCCGACGAGCCGGGGCTGCGCTTGGTGGCCCTGGCCAGCAGTGCCGATGAAGCGATCGCGCTCGCCGCTGCGCACCAGCCCGCGGTGGCCGTTCTCGACGTGCGTATGCCGGGGGGAGGCGGACGCCGGGCCGCCGAGGAAATCGGCGTTCGCTCGCCGCACACACGCATCCTCGCCCTCTCGGCTCACGAAGAGAAAGCGAGTGTTTACGAGATGTTGAGTGTGGGTGCGTTGGGCTACCTCGTGAAGGGCTCGTCCGATAAAGAACTGGTGGACGCGGTCTTTCGCGCCGCGCGCGGTCAGTTCAATATGTCGGCCACGCTGGCAACGTCGTGCTTCCGTGATCTTCTGCACGATATTCAGGCGCGCGAGCAAGCCGCCAGCGTCTTGCGCAGGAGTGAAGACATGTTCCGAGCGCTGCTGGAGTCTGCGCCGGATGCCATGGTGATCGTCAATGGCAACGGCTTGATCGACGGCGTCAACACCCAGGTCGAGCGGCTCTTCGCCTACAGGCGCGGTGAGCTACTTGGACATCCGGTCGAGATGCTGCTGCCGCCCCGTTTTCACGGGGCCCACGTCGCGCATCGCCAGCTCTACGCTACGGCACAGCTGTCAGGACCGATCGGCGCTGGCCTCGAGCTGTCCGGGCGCCGGAAAGATGGCGGCGAGTTTCCAGTGGAAATCACGCTCAGCCCGCTCGACACCGAGCAGGGTCAGCTGGTGGTGATGGCCATCCGCGAAGTGACGGACCGCAAGCTGGCCTTGGAGGTCCAGCCGAAATCTGAGGAACGGTTTCGCGCGTTGCTGGAATCGTCGCCCGACTGCATGGTGATGGTCGACCCCAGCGGTGCGATTCAGCAGGTCAATGCCGAAACGGAAACCTTATTCGGCTACCGCCGCGATGAGCTGATCGGCCGCCCGCTGGAGACGCTGGTCCCGGAACGTTTCCGCCGGGCTCACGTCTTCCATCGCGGGAGATACTTCGACGCGCCAAGCGACCGCAAGATGGGTACCCGCGAAATGGCCGGGCGACGCAAGGACGGTACGGAGTTTCCGGTGGACATCAGCTTGAGCTACATCACCACCGATGCGGGCCGGCTGGCGACGGCGCGCGTCCGCGATCTCAGCGATCGAACGCGTCTCCAGGCGGAGTTGGATGCGAGCTTCGAGCTGGTCCGGAGGGCCGGCGTCGAGCGCCAGGAATTGCTCGGACACCTGGTGCGGGCAGAGGAGGCCGAGCGTTTGCGAATCTCGTCCGATATCCATGACGACAGCATCCAGGCGATGGCAGCCGCCGGGTTGCGACTCCAGCAGCTGCGCAAGCGCGTCACCGCAGAGACCGAGATCGAGGCCCTCGACAAGCTGGAGGAGGCGATCGAGGGATCGATCGACCGGTTGCGACACCTGATGTTCGATCTGCGCCCGATCAACCTGGATCGCGCCGGCCTCGCCGCCGCCCTGAGCGCCCAGCTCGAGCGGATTCGGTCGGACGTCGGGCTCGAGTTCGATGTCGAGAATCGAGTAACGTCAGAACCGCCGCCCGAGACGCGTTTCATCCTCTATCGGATCGCGATGGAGGCGTTGGTGAATGTTCGTAAGCATGCTCGCGCCCACCGCGTCCAAGTCCGCCTGGCGGACGCCAACCACGGATGGCACGTGCAGATCGACGACGACGGCGACGGGTTTGAGCCGCTCAACGGTGGATCCCCTCCTGGCCACCTTGGACTGACCGCCATGCGCGAACGTGCTCAGATCGCGGGCGGCTGGTGGAAGATGGAATCCCGTCCCGGCTCGGGAACGAGTATCTCCTTCTGGCTACCCGGGGTTCAGCAGGCGCCTGAGTTCATGCTGGCCAGGCTTCCACCTGAGCCACCGGCCTCGTTCGGCGCCGCGGGCTGATAGACTGTCGTCGCTTTTCCAGCACCCGCTGGGGCGTGGCCAAGCTGGTAAGGCGCCTGACTCTGGATCAGGTAATCCTAGGTTCGAATCCTAGCGCCCCAGCCATCGCCTTCACCGAGACGGCTCCCGCGAGTTGGCCAGCGGATTCGGGCCGCGCCAGGCTCTTGTTGCTGCTTCCCCCGGCGGTGTGGGCCTCGAACGCCGCGTTCGATAGAAGCTGGGATCTACCATGCGGGGACGGCTAATCACACCGTAGAGATCGTGACCGTGGTTGCCTGCTCGTCAGGCGACTACGCCGGCTTGGGAGAGTCCCCACGACGCCATCGCCCAGTGGTGCCGGACCAACGGCCAGATCCCCAGCGGGACTCGTTGGGAGGTATACGGCGATTGGGATGAGGACCCGGCCAATTTGCAGACCGCCGTCTACTGGCTGCTGGATAACTAACCTGCTGGGCGAGCGTTGAGGCAGCTCGGTTTTTTGGAAGAGCTGGCCATTCGCCGGGCCGCCTAGCGGAGATCGCGGCAAGTGACCCACTAGACTCTCGCTAGCAGGGAGCGAGGAGTGCGGGAGTACGTGCGCGAGTGGAGCCCATCGCTGGGCCGGGAAATGGAGATCCTCCGCTTCGGCACGTCCGGCCTCCCACTGCTGGTCTTCCCGACTTCGCAGGGGCGCTTCTACCAATGGGAGGACTTTGGCATGGTGGGCGCCCTACGGGACAAGCTCGACGCCGGCTTCATCCAACTCTGGTGCGTCGACAGCGTCGACTCAGAGTCCTGGTATGCGCACAGCGTCGCGGCCCGCGAGCGTGTCCAACGGCACCTCCAGTACGAGCGCTATCTGCTTCAAGAAGTACTGCCGCTGATGGGCCAGCCGCCCGTTGCGGTGGGAACTTCCTTTGGTGCGTTCCACGCCGTGCTGCTGGCGCTCCGTCATCCCGACCGGCTGAGCGGCTTCGTCGGGCTCTCTGGTGCCTACGACACCAGGCACTGGCTGGACGGCTACTTCGGCGATGACGTGTACTTCACCAATCCACTTGCCTTCCTGCCTGGTCTCTGGGACGAGAGGTACCTCCGACCGGTCCGCGGCTTCACGAAAAAGGTGATCGCGAGCGGCGAGCAGGACGCGCATGTGACCGAGTCGGTGCGGGTCGGCACGCTCCTGCGGGAGAAGGCGATCGACGTTTGGCTCGATATCTGGCCGGGCGCGTCGCACGACTGGCCGTACTGGATGGAGATGATGCGCCGCTATGTCTAGCGCACCGCGGTCGAAGAAGGTGGGGTTGCTGGTCGGGAGCGAGAACACCTTTCCCGAACCCTTCCTGGAGTCGGTGAACCGCGCCGGCAAAGCGGACGGGATCAGCGCCGAGATGGTCAGCCTGGGCGGGAACGGCGAGCTGGAGGAGCCCGCCTACGCGGTTATCGTCGACCGGATCTCGCACGAGGTGCCCTATTACCGCGCCTATCTCAAGAGCGCCGCGCTGCTTGGGACCGTGGTGATCAACGACCCTTTCTGGTGGCAGGCCGACGAGAAGTTCTTCGAATGCACGCTGGCCCGCAAGCTCGGGGTCGCCGTGCCGAGGACCGTGGTGCTGCCCAACAGAGACTACATCCCCGAGATTGATCGCGAGAAGTCGCTGCGCAACCTGAAGCATCCACTCGATTGGGAGCGACTGGTCGCGTACACCGGCCTGCCGGCGGTGCTCAAGCCGAACACGGGGGGCGGCTGGAAGGATGTCCACTTCGTCCATTCGGTCGAGGAGCTGATCCGCGCCTACGACACCTCCGGGCAGAAGACGATGATCTTGCAGGAGTTCATTGACTGGTCGGACTATCTGCGCTGCATCTGCATCGGGCGCGAGCACATCCTGCCCATCCGTTATAACCCCAAGAACGAGGGGCTGAAGCGGTATGTCGGTCGTGTCGATGGCGCTCTGGCCGAGGCGGCCACCCGTGATGCCCGCACCCTGACCCAGGCGCTTGGCTACGACATGGACACGGTGGAGTTCGCCGTCCGCGATGGCACGCTCTATGCCATCGACTTCCTGAACCCCGCGCCCGACTTCGACAGTGTCTCGATCAAGGAAGACAGCTTTGAGTGGGTGCTCGACCAGATGACGGCGCTGGTACTCGGCTATGCGCGTGGGCAGACGACGCCTCCCTGGCGTGGCGAGCACCGCTGGTGGCACTACGTGAAATGAAGGACCCGGTCGCCATCTACCACAACCTGCTCGAGGATGAGCGGATCGCGCAAGGGAGCGCCGAGATGTTGCACGAGGGCCAGCGGGAGCGCAGGCTGGTATTTGGCGATCGTCCAGTTTCCATCACCCTACGACCACAGCTGATCTCGCGTCACCAGTACGACACGGCAGTGGCCGCATCGCACGCGATCTTCGCAGCGTTCGAGCGGCTGGAGCGCGCACTAATAGACGATGCGCTTCTGCGGGCTGAGCTCGACCTCCAGCCCGAGGAGGAACGCCTGGCGCTCGCGGATCGGGGTTGCGACTCGTCCTCGACCTCCTCCCGCATCGACGGCTTCTACAGTGACCGCCTCCGCTATGTGGAGTACAACGCCGAGTCGCCGGGTGGGATGGCCTACAACGATGAGCTGATCGCGATCTTCGAGCGGCTTCCGGTCATGCGAGCCTTCCGAAAACGGTTCCGGCTGAGAGCGCTGCCGCTTCGGTCGCGTCAGCTCAGCGCCATGCTGCGTTGCTTCAAGGAGTGGGGGAAGGCCAGGACGCCGGTGGTTGCGATCATCGACTGGCGCGGGTTGCCGACCTCGCGCGAGTTCGAGCTGTTCCGAGACTTTTTCACCGCGCGCGGTATCCGCACCATCATCACCGACCCGCTGGCGCTCGAATTTCGCGGCGGAACCCTCTACGCCGAAGGCCAGCCGGTGAATCTTGTGTACCGGCGGGTGCTCACAAGCGAGCTGTTGGAGCGTGGAGAGGAGAGCCGGGCGCTGAGGGATGCCTACCTGGCCGGCGCGGCCTGCGTGTTGAACAGCTTCCGAGCCAAGCTGCTGCACAAGAAGATGTCGCTCGCCCTGCTCTCGGACGACCGCTACGCGCACCTGTACACGGCCCCGCAGCGCCGAGCCATCCACCGGCACATTCCGTGGACGCGCAAGATGCGCGCCGGGTCGACGCGGCGGAACGGCACCCGGATCGAGGACCTGCCGCAATACGTGGCAGGCCATCCTGAAGAGCTGGTGCTCAAGCCCAACGATGAGTACGGCGGCAAAGGGGTGGTGCTCGGCTGGGCGGTCCCGCGCGAGGAGTGGCAGCGGACGGTACAGATTGCACTCGAGGAGTCATACGTCGTGCAGGAGGCGGTGCCGATTCCTCGTCAGCTGTTCCCGGTGGTTCTGGGAACGATCCGCTACGTGGACTTCGCCACGGACATGGATCCCTATCTTTTCAATGGCCGGGTCTCCGGCTGCCTGAGCCGGTTGTCTTCTTCGGAGCTGCTGAACGTGACGGCCGGGGACGGGAGCATTGCCCCGAGCTACGTGGTCGAAGGCGAGCAGTGAGCGACGAGGCTGGCTGGCTGACCATCGGGATCGAGGAGGAGTACCAGATTGTCGACCAGGCCGGGCAGCTCAAGTCTCACATCGAGGTCTTGATGGAGCAGGCGACACCTGAGCTTGGTGAACAGATCAAGCCGGAGATGATGCAATCGGTGGTCGAGATCGGCACGCGCATCTGCAACGACATCAACGAAGCACGGGACGAGATCATCCGGTTGCGAGGCGCGATCGCCTCCTATTTACGACCAGCTGGCCTGCGCATCGTTTCCGCCGGCACGCATCCCTTCTCGAAATGGCAGGAACAGCAGGTCACCCAACGGGAACGGTACAGAGTTTTGGAAGAGGAGATGCAGGACGTCATCCGGGACCTCCTCATCTTTGGGCTCCAGGTTCACGTCGGTATCCCGGACCGCGACTTGCGAATCGGGATTATGAACGAGGCTCGCTATTTCCTGCCCCACATGCTGGCGCTCTCGACCTCCAGTCCCTTCTGGCTGACGCGGAACACGGGTCTCAAATCGTACCGCCACGTCATCTGGTCGAGCTTCCCGCGGACCGGCATCCCACCGGACTTTGCCTCCTGGGACGAATTCGAGAACTATGTCGAGCTCCTGGTGAAGACCGGCAGCATCGACAATGGCCGGAAGATTTGGTGGGACGTGCGGCCGCACGTGATCTACCCGACCCTCGAGTTCAGGGTGTGCGACGCCGCCACGAGAGTGGAAGAAACGCTGATGCTTGCCGCGCTCTTTCAGGCGATCTGCGCCAAGCTCATCAAGCTGCGTCACCAGAACCTGGGCTTCCGGAAGTATGTGCCCAGCCTCATCACCGAGAACAAGTGGCGCGCCATCCGTCACGGGATTGACGGCAAGCTGATCGACTTCGGGAGGCAGTGCGAGGTACCGATGCGCGATCTTGCTCTTGAGCTGCTGGACTTTGTGGACGACGTCGTCGACGAGCTAGGATCGCGACCGGCCGTCGCCTATCTGACGACCGTGCTCGAAGAGGGCACCAGCGCCGACCGCCAGCTCCGCCATTTCAAAGAGACCGGTGACCTTCATGCCGTTGTTGACTTCCTGGCAAGAGAGACGACGGCTGGCACCCGCGTCGAGGAGCTTGCCCAAAACTGAATAGGCACGGCAAGGTCCTGGATCCTCTAGCCTCGGCCGGACTCGGAGATCCCGGGGGATACCGAGGCCGCCGAAGATTCAGATACGATGCCGCCCATCCAGAGCTGGCGGCCCGGCAGGGAGTGCCCCCATGGCCACCAAAGACAGTGGCCTCAGGAAGGCAGCCCGCAACGCTGGAGTTGCTGCTCTTCAACTATGCCGTGAGGGGCGGAGGAGACGGCTTAGCGGCGCTTCGAGGCTTCGTCCAACGGCGAGTAGAGTTGCCAAACCTGACCAGTTGACCCAGCTCCCATTAACACTTCTTGAACACCAGACGCGTCGAGCGCATCTGTTCAACATTTGTTCACGGCCCTGCTAGTTCTAGGGCAGGATCTCGACGTACCCGTCCGTTCCATTCACGCGGATCCGCTGCCCGTTTCGGATCAGCCGGGTGGCTTGCTCCACGCCCACGACGGCCGGCAATCCGTACTCCCGCGCAATCACTGCGCCATGGGTCATCAGGCCCCCCACCTCCGTCACCAGGCCCCTGATCGCGACGAACAGGGCCGACCAGCTCGGGTCCGTGAAGGCCGTGACCAGGATGTCGCCCGGTTCGAGATCGGCCTCCGCCAGGTCATGAATGACGCGGGCCCGCCCCTCGATGATCCCGGCGGACACCGGTAAGCCGACCAGCGCTCCGGTCGGAACGTCGTCGCGCCGGTACGCCCCGGCGATGACCTCACCATCCGACGTGAACACCCGGGGTGGCGTGAGCGCTTGATACGACCTGAACGCGTCCTTGCGCTGAGCAATGAGCTGGTCATCGACTTGGTTCGCGCGCACGACGTCGTGGAGCTCCTGGAACGTGAGGTTGAAGATGTCCTCCTTCTCACGAAGAACGTTGGCCTGCACGAGGCGCCCGGCCTCTTCCAGCAAGGCCTGCTTGTAAACGAAGTAGCGGCTGACCATGCCGAACTTCGGATACTCCCGGTACCCGATGAAGGTCCGGACGCGGTCGATCATCCGCTTGACCTCTTGCGCTTTCTGCTCTCCGTCCGGCAACGCCCGCAAGCGCTCCAGCAGATCCCGCTCCTTCGCCGAAGCCTCCCGCCGCCCTTGCTCGAAGC
>DASWBA010000031.1:0-1840 GCA_036390825.1 Candidatus Dormiibacterota bacterium
TTGCCACCAACGACCCCATCTACCAGGAAAAACTCGTCAAGTTCAACCAGCTGGTCGCCAACTGCGCGATCTACTCCACCGCGGTGGACCTTACCGCGGTCATCAACCAGCTCATCGCCGGCGGCCGGAACGTCGACCCCGAGGACGTGGCCACCCTCAGCCCGCTGATCACGCACACCATCCGCCGCTTCGGCGACTGGCACCTCGACCTCACCCCGCCCGAGACCGCCGGCGATGGCCGGCTCGCCCTTCCCGGTGACCGGCGCCGGCCACGCCCGACGTCCCCGGTGGCGGAGGCGGACTACCGCCAGCAACCCGGCACGGGCAACCGAGATCAATAGGCGGTACCGCTGACCAGCACCGATGTCGCTATTACACGTATCTGGTCGCTACCCGATCAGAGGCTTCGTTGCCACGAGGAGGACGGGCGTGAAAACCGACCAGGGTGCGGGTAGCTGCGGCGGCGGGGCCGGGCGGGTCCTTCCTCAGCGACTTGCGGAATTCCTCGCGGGCTATCCCGAGGCAGACCATTGCGCCCATACCGACGAGGACGCCGGCGAAGAATAGGATTCCGAGCATTACGATGACGACCATTGATCCCAGCTCCCTGACGAGATGAAAGTGAGCCCGCGAAGCCCGGTTATAACCGCTTGCCGTTCGGTCTCGTTGGCGTAAGTCATACGGCATCACTCCCCCTTCGACGGCCCTCAGGCCGATGGCTGATGTGCTTTCCATGCCCCTAATTCCATCCGGGCTCTAGCACATTTGCCATGCAGGACAAATGCAGCTCGGCTGCATTAGGAGTGCAATTCGTTTCGGGAGGTTTAAGGAGACTTGCGCAAAAGCGGTGCAGGAAGAGACCCGTTGGGCCCCAGGAACCCGGTCACCTGGCCTGGCCGGACATCGAAGGACAGGTCATCGACGGCCAGGACCGGCCTGTAGCGCTTAGTGAGATTCTGAATCCTGATAGTGGACATAGCAGTGATTCCTCCGCGCACTTTCCGGGCGGGACTTGATGAGGCGAGGTTGGGTGGAGCCGGCGTTACGTCAACGGGTCACGGGCCGGGCCTCGGGGATCTCTTCGGCGCCGGCGGCGAAGCGATCACGAACCCGCCGGTCCCATGCGATGTCAAGGGCGAGGACCGTCAGGTTTGCGCCGACGGCCGCTCCGACGATCGCGAGCAGCGGTCCGAACAGCCCGGACGTCACGTTGAACCCCAGCCATGCACCCACGAGGGCGCCACCTGCTGCCGCCGCGAACCCCATGGTCTTGGTCCGTGCGGACCAGTCACGATTCGCCCAGGCATAGTAGATGCCCAGCCCGGTCGGCAGGCCCGCCGAGAGAGCCACCAGCCGCTCGTCGGTGATGGGAACGGCCGGCAGCGCCATCAGCACGACGAGCGCTCCCAGGAACCAGCCGCCGAGGCCGAACAGGAGCGGTGACAGAGACCGCATAGCGCCGCTCGCCGCCCGTCCGAACGATCCGCGCCGACGCAGGCGGAGCGGCAACCAGAGCATCGATAGCGCCGTCAGCGCCGCCAGTCCGAACATCGCGCCGAGGACGATCTTCGCGATCTCGCCCTGGCTTATGCCGGGCGCGAAGTCGATCCGATTCGGCGCGTAGCGGGACGTGTCGACACGGCCGCTGTCGAAGAACGTGTTGACCAGATGCCCGCTCGCGGCCGGCTCGTAGGCCCAAAAGTCATCGGTGTGGCCGAGATTCCTGAGTATGACCTGGTGGCCGTTCGGCAGATGCGGGAGCAGGGCGCGGGTCGCGTTCTGCGGCGGCGTCGCGAAGTCGACGTTGCCCCCGATCAAAAGAGTCTCGACCTTCGAGTCG
>DASWBA010000032.1:0-7630 GCA_036390825.1 Candidatus Dormiibacterota bacterium
AAGAACCACAGCGCTCACCAAAGTCCAAGCGCCCGCGTCCCACGACGACGCATAAGTGACCTCGACGCACCGAAAGGTGGCACCGGCGCCCGAACACTCGCTGACGCTGCCTTCAATCAAGTAGTAGACCAACGGCACCGCGGCAGCGACCGGCGCAAGAAACACCAGGCCGGTCTGGAAGGACCTCCAACGGCGACCGATCAGGCCGAGCACGACACCGGCGGCAACGAAGATGGCGAACCCGGCCCATGACTCGTGCCGCCAGTCAATCGTCACAAGGAAGCGAGTCTACCGTCCAGATTCATCGCAGCGTCGCTACTGGCCGACGATCCGGATCGTCCAGAAGTCGGATGAAAGGCTCGACTGAATGAGATACGAATATGGCAGCGTGAAATAGCCGGCCAGGCCCCACCCCGGACCCCATGAGTTGCGCACCACGAACCACTGGTTCGCGTCTTCGTAGCCGACGGCCATGACCGCATGCCCGCCGATCGCCCGCTCGCTCGGAGCCGGCATCGGGGCGTGCCCGCTCTGCGCCACGGCCGCGCTCTCGAAACTCTCATAGACGGTGAACCCGAACACGAACGGATAGCCCGAAGCGAGGCATCCCTTCATCTGGTTCAAGTCCTGGATGAGGCTCTGGTACGAAACCGCGCGGTCGGTCGCCGCATCCGCGTACGCCTTCGCCGGTGGCTTCTGGGTGAACTTCGTGATGTCGTACGGCCACTCGGGCTCGGGACACACGCCCTGGCTCGCCACGGTCTTGATGCCATCGCGGATCTGCGCGCCGCTGTCGGAGCCGACCGTCCCCTCGATGATCCGCTCGTTGTAGTAGATGAAAAGCCGCGAGGGCACGAAATCGGTGAGCTTCTGCTTCAAGCGATCGAACTCGATCGCTCCTCCGATCGCGTTTGCCGTGCAGCTTCCGAGCATTCCCTGGTCGTAGACGCCGGGGCACTGAGGTCTCAGGTCGGTGGAAGGCGGAAGGGCGCTCAGGAACTGCGGCGGCGCCGCGTAGATGTGATCGCGCTCGTCGGGCAGGTCGGGGATCCAGCCATAACGGGCGATCTTCCTCGGCTCTGTCATTTGTTTCTTTGCCTCCTGGCCGCTTTGCGGCCGTCGTCCGCAAGTTTCGAGGGTCCCCTTCGTTCCAGGCCTTGGGGGATTTACGAATGATCACGTCTCACGTGACTTTCTTGTCGGCCCGTTTCGTAGATCGTGAGATCACCCAGACCGCGCCGAGCGGCGGCGAAGGTGACGGCATCCGTCGATAACACACCGCCTGAGGGGCGAGGCGGACCCTTCCCCAACTCCGTGCCGGCGGTCCGCCCCGACCGCCGGCTCCGAACCCGATCTGACCGTACCGTTCCGAAGATCCTGACGGGACGCTCGGTTTTCGGGTCGTTGCGGAGCCGCCTCATTCACGCCGAAACACCGCTCGCCTGACCGCTCCCTGATGGACATTGACACTGGCCCCAGTTATGTGATTGAATGACCAACCAAGATTGGTTGACTGTTCAACCAGGATCCCAAAGTAACCGCCCAAGGTAGTCAAGGAGCCAAGGCCAAGTTGTCAAGCGATACCCGAGAAAAGATCCTCCAGGCCGCCTTCGCCGCCCTGAGCCGCGACGGCTACGAGAACGTCTCGATCAAGGACATCGCGGAGGAGGCCGGCGTCGCGCAGGGCCTCGTCCACTACCACTTCAAGTCCAAGCAACAGCTTGTCCTCGCGGTGCTCTTCGAGGTCTGCAAGAAGATGGACGTCTACACCGCCGAGGGGACCGAGGGGGCGATGGCGGCGTTCGAGAACTTCAAGGTCCTCCTGCGCACCCGGCCCGACGCCCACACCCTCTACATCCAGCTGATCGGCGTCGGCCTCCACGACAAGGAGATCGGAGCGGGGATCCGCGAAAACATCCGCACCGAACGCGCCCACGTCGAAGACCTCGCGCGGCAGGTCCTCGCTGAGCGCGAGGCCGATCCGACGCCGGCTCGCGCGATCGCGAGCGCCGTTTGGGCGGGGGTCCTCGGAATCATGGTCCAGAAGATGGTCGACCCGGAGTTCGACGCGGACGAGGCTGTCGACGCTCTCGCCGCCATGTCGCTGTCAGCCGTCAGCTCGACGAATTCGGGCGCTTAGTCGCCCACCAAGGAGAGAAGGACATGTTCGCCAGGTGGGGTCGCTTCGTCTACAGACATCGATGGGCCGCGCTGGTCGGGTCCGGCGTGGTGCTCGCCATCTCCGTCGCCGGCTTGCTCATGGGCGGCACGCTCACGAGCGGGGGGCCGCTGACAAGCAATCTCGAGTCGGCGCGCGCCGGCAACCTCATCACATCCGACCTCAGGTCCGGCAGCCCGACCACGTCGAACTTCGTCCTCATCTTCTCGAGCCCGACTCTTTCGGTCGGCGACCCCGCGTACAAAGACGCCGTCACGGCGGCACTGTCGCCGATCCAGGGCGACCCTCGCATCAGCTCGATCACCACGCCTTACAACGCGCCCAATCCGCGGGTAGCGCAGGCCTTCACGTCCACGAACGGTCACGAGGCCCTCGTGAGCGTCGAGCTGAAGTCCACCGGCATGCAGGCCCGCCAGGACTACGACGCGCTGCGGGCCCAGGTTCACTCCGACACGCTCACGGTGATGGGCACCGGGTTTGTGGCTATCAACGAAGCCTTCAACAAGACGCTCGAGGCTGACCTTCAACGGGCCGAGTTTGTGACGCTGCCGGTGACGCTGCTGCTGCTCGTCATCATCTTCGCGTCGCTGGTGGCAGCCGGTCTTCCGCTCGGCGTCGGCGTGCTCACCATCATCGGTGGTCTCGCCGGGACGTTCTTCCTGAACCGTTTCACGGACGTCTCGCAGTACGCGCTCAACATCGTCACCCTGATCGGCCTCGGTGTCTCCATCGACTACTCGCTCTTCGTCGTCAACCGCTTCCGCGACGAGCTTGCGCGCGGGGCCAACCGAGAAGATGCAATCGCAACGACAATGGCGACGGCGGGTCGCGCGATCACGTTCTCCGGGATCACAGTCGCCGTCGGCCTGTCCGCAATGCTCTTCTACCAGGGCACGTTCCTGGCCTCGATGGGCGCTGCGGGCGCGATCGTGGTCGCGGTCGCGCTCGTCTACGGCCTCACGTTCCTGCCCGCCCTGCTTGCGATTGTCGGACCGGCGGTGAACCGTCTTCGCATCCCGATCTTCCGCCGCACCCCGAACAGCGGTGGATTCTGGCGCAGCCTGGCGACATGGGTCATGCGCCGCCCGCTCGTGGTCCTACTGCCCACGACCGGGTTCTTGCTGCTCGCGGCCTCGCCATTCGTCCAGCTGAGGCTGGCCAACGGCGACGTGGACATGCTGCCTTCTCGCCTCGAGGCGAGGCAGGGCTATGACCAGATGATCAAGAACTTCCCCGGCCAGGACCAGACGACATTCAACATCGTGGTCGACTACCCCGACGGCACGCCCCTGACCTCGGCGCGCATCGGCGACCAATACGACCTCCAGCAGCGGATCGAGGGAATTCCGGGTGTGCTCCACACCACCTCCATCTACAGCCTCGACCCGAGCCTCGGACGCGCCGACTACCAGGCGCTGTACACCGGCGACCCGAACAACATCCCTGCGGCGGCGCGCCAGCTCATGGCCGCCACGGTCGGCAAGCACATCGTCGTCATCTCGGCCACGACCGCCTCGCCCGCGACGTCAGATGCTTCACGTGCCATCGTCAACTCGATCCGTGCCCTTCCCGGCGCCGGCGACGGCGCCCAGGTGCTGGTCGGCGGCCAGACCGCGGTTGACCTCGACGTCATCAAGTTCATCGTCGACCGCACCCCGCTGGCCGTCGGATTCGTCGTGGTCGCCACCCTGATCGTGCTGTTCCTGCTCACCGGCTCGGTGGTGCTGCCGTTCAAGGCGGTGCTGCTCAACTTCCTGTCGATCGGCGCATCGTTCGGCGCCCTGGTCTGGATCTTCCAGCAGGGGCATCTTTCCAGCCTTCTCGGCTTCACGCCTCAGTCGATCGACCCCAGCATCCCGGTGATCCTTTTCTCGATCGTGTTCGGCCTGTCGATGGACTACGAGGTGCTGCTCGTGAGCCGCATCCACGAGGAATACGTCCGCACTGGCAACAACACGCTTGCGGTTGCGCACGGCCTCGAGAGGACCGGGCGCCTCATCACCGGCGCGGCCGCGATCATGGTCACAGTGTTCCTTGCCTTCGGCCTGGCCGAGGTGGTGATCATCAAGGCGATCGGCATCGGGCTGGCGGTGGCGGTCGCCCTCGACGCCACGCTTGTGCGGGCTCTGGTGGTGCCGGCGGTCATGCGCCTGCTCGGCCAGTGGAACTGGTGGGCGCCCCGCCCGCTCCGCCGGCTTTACGACCGTGCGGGCCTCGGCGACCTGAAGGTCGATTCGGGTCACGAACCTGAACAAGAGGTCGCCTAGTAGATAGGGAGAAGGGGCGCGTCGGCACGGCGCGCCCCTTGGTTCCCTCAAACTATTGCCCTGATGGCTGCGCATAAGTGGATCTACCACTTCACGGAGGGATCGGCGAATATGCGCGACCTCCTTGGCGGCAAGGGCGCCGGCGCCGCCGAGATGACCCGAGCGGGCATGCCCGTCCCGCCCGGCTTCACCATTACCACCGAAGCCTGCCGCGCCTACCTGGCCAACAAAGGCAAGTTCCCGCCCGGGCTGTGGGAGCAGACGACGACCGCGCTCAAAACCCTCGAGCGAAAGACAGGCAAGCGATTCGGCGACGCAGAGAATCCTCTGCTGGTCAGCGTCCGCTCCGGGGCCAAGTTCTCCATGCCCGGCATGATGGACACCGTCCTGAATCTCGGTCTCAACGAAGAGACCGCCAAAGGCCTCGCGGCTTTGACCAAGGACGAGCGCTTCGCGCTCGACGCGCGCCGCCGCTTCATCCAGATGTTCGGGAAGACCGTGATGGGCATCGATGGCGAAAAGTTCGAGCACGCGCTCAGTGAGGCCAAGAAGCGCGCTGGGGTCAAGACCGACCCCGAGCTGAAGCCAGCGGACCTTCGCAAGCTCGTGACGAGGTTCCTGGCCATATATAAGGACGCGACGGGCCATGAGTTCCCATCCGATCCGGTCGCGCAGCTGCGCGCCGCGATCGAGGCGGTGTTCAAGTCGTGGAACACCGATCGCGCCAAGACCTACCGGCGGATGGAGCGCATCCCCGACGACCTCGGGACCGCCGTCAACGTCCAGATGATGGTCTTCGGCAACATGGGATCGACTTCGGGTACAGGCGTCGCCTTCACGCGCAACCCGATCACCGGTAAGAGGGAGCTCTACGGCGACTATCTGGCCAACGCGCAGGGCGAGGACGTCGTGGCCGGCGTCCGCGACACCGAGCCGATCTCGGCCCTGAAGCGCAGGCTGCCCAAGGTCTACGTCGAGTTCGAGGGCTACGCGCGCAAGCTCGAGAAGCATTACAAGGACGTGCAGGATCTCGAGTTCACCGTCGAGCGCGGCAAGCTCTACATGCTGCAGACGCGCTCAGCCAAGCGCACCGGCGAGGCGGCGGTGCGGATCGCCGTCGACATGGTTTCCGAGGGCTTGATCAACCGCAAGGAAGCGGTCGCCCGCGTGGAGCCGCGCCAGCTGGAGCAGCTCCTGTTCCCGCGCGTCGATCCGTCCGCCAAGGTCCACGCGCTAACCCGCGGCGTGCCCGCGTCTCCAGGCGCGGCCACCGGCCAGGCCGTCTTCGACGCCGACACCGCGCAGGAGTGGGGCAAGCAGGGCAAGGCCGTGATCCTGGTCCGTATCGAGACCAACCCGAACGACGTGCACGGCATGGTCGAGGCCAGGGGCATCCTCACCCAGACGGGCGGCACGGCGAGCCACGCGGCGCTGGTAGCGCGCGGGATGGGCCGTCCATGCATCGTCGGCGCCAGCAAGGTGGCCGTGAACATGAGCACGCGCTCGTTCTCGGTCGACGGCACCACCGTTAAAGAGGGCGACGAGATCACGATCGACGGCCTCACCGGCGACGTCTACCTCGGCCGGGTGCCGACCATCGACCCCAAGCCGTTGAGCAAGCACCCACAGGCGAACGCGATCCTGGGCTGGGCCGACGCCATCCGCCGCTTGCAGGTTTGGGCGAACGCCGACTACCCGCGCGACGCCACCAAGGCGCTCGAGAACGGCGCCCAGGGGGTCGGGCTGTGCCGCACCGAGCACATGTTCATGGAGCAGGATCGATTGCCGATCGTGCAGGCGATGATCATGGCCACCAGCACGAAGGAGCGCGAGAAGCAGCTCGACCTCCTCCTGCCGATCCAGCGCAGCGACTTCCATGGGATCCTCGCGGTGATGAAGGGACTGCCGGTCGTGATCCGGCTCATCGACCCACCGCTGCACGAATTCCTCCCCAATCGCGACGGTTTGGTGAGCGAGATCGCGACCTTGAAGGCCTCGGGCAAGAGCAGCCCCAAGCTCAAGCGGTTGGAGAAGATCCTCGTCCGCGTGGAGGAGCTGCACGAGGCCAATCCGATGCTCGGCCTGCGCGGAGTCCGGCTCTCGATCCTCTACCCCGAAATCCCGCGCATGCAGGTGCGCGCGATCATGGAGGCGGCTGCCGACCTGCGCAAGAAGAAGATCGACGCCCGGCCGGAGATCATGATCCCGCTCGCCGGAACGCTGGCCGAGATGCAGGCGGTGCATGCTGAGCTCAAGCCGGTGGCGGAGCGCGTGCAGGAGGAGAAGGGCGTTCGCGTGCCCTACAAGTTCGGCACGATGATCGAGATCCCGCGCGCGGCGCTGACCGCGGGCGAGATCGCCACCGAAGCCGAGTTCTTCTCGTTCGGCACCAACGATCTCACTCAGATGACCTTCGGCTTCTCACGCGACGATGCCGAACGCCACTTCATCGTGCGCTACCTTGAAAGCAAGATCCTGCCGCGCAATCCTTTCGAGACGATCGACGAGAAGGGCGTGGGACGGCTGATGGAGATGGCGGTGCGTGAGGGTCGCAAGACGCGGCCGAACCTGGAGGTCGGGATCTGTGGCGAGCACGGCGGCGACCCCGACTCGATTCACCTCTGCCACCGGATCGGGCTCGATTACGTCTCGTGCAGCCCGTTCCGAGTTCCGATCGCGCGTCTGGCGGCGGCCCAGGCAGCGCTCGAAGCAGGCGTCTCAGCCGAATAGAGAAGACCCTCCCCGCGCCGGGGAGGGTCATTCGAGTTGCGTATCCGGCGACCCGGCTAGCCGCTTGCGCGTCTAGATCAGGGGCACCACGGCGCGCAGGAGCACCAAATGATGCATGCACTGGCGTAGCCGCCGATGCAGCCTATGAGTGCGCCACATGACGGAACTAAGCCTCCCCTACAGGCTCCCAAAGCCCACCAGCAAGCGCCCTGGAGCCACCAGGGCAGAGTCGGAAAAATGGTTGACAAGCACCAGCTGAGACATCCCCAGTAGTCATTGCCGCTGTAGGCCTGTGCAACGGGGATGCCAGGCAAGTGGATGCCCGACTGAGCTGCCATCTGCCCGTTGGCGTAGCTCGCCTTCCCTACCTGCCGGTCGCTGGGGTCGAGAAAAGCCAAGCTTCCGGTGAACGGCTTGAGCTTCTTGACTACGAGCTCCATCTGAACGACCTGGA
>DASWBA010000033.1:0-12329 GCA_036390825.1 Candidatus Dormiibacterota bacterium
GAGCTTGCACTTCCACTTGAGCCAGGCGATGACCGACACCGCGCCGTCGGCTCGGTACTCGCCGGACTGGTCGAAGCGCCGCACCCCGCTGGCGAAGACCGCTTCCAGCGGGTCGATGCCGGATTCGCGGATCTGGATCAGGGCCTCGCCCAGCGCCTGGTCATCGGCCTGATGCATCCAGGCCGCCATCGCCTGGACGCCGTCCCGCAGCATCTCCAATGCGACCTCGAAACGAGGGGTCCCCACTCTTCGCGCGACCTGGACCGCGGCCATGGTTTAAGCGTGCACCCTGGTCGCGACAGCTGTCTGTCGTAAAGTCCAACCCCACCCGATTAACGCCGTCCGCCGGTTGACTTTCGTCAGGTTGCTGGAGTACTGTACGGAGGCTATGTGGCGCAGCAAGGCAGGCATGATCGTCTTCACCAGGGGCGGAGCCTGCCTACACGGGGCTGCATGGCACTGAAAGCCGACTGAACTAGACACCGACGACACCGCTTTCGACCGTGAGGCCCCGGGCCCACGGTTTTTTGTTGTTCATCGGCACCAATCTCAGGAGTTGAAGGCATGGCCATCAAAGCGAGCGAATTGAATACGGCGGCGGTCGAGCTGCACGGCATCACGAAGCGCTTTGGGCAGCCGGCGCGCCGCCCCTTTGGGCGGGGCAAGGTCAAGAAAGAAAAGCTGGCACTCGACCAGGTGTCGATGCACGTCGACAGTGGTCGAATTACGGGGATCCTGGGCGCGAACGGGAGTGGCAAGTCGACCTTGATCCGCATCCTCGCCACCTTGATGACGCCCGACGCCGGCACGGCCTCGGTGTTTGGGTACGACGTCGTCACGCAACCCGACGACGTCCGCCGCCACATCAACCGCGTCTCGGTCGAGGCGTCGTTCTTCAAAGAGATGAGCCCCTGGGAGAACATGCTGTATGCGGCCCGTCTCTATGGCAGTGGCGGCAAAGGCACGCGTGCCCGGGTAGAGGGCATGCTGGAGCGGCTCGGTCTGCCGCTCGACACGCTCGACAAGCCGATGAAGCAGCTCTCGCGCGGCCAGCAGCAGAAGGTCGCCATCGCCCGCAGCTTCCTCACATCGCCGTCGCTGCTGCTGATGGACGAGCCGACCACCGGACTGGATCCGCGTTCGAAGCGCGAGGTCCAGGAATTGGTGCGAACCATCCGCCGGGATCGGGCCGCCACCGTGCTGCTCTGCACCCATGACCTGGAGGAGGCGGAAGTGCTCTGCGACCACGTGCTGGTGCTCGACCAGGGGCGCGTCCTGGCGGAGGGCACCCCCGCCGAGCTGATCCGGGCGCATGCCGGCGATGTCGACGGCAGCCTGGAGGATGCCTTCATGAAGCTCACCGGGAAGCGGCTGGAGGAAGACGAGGAGGCGAAGGACGAATGATTGGAAATTCGCTCCGCTGGGAGCTGAACGCGTTCGTCGGCTTCATCGAGCGGCAGAAAAACCTGTACCGACGTTACTGGTTGTGGGAGGCGGTGTGGCTCCTATACAACCTGGTCAGCGTCCTCAGCATCGGCTACCTGGCTGCTGGGCTGTCGACCCTGGGGCTCGAGCCGGGGCAGGCGAGCCTGCACCAAACGCAGCTGTATCTCCTGGTGGGCGCGCTGCTCTGGACCTACCTGTCGCTGGTCTTCTTCGAAATCGCCTTTGCCATCACCTGGGAGCGATGGGAAGGCACGATCGAATACACGTTCATGGCACCCGTCAAGCGGCTGACCCACCTGCTGGGCATGTCCGCCGCCTCGCTGATTTATGGGATCGCCCGGACGGCGGCCATTGGCATCGCCCTGGTCTTCTTCTTCAACCTCGATCTGTCGCACGCCAACTGGCTGACGGCGCTGGCGATCTTCGCCGCCGCCACGCTGCCCCTGCTCGGCCTCGGGATCTTTACGTCGATCCTTCCGTTGCTCTCCCCCGAAAAGGGCGAGCAAATGGCCTTCGCGGTACAGGGCGTGTTGCTGCTCATATCCGGCGTCTACTACCCGATCAGCGTCTTGCCGGCGCCGCTGCACGTCGTGGGGATTCTCTCGCCATTGACTTACACCCTGAGTGGCGTCCGGGAGTCGCTGCTCCACGGTCTTTCCCTGGCGGGAGCCCTGCCCACCATCGGCATCTTGCTTCTGATGGGCGTCATCCTGGTGCCGGCCTCGGTGTGGTGCTTCAACCGCGCCGAAGTCCGGGCGAAGCGGCTGGGGCTGCTGAAGCGGAGCGGGTAGATTAGCGCCATGTCAAATATCTTCACGCCCGTCACGCATCCCTGGATCGAACTGCGTAAGAAGCAACGGCCTATCAAGGTCGCCGACTTGATGCCGAGAGGCGGCAGCCCGATCACGCGGTTCAATACCTGGCTGGCGGTCAAGGTAACCAATGGCGTCGGCACCATGTGGTGCGCCTACGCCTTCGCCGCTCTCGCGCTCGTGTCGCTTCCCGCCGCGATCATGTCTCGTAACCCGGTGCTCATCGTTTCGTGGATCAGCCAGACGTTTCTCCAGCTCGTGCTGCTCAGCATCATCATCGTGGGCCAGAACGTTCTCGCCGCCGCCAGCGATAAACGGGCCGAAGCCACCTACGAGGATGCCGACGCCGTGCTCCACACCGCGCTGCAGATCCAGGACCACCTCGCCGCCCAGGACGCCGAACTCGAGAGGATCCTCTCCCGGGTTATCCAGGCGAAGGCAACCTGACGCGTTACCCCGCCCTTGCCGATTATTGAGAGAGATCGGCCTAGTAAATAAATCCCAGCACGCCAGCCATCGAGCTAATCGTCCGGTAGTCGACGCGGTTCCAGCCGCCGCCGGCCACGCCCCACCAGTTCATCTCCGACACCAGGAAGGAGCCATTGGGGTTGACCGACTCGACATAGGCGACGTGCCCTTGCGGTGAGGTGCTGCTGATGCCCATGACCATGACCGCGCCAGGCCGCGGTGCGGCTCCTTCCGCGAAACCGAAGGCGCGGGCGTTCCACCACCACTGGTAGGCATTTCCCCGCCAGGGGATGTAGCGTTTGTGAGCGACCCACCAGGTGCAATAGCCGTAGGCAAAGCCGTTCGCTGCGCCCGAGACTGGGCCGACCGCCCATGCCGGACCGCTGCTGGACATCCTCGCCGACGCGAGTCGCGCGGGAGCGGCCCGCACGATCGGGGCCACGGCGGGCGGCGGAGGTGGCGTTGCCTCCACATAGATGATGACGGCGGCCCGTGGCTGCCGCGGCCGCGGATCGTCGGCCGCGTCCACCGTCGACGGGGTCACCGGCGATGCCATGATCGATGGGGTCACCGGCAATGCCACCAGCGACGCCGAGACCGGTGTCGGCAGATGCGGTGCCGCTGAGAGTGCTCCTCCAACGCCGAGCGCGAAAATCGCTCCACGCCCGACGGACCAACGCACGCGGGTGCCAGCGGTGCGGTTCACGGTCCAACCTCCTTCCCTCAGTTGGATCAGATGCGCCGTCTACGCTTGGCTGTAGAGGACGCCGAGTACTGAGAGGGAGTCGGACCGTAACGTAACTAGCCGTGGTCAACCCTACTACAAAGGGTCCACACCTTGTCAGGGGGGGTGGGAAATGACCCGGCTTTAGAATCAACGGCATGCTCAGCCGGATCGACCACGTTGGGATCGCGGTTCGCGATCTCGACCGGGCGATCCAGACCTACGAACGGGTGCTCGGATTGGTCGTCAGCGGCAGAGAACGGCTCGAGCGCGAAGGTATCGAAGTTGCCCTGATCCGAATTGGCGAGAGCCGCATCGAGCTCATCACGCCGCTCGATCCAGAATCGAAAGTTGGCAAGTTCCTCCAGGATCGCGGCGAGGCGGTCCATCACGTCGCCTATGCCACCGACGATGTCGCGGCGTCACTCGAACGCGCGGGTGCCGCGGGGGCCCAGTTGCTCGATGCGGTGGCACGGCCGGGGACGCACGGGACCCGCATCGGCTTCGTCCATCCCAAGAGCGTGTGCGGCGTGCTCACCGAGTTCGTGGAGCCGGATGGCGAGCCCGGCGCCTAAGCCGCCGGATCGTGCGCCCGCGCCGACCACCGATAGCGGTCTGCCGCTGAAGCCGGTCTATCGGGCCATCGACGCGGGACCGGAAGCGCCGCCACCGGGCGACTATCCGTTTACGCGTGGCATCTACCCCGAGATGTACCGCCGCCGGCCCTGGACGATCCGCCAGTATTCCGGTTTCGGCAGCGCCGCCGAAACCAATCGTCGCTTCCGCTATCTCCTCGAACAGGGACAGACCGGGCTGTCGGTGGCGTTCGATCTACCGACCCAGATGGGCCACGATGCGGACGCCCCGATGGCGAGCGGCGAGGTGGGCAAGGTTGGGGTCTCCATCTCTTCACTCAAAGACATGGAAACGCTCTTGCAGGGCATACCGCTGGGCGAGGTCAGCACCTCGATGACGATCAACGCCCCGGCGGCGGTGTTGCTGCTCATGTACGAGCTGGTCGCCGAGCAGCAGGACGTGTCGCCGGAGCGGCTGCAGGGCACGGTGCAGAACGACATCCTCAAGGAGTACGCGGCCCGCGGCACCTATATCTTCCCACCCCGCGCCTCGATGCGGCTGACCACCGACCTCTTCGCCTACTGCCACCAACGGCTACCTAACTGGAACACGATCTCGATCTCTGGCTATCACCTGCGGGAAGCCGGGGCGACCGCCGTCCAGGAGCTTGGCTTCACCATGGCGCACGGGATCGCCTACGTCGACGCGGCCAGGACCGCCGGCCTCCAGGTCGCCGATTTCGCGCCGAGGCTGTCGTTCTTCTTTGCCGTTTTCTCCGACTTCTTCGAGGAGGTGGCGAAGTTCCGGGCGGCGCGCAAGCTGTGGGCCACGCTGATGAAAAACCGCTACGGCGTGACCGATCCGCGGGCGCAGGCGCTGCGTTTCCACAGTCAGACGGGCGGGAGCACCCTGACCGCACAACAGCCGCACAACAACATCGTCCGGGTCGCCCTGCAGGCGATGAGCGCGGTACTTGGCGGGACTCAGAGCCTGCACGCCAACTCGTTCGACGAGGCGCTGGGCTTGCCGTCGGAAATGGCGGCCACCCTCTCGGTGCGGACGCAGCAGATCATCGCCCACGAGACCAACGTGGCCGGCGTCGCCGATCCGATGGGCGGCAGCTACCTGGTCGAGGCGCTGACGAGCGAGTTGGAGGCGGGCGCCTCGGCGCTCATCGACGAGGTGGACCGGAGGGGCGGCCCGATTGCCTCGATCGAGACCGGCTTCACCCAGGAGGCGATCCAGGAGAGCGCCTACGCGTACCAACGGTCCGTCGAGGAGGGCCGTCGGATCGTGGTCGGCGTCAATCGCTTCCAGGGGGACGAGGAGTCGGTCGAGATCGTCAAGATCGGTCCCCGGCACGAGCGTGATCAAATCGAAGCTCTGGAGCGATTGCGGGCGGAACGAGACCGGGCGTCCGTCGAGGCGCGGCTGGACGACGTGCGTCGGGCGGCCCAGGGGAGCCAGAACCTACTGCCCCCGATGCGAGCCGCGCTGCAAGCCTATGCCACCATAGGAGAGGTGTGCGGTGTCCTGCGGGATGTTTTCGGCGAGTATCGACCCGGGTCGCGTAGCTAGAGCATGGCCAGCCGAGCCGCCCGCGATGCGGCGCCGTCACCTTCCGAACGCCAGATCAACCTCCTGCGCAAGCGCAAGTACGACGCCATGCATCGTGGCGGCGATCCCGATGACAAGCAGCACCCGAAAGGCAAACTAACCGCCCGCGAGCGCATCGAGCTGCTCGTCGATCCCGGATCGTTCACCGAGCTCGACGCGTTCGCCGTCCATCGCACCGAGGCCTTCGGCATGGGAGAGAAGAAGATCGCGGGCGATGGTGTCGTCACCGGCTACGGCACCGTCGACGGCCGCGAACTGTTCATCTTTTCGCACGACGCCAGCGTTTTCGGCGGCTCATTGGGCGAGGTCTTCGCCGAGAAGGTCTGCAAGGTCATGGATCTCGCGGTCCGCGCCGGTCGGCCCTGCATTGGGATCAACGACTCCGGCGGCGCCCGCATCCAGGAGGGTGTCGTCAGCCTGGCCGGCTATGCGGATATCTTCTACCGCAACGTTCAGTCCTCGGGCGTTGTCCCGCAGCTGTCTGTGATCGCCGGTCCCGCGACCGGCGGCGCCGTCTACTCGCCGGCGATCACGGATTTCATCTTCATGGTCGAGCACCTCGGCTACATGTTCATCACCGGGCCGGAAGTGGTGCGGGTCACGACCGGCGAACAGGTCGGCTTCGATGAGCTCGGTGGGGCGGAGGTCCACAACATCAAGAGCGGGGTCGCCCACTTCCTGCACGACTCGGAGGCGGAAGCGTTCAGCGCCGTACGGCGCCTGCTTTCCTACCTGCCGGGGAGCAATCGGGAGCGGCCGCCCGCCGTCAGCCCGCGTGACGATCCACAGCGGCGGGATCGAAGCCTGCAGTCGTTGATCCCGGAAAACCCCAACCAGCCCTACGACATGAAGACGGCGATCGTCGCGGTGGTGGACCAGGACAGCTTTCTCGAGGTCCAGGAGCACTTCGCGCAGAACCTGGTCGTCGGCTTCGCCCGGCTGGACGGGGAGGTGGTCGGGATCGTGGGCAACCAGCCGCGCATCCTCGCCGGGGCCCTCGACATCAACGCTTCGGTCAAGGGGGCCCGTTTCGTCCGCTTCTGCGACGCCTTCAACATCCCGCTGGTGACGTTCGTCGACGTTCCTGGCTTCTTGCCCGGGACGGCGCAGGAGTACAACGGCATCATTCGCCACGGCGCCAAGCTCCTCTATGCCTATGCGGAAGCAACCGTGCCCAAGCTGACGGTCATCACCCGTAAGGCCTATGGAGGCGCCTACGACGTCATGTCGTCGAAGCACATCGGCGGCGACTTCAACTACGCCTGGCCGGCGGCCGAGATCGCCGTGATGGGCCCGCAGGCCGCCGTCAACGTCATCTTCAAACGAGAGATCGCGGCCGCCAAGGACCCGGCCAAGAAGCTCGAGCAGCTGGTCGAAGATTACAAAGAGAAATTCGCGAATCCATACATCGCGGCCGAGCGCGGCTTCCTCGACGACGTGATCGAGCCGCAGGACAGCCGGCCCACCCTGATTCGATCGCTGCACCTGCTCAAGGACAAGCAGGTTGAGCGGCCGCACCGCCGCCACGGGAACATTCCCTTATGAAGTTTCTCGAGTACCAGGTGAAAGAGCGTTTCCGTGCCGCTGGTATTCCCGTTCCGGATGGCCGGCTCGCACGGACCCCGGACGAGGCGGCGCTGGCCGCCGGCGCGCTCGGCCCGATCGCCGTCAAGGCGCAGGTTCCGGTGGGTGGACGGGGCAAGGCGGGTGGGATCAAGCTGGCCAGAACCGCGGCCGATGCCAAGCGGGTTGCCGGCGAGATCCTTGGCATGACGATCAAGGGCTACACCGTCAAGGAGATCTGGTGCGAGACCGCCCAGGACATCACCCGCGAGCTGTACCTCGGCCTCACCCTGGACCGCGACGCGCGCAAGCCGGTGCTGATCCTCAGTGCCCAGGGCGGCATGGAGATCGAGGAGGTGGCCGAGACCCATCCCGACGCGATCGCCAAACTCCACCCCGATCCGTGGCGGGGGCCGTTGCCCTTCGAGGTGCGCGACCTGATCTTTCGAGCCGGGCTCGGACCTCTGCAGGCGCAGCTGACGCCGCTGGTGGGCAAGCTCTACGCTCTCGCCCGCACCTACGACGCGCTCACCATCGAGATCAACCCGCTGGCACTCACCCAGGACGGCGGCCTGGTGGCGGCGGACGGCAAGCTCGAGATCGACGAGAACGCGATGTTCCGCCACAAGGACCTGCACGGCGCCGACGAATCGGAAGAGGATCCGCTCGAGGCGGAGGCGCGGCGGCGCAAGCTCACCTACGTTCGGCTCGATGGGTCGATCGGGGTGATCGGCAACGGCGCCGGGCTGGTGATGAACACGCTCGACCTGGTGCAACGCGAAGGCGGTCGCGCCGCGAATTTCCTCGATGTCGGCGGCGGCGCCAAGGCCGAGGTGGTCCACAGCGCGCTCGAGTTGCTGGCCGGCGACCCGCATGTCAAAGGCATCCTGATCAACATCTTCGGTGGCATCACGCGCGGCGATGAGGTGGCCCACGGCATCATCGACGCCTCGCGCGATCTCAATCTCAAGCTACCCCTGGTGGTGCGCATGACCGGCACCCGGGAAGAGGAGGGACGCCAACTGCTGCGCGAGGCCGGCATCATTCCCGAAGCCACCGCCACCGGCGCCGCCCGGAAAGTCGTCGAGTTGGCGAGGGGCGCCGGCCGATGAGCATTCTGCTGTCAACAGCGAGTCGCATCATGGTGCAGGGCCTCACCGGGCGGGAGGGCAGCTTTCACACCGAGCAGATGAAAGCCTATGGCACCAACATCGTCGCCGGCGTCAGCCCGGGCAAGGGGGGCAGCACACAACTCGGCATCCCGATCTACGACACGGTGGTCGACGCCAGGCGGGAGACCGGTGCCGATGTCAGCGGCATCTTCGTGCCGGCGCCCTTCGCCGCCGACGCCATCATGGAGGCGGCGGCTGCGGGGATCGGTCTGATCGTGTGCATCACGGAGGGCATTCCGCTCTACGACATGGTGCGGGCTCGCGCCTTCGTCGTCGATGCCGGCGTCAGACTCATCGGGCCGAACTGTCCGGGGTTGGTGACCGCGGGGCAGGCCAAGGTAGGCATCATTCCCAACCACATCAATCGTGAGGGCTCGGTCGGCATCGTGTCGCGGAGTGGCACCTTGACCTACGAAGTCATCCAGGGACTCAGCCAGGCCGGGGTTGGCCAGACGACATCGGTCGGAATCGGCGGCGATCCCATCCTTGGCCTTTCCTTCAAGGAGGTCCTGCGGCTCTTCAAAGACGATCCAGCCACACGGGCCGTGGTCATGATCGGCGAGATCGGGGGAAGCGACGAGGAGGCCGCAGCGGATGACGTGATCAGTCCTGGGTTCGGGAAACCGGTCATCGGCTTCATCAGCGGACGGACGGCGCCACCGGGAAAACGGATGGGTCACGCCGGCGCCATCATCTCGGGTAACACCGGGACGGCGGCCTCGAAGTTGCAGGCGCTGACGCGCGCGGGGGCGAACGTGTGCGACACGATCGAGGAGGTGGTGGCGGCCGCCGCGGCCGCCGTGGGTCAACCGTCAAGCGCCGTGTCTCGTTAATCCGGCGCGGCCGACGGGCCGCCCAGCTGGAGCCGCTGGCCCGTGCTCCCCGAGGTCGTTTCCGCCGGTCACGGCGCGTCGGTCTCGTCCTGCTGCTCATCATCGTCGGCGTCACGATCGTGGCCTACCTGCCGGCCGGCAGCCTGACGGCGTCGGTGCCGCCCCCCCGCTACCCCGACGGATCGCTGAACTGGCTGCGGGTCAATCACGGACAGATCGTCGACGGCTCCGGGCGCAAGGTGTTGCTCCGCGGGTTCAATGTCGATGCGCTCGTCTCCTACCCGAAGAGTCCGCCGGCGCCGCTAGATGAAATGGACGCCACCTTGATGCAACGGGCGGGGTTCGACGTGGTGCGGCTTGGGATCGATTGGGCGCAGCTCGAACCGGTGCGCGGCCGCATCGACCGCGGCTACCTGGAGCGCGTGGCGACCACGGTCGAGACGCTCAACCGGCATGGGCTCTATGTCGTGCTCGACATGCACTTCCGCCTCGGCTGGAGCCCGCGTTTCGGCTACTCCGGCGCGCCGGGATGGGCGACCCTGCCGGTGCCCAACTGGAACCCGCTGCCGCAATACTCCTGGAGCCCCTCGCTCTCCCCGGCGGCCTTTACCTCGGATACGTACTTCTGGTTGTCCTCCGACTGGAAGAAGGAATTCTTCCGCGCCTGGCAGGCGGTGGCAACCCGATTCAAGGACAGTTCGGGGGTGGCGGGCTACGACATCTTCAACGAGGCGCACCCATTGCCGATCCCGCCACGCATCTTCGAGAAGTCCTACCTCTGGCCGATGTTCAAGGACGCCATCGAGGCGATCGGCGCCGTCGACTCGAACCACCTGTTCTTCGTCGAGGGCATCCTGTTGCTCACCCTGGACACGGTGGTGGTCCACCTCAACGCGCCGAATCTGGTTTATGGCACGCACCTCTACGAAGGTTCGCTAATTCCGCCGTTCTTTACCGGCGATCCAACCTTCCTTCGGTCGCGATTCCAAGAGCGCGTCAAAGAAGCCGCCGAGGTGCCGGCGCCGCTCTGGATCGGCGAGCTCGGCTACGACCTGACCCAGAAGACCGCGACCGGCTATGCCGACGCTGCCCTCGACGAGGCAGACGATCTCGGCATCGGCTGGGCCTGGTGGCAGTGGCGAGAGAACCGGTACTGGGGCATCGTCGACGCGGCCGGCCAGATCGTCAACATGGATGCGCTGCGCCACCTGGCTCGCCCCTACGTCATCGCCGCGCCCGACGGCGTGCATCCCGGTCGAGGTGACGGCGTCCACGGGACCCTCGAATTGCGTGTTGATGCATCGCACCGGGACCAGCCCGTCGAGATCGGTTGGTCCGCCATGACGCTCAGCGGCCCCGCGGTGACCGGAACCTGCGTCAACAGCTCTCACTGGGACGCCACGACCGGAAGGTTGACGCTTACGCTCGACCCAGGCGTGGGATGTCAGGTCAGGCTGCGGGCCGGCTAGCGGCGATACCGGCGTGGGTTCGATACGGCGTCATCGCCGGCGTCCTTGCCTTCGCCTGCACGTTTGCGGCCAATCTGATCATCACCTGGGTGCGACCGGCTGCCCTGTGCAGTGCGGGTCCGCTGATCATCCCGCTGTCGCTTCTCGGCGCGCTGGTTGTTTTCATCGCGCTGGCAGCCGCGGCCGGGTTCGCCACCGGTCGCGCTATCGGCCCCGGTTCTACTCCGGCGCTCGCGGGTCTGTTGGTGGGCGTGCTCGGTGGCTGCGCGCTGCTGGCGTTGATCCCATTCGCGCCCAGCGTGGGGCAGCGGATCCAGGAACTCATGGCGCTTTGTCCTGACGGCGGTTCGTTCAGTTTTGGCGGGTCGGCGCCACCGCCGGGGGCGATCCAGGCGCCACCGCCCGAGGCCGTGGGGCCGCCGACCGGCGCGGCGGCGGTCGTCAACGCCGTGGTCATGATCACGATCGGTACCGGCCTCGCCGCGGGCGCCGCAACGCTCGCCGGCCTCCTCGGAGTGGCGACGCGATCTGGTGCCGGAGCGGATCGCCCTCGCTAGGCGGCGCCTCGTCTGGTTTTGACGACCGCCCCCAGCAGCCTCCAGAGCTGATCCGCGATGGCTCGATGTTGCGCCGGACCTGGATGCAAGCCGTCGGCGGCGAGCCAGTCGTTGCCACGGTTGACCTCGCGGGTGATGGCGCTGATGTCGGCGTAGTGGAACTCGCGCGCCGCCGCCTCGGATTGGGCAATGCGATTGAAGGCGTCGATTCGGGTGCGAAGGTCCGTGGCCGTGCCAAAGGGTGCGGCACCGGCTAAGGCGGAGAAATCGGGAGTAGAAACCGACACGACCATCGCTGACGAAAGGGGCAATGCAGCGAGCGCGTCATAAATCTCGGCCAGGCGTGTCCGATAGGCTGCTTCGGTCGATCTCTGCACGACGTCGTTGGCGCCGATCAGAATGGTGACGAGCCCCGGCCGCAAGT
The DNA here is from genome assembly GCA_036390825.1 of Candidatus Dormiibacterota bacterium. Taxonomy (GTDB): domain Bacteria; phylum Chloroflexota; class Dormibacteria; order CF-121; family CF-121; genus CF-13. The sequence goes on from DASWBA010000033.1 coordinate 11,662, forward strand.
CTCGGGCGACCGGCAATTCTTCGCGGATCAGATCGATCGTCGTGTAGCCGTTGACACCGAGGTTGACCAGGCCGACCTCGATGCTGGTCTCCTCGGTGAGGCGCTTAGCCAGGAGGCTCGGAAAGTTCTGCGACTCATCGTCGAGTCCGGTTCCGATCGTGTACGAGTCGCCCAACGCGACGTATCGGATAGATTCCACAGGGCGATGTTAGGTCCGAGCCCACCGTCCATCGAACCGTCGTATCGGGACCTACTGCGCGTGCGCGGCTTCGGACGGGTCGTGCTCGGAACACTGCTGGCGCGGCTCGGTGGCCAGATGTGGGGGATTGTCCTCGTCCTCTTCGTGCTGCAGCGCTATCGCTCGCCCAGCCTGGCGGGTCTCACAGTTCTGCTCTCAATCCTTCCGGGGCTCGTCTTTAGCCCGGTGGCCGGCGCCTTGCTCGACCGTCAAGGGCGAGTCCGGCTGATGATCCTCGATTACGCGGTGACGGCCGGACTGACGGTGGCCATCGTCGTGCTCTCGTTCGCGCACCAGCTTCCTCCGCCGATCCTTCTGCTGCTGGTCAGCGTCCTCGGGGTCAGCAACATTTTGAGCATCACCGGTGCGCGCTCGCTCTTCCCACTCATGTTGCCGCGACACCTCTGGGATCGGGCGAACGGCCTCGATA
>DASWBA010000034.1:0-1883 GCA_036390825.1 Candidatus Dormiibacterota bacterium
TCCCGTGGATATTCCGCTTACCAAAGCGATCGGCGTATTCTCGAAGTGGGGCACCGGCGCGGGCGAGTTCGTGCGAGCGATGAGATCGAGAAGCGCTTCACCGACCGGGCAGACGCGGCCCTGAAGCTGGCGCGCAGCTGCCATGGTGCTAACCCGGATTATGCGTCGAGGTTGGCGGGTGTAGCGTAGTCCATTGGAATCGCGTAGCATTCGGTTGCTGAAGCCGGTCCACGCCGTTTCTGGAGCGCCCACCCGCTATGGTTGATCCTACTCTGCCGCTGCCTGGCCTGTCACCGATTGCCGAGAAGGCGATCGTCGCTCGGTTCGACGGCGGCCGACTGTCTTCGGATGGCGGTCTGCTGGTGCTGCGCCAGATCGAGCGCCGGTTGTCGGTCGCCGATCGTCTGGCCGCCTGCATCGACGATCCGCGTGATCCCGCCAGCACCGTGCACACGCTGGCGGACATCATCCGCTTTCGGCTGTTGATGATCGCCGCCGGCTACGAAGACGCCAACGACGCGACCGGCCTGCGCCTCGATCCGCTGTTCAAGATGGCGCTCGAACGCCTGCCGTCGGAGCGCGACTTGTGTTCGCAGTCGACCATCTCGCGGCTGGAGAACCTGCCCGACGCACGGACACTGCTGCGCCTGGGCCGGGCCCTGGTCGACCTTTACTGCACCTCGTTCCGCCAGGTGCCGCGGCGCATCGTCCTCGATCTCGACGACACCTTCGACGCGGTCCACGGCGGCCAGCAACTGCGGCTGTTCAATGCCCATTACGACGACTACGGTTTTCAGCCGATCGTCGTCTTCGACCAGGATGGTCGCTTCGTCACCGCCGTCCTGCGCCCGGCGAAACGACCGAAAGGCGTCGAGATCAGGGCTTTTCTCCGCCGCCTGGTCGGCGCGATCCGCACCACCTGGCCGCAGGTGGAGATCCTGCTGCGCGCCGACAGCCACTACGCCTGCCCGGAAGTGCTCGACTGGTGCGAGGCGAACGGCCTCGACTATATCCTCGGCCTGGCTCCCACCAGCACGCTGAAGCGCCACGTCGGCGGCCTGGAGGCGAGCACCTCGGCCCGCTTCAAGGCCGATCCGACCGCCGGCAAGGTCCGCCGCTTCAAGGAATTCCATGACGCCGCCGGCAGCTGGAGCCGGGTCCGCCGTATCGTCGCCCGCGTCGAGGCCGGCGGCGACGGCACCGATACCCGCTTCATCGTCACCAACCTCGGCCACGGCAACGGCCGATCGCTGTACCAGGACCTCTACTGCCGGCGCGGACAGGCGGAAAACCACATCAAGGCTTGGAAATCGCACCTCGCCGCCGACCGGACCTCGTGTCCCAAGGCCACCGCCAACCAGTTCCGCCTGTTCCTGCACGCCGGCGCCTACTGGCTGCTGTGGAGCCTGCGCGCGCTGATGCCCCGACGCTCACCCTGGCGGGTCGCCCAGTTCGACACGCTCAGGCTGCGCCTCGTCAAGATCGCCGCCCGTGTCGTCGAAATGAAGACGAAGATCAAGATTCACTTGCCGACGAGCGCGCCCGACCAATCGATCTTCCGCCTCGTGCTCGGCCGCCTGCCGCGTCTCGTCACCTGACCGCCGGGGCAGCTGCCCCGCCATCACCCGATCCCACCAACCTCCAACCCCTTCAGCCCCGCTCTCCCCGAACGCCGCCGACCGCGGCCAGAGCCGGCTCGCCTTCACAACCCCGAGACGAACAATTTCGTCATATCAGAAAACACTCATTGCATAGCGGTGCATTAACGGGGCTAGGGCGGTCGGGATGCTCGAACTCGAGCAGCCCTATTTGTTTCCGGCCGCGACGGGGCCTGGAGGGTCGTCTCGATGCGAATGGATGATCGAGCGCCTGCTGTTCGTCGT
>DASWBA010000035.1:0-105229 GCA_036390825.1 Candidatus Dormiibacterota bacterium
GTCGAGCGGTGAGCCTGATGCTCGAGTGATAGCCGCGCGAAAAGTCCTGCCGGATTCGATCCGAGCCCGGATGTGGGCGGCTGTCTGCTGAACCGCTACGGACTCGTCGCGCGTTGCAGGGGTTCCTTGCACCGTTAGAGGATAGGAGGCAAATCGAGCAGAGACGTCGGGCTCGACCACGCTGGCATGGAGATGCTCCATACCGCGTCCAACGAGACTCAAGGTGGTGCCTTGACGAGCTGACCGGCGAAGCCATTTATGGCAGCTCACCCGTGGGTGCGAGCCTGTCTCCCGCCCACGGCCGCGTTTGGGCATGACTTCAACCGTCAGATCCAGAAAGCGATCGAGCCGGGCTCGGCTCTCCGTATCGAGCTCCTGCATCCAGCGAAGGAAGTCGAATCCCTCATCTGCAACTGCATTCATGCCTCTTACAACGCCCATCCCTGCCAGCCTGGGCGGGCTTCCAGCCATCGGGCTCGACTGAAACCTTGCGACCCAGTACTCGTCTTACCAATATGCGAGCGGGCCGACTTGGTTTGAGCATGGCGACACTACTTCTAACCAGCACGCTACTCGAGGCGTGCTCAAGCGGGCCCGCCTCCGCAGCCAACTGTTCTCTGATGTCCCGCCAGCAGGTCCTCGCGCTGGCGGTGCGTGCTGACGTGCGCGTCGACCGAATCTCAGCGCGACTCATGGCCGACGACCAGTTTCAGCAGTGGTTCAGCCCAGGCAGTTCGGGAAACGTCCAACCGACGATGGTATGGGCGGTCGCAATCAGCGGTTACGTCAACGTCATGGGTTATATGGGTGCATCGAGACGTCCCAATTGGGTCGTTCGCGCCTACAACGCTGGCACGGGCGACATGATGGCGGGGTCGAGCGGGGGGCCGCAGCCTGGAGACAAGTGGCCGGCCGGATTCGATGCCTTGCCGGACGTGGCGGCCAGTTGCCCGGCAGGACCGTCTCAGGCACCCTCGACCACCAGCATTGCAAAGAGCACCATTTCGGTCGCTGCAAGCCTGCCCTTGGAGGGGCAGCCCGCTCAGGTCGGAGTAGATCCCGGCACGCATCGGATTTTCGTCAGCAGTCACAACCCCGACGACCGACTCACCGTTTTCGACGGCGCGGTTGAGCCACCGAAAGCAATCGCGACGGTCAAGGTGGCGTTCGGCGATGGCAATCTTGCCATTGACCCAGGTACACACCGCCTGTTCGTTCTGGCCGGCCAGGGCCTTGAGGTTATCGATGGAGCGGCAACACCGCCTCGGGTCATCGCGAATATCCACGTCGCGGACGCACCAACCAATGTTGCCGTCGATCCGTCGACCCATCGGATCTACGTAACAGACGGCAACCAGCAATCGGTGGTCGTCCTTGACGGCCAACCCATCCCGCCCCACATCCTCACCGTGGTGGCAGGGCTCGGCGTGTATCCGGATCAGATGGCAATCGACGCGGCAGGCCACCATTTGTTCGTCGCCTGCTTGGGTAGCGATAACTGGGTACAGACTGTTGACATCGGTCCTTCCATCCCCGTGCTCTTGGGAAGACCAACCCGGTTGGGCGGTCAACCAGGTGGCCTGGCCTTTGACGCGGCAAACGAAAGACTGTTGGTCGGGCTCACCACCGGCCGAGAAATCGACTCGGTGATAGAGATGACCAGCTCGGTCGCCGGCCCGGCACGGGACGGACCAGTCGTTTCAGTAGGAAACGACCCAGCGAATCTTGCTGGCGGTGGTGTGAGCGGAAATATCTTCGTCGCGAATACCTACTCTGATTCGGTGACCGTCCTGGCGACTTCCGCGGCCTCGTTGAACGCCTTAGGCTCGTTGAAAGTTGGTAATCGACCAATCTTCGTTGCGGTGGATCATGAGGCTCACCGGGCTTTTGTCCTTAACGCAGGCATCTGGGCCGACGTACGAACCAACCTAGCTCCGCCCAGCCTTACGGTGATTGACGGCGCATAAGGCCCTCCCAGCCCATGTTTATACAAATAAACTAATAAGTTATGACACCCGGAGTGGGTGGTGTCCCCAACCGTACAAGTTTTGAACTCCATCTACCCGCCAATGCGGGCGCTTTGTATTCGGCCGCGAACTCCAACGGACGCTCGGCGGACGGTCCGCGGACGCCCAGCGGACGGCGGCCGACTTAGGACGGACCCTGCTGGCGCCCCTGGCGGACAGCAAGGACGCCGACGCCGACGCCGACAAGCGTTATGAGGGCCACCGCGTACAGAGGCCATATCGCGTGCCAGGCGAATAGGGAGTTCGCCAGAGCAATCGCGAAGTCGACTCCAATAAGGATGAGCATGAGGCCGATGAAACGGACGGAGCCCGGTGCCTCGAGGCGGAGCCGATACGCGAGCCAGCGTGGCGATTGTTGGCTAAGGAGCCAAATGCCCACAAGAAGGAATAGACCCACCATCAACCCCGTGAACACGCGCAACGCAGTCAGAGCCGGAAAGCTGTATCCGATGACGATCGACAAAGCGAGTAAAACGGCCACCAATCCGCCGCCCACAATTGGTTCGCGTTTCGAAACTCGTCTCATCCCAGTCAACCCGAACCGAATCTAACAGACCTAAACTCAGCCGTCGAGGTCCTACCATGTCGCGACGACTGGGTCGCCATGTTGGACACTCTCGGCCACGGGCACAAATCGCACCGCCAGGTTATGGCCTGCGTGCGCAAGCATCACGATCAGGAGGCTCCCTCGCGTGTCGTTTTGTAGATCGCGTAGACAATCGAGGTCGCGATCAGGCGAACGAATGTCAGGACGACATCGGACCAAGTCGTGCCGTTTAGTTTGTGAAGGTCAGCCAGGACTCGAGTGAGTCGTTTGGACGGAGCGCACGTCGTGGACTAGCCCGACTATCGAGTTGACAAGGGCCACGAATGTGAAAATGACGACGCCAATTGTTGCCGGAGTCCGCACCGGTGAAGACGGCCACATTGATGCCGCCCCCAGCAGGCAGACGGTTCCAAACAGGAGTTGGCTCCAAAACTCCCAGGTGGAGCGAGGCCGCTTCCCCCGGGGTCCTGGCACAACGGGTCGTCCGCGAGCCAGGGACACCCCTGCTTCGATGACGAAGATCGCACCCAGGATTAGGAGCGCGAGGGGAAACCAGCCAGGCATCAAATCCAGAGTACACGCCACTCAATGGGAACCGCCATGCAGCTCTCGGCTACAACATCAGGCACGGAAGTTCTGGCAAGCGCAACGGCCCGGATCAAGCATATACAAATAAACTAATAAGTTATGACACCCGGAGTGGGTGGTGTCCCCGACAGGATTTGAACCTGTGCTCCTGGCTCCGGAGGCCAGTGCTCTATCCAGGCTGAGCTACGGGGACACAAACGGACCCCGATTATAGGGAGGCCGGTAGCACGGCGGTCAGAAGTTCGCGACCAACCCTACGGAATCCGTTACAGACGTAACCCCCCTGATTGACGGACCTCCATAAGCTGGCTTCAAAGGACAGGCCGGATCGAGCGAGTCGCCTGTTCAGGAGGTGGGGACCTGTGCGGCGTTTCCTGAACCCCTGGATTTTGCTCGTCATCGTCTCGGCCGTGGTTTCCTGCGCGGAAGTCGTCTGGCCGAACCCTTAGTCACGGGACTTTCATTGTCAAGTTCCGATTGCTAGACTGTAGGTTGTGCTTACCAAGGGGCGCCCGGGGCGGCCAGCTGTGGCCGGTCCCGGGGCGCCCGGGTCGCTAGGACAGCGGATCCGCAAGGCCCGCCAGGAGCTCGGGCTGACCCTGACCGCCGTTGCGGGAAAAGACTTTACCCGGGCCTTTCTCAATCAGATAGAACTGGGGCGCTCGCAACCATCCACTCAGACCCTACGGATCATCGCCCAGCGGCTGCAGCGACCGGTCGACTACTTCCTCGAGGAGCCCGGGGATTCCATCGCGGCCCTCGAGCTGGCACTGGCCGAAGCCGAGATGAGCCTGCTGCACGGCGACGCCGCCCGCGCCGAGGCACTGATGACGCGAATCCTCGCCAGGACCATCCCGCTCGAGCTGCGCACTCGCGCGCAGCTAGCCTTGGGGACGGCGTACCTGCGGCAGGGACACCCCAAGAAGGCGATGCCGGTGCTGGAGGAGGCGATCGCGGCCGCCGAGCGCTCGAACTGGCCGCAGCTCCTCGTCGAGTTGTATGACCGGATGGGCAGCGTTCACTACTTGCTGCGCCGCGCCCATAGCGCCGGACGGTGGTTCGAGCAGGCCTTCGAGCGCTACGAGTCGGCCGGCCTGAACGATCCCGTCCTGAAGGCCCGCATCCTGGGCCACCGGGCCAACCTTCACTACGTTGCCGGCCAGCCGGTCGAAGCCATCGCCGCCTATGAATCCGCGATCGTCGCCGCCGAACAGGTGCTCGATATGCCGGCGCTGGCCGGCATCTACGAGGGCCTCGCGCTCTCCTTCCAACAGACCGGGCAGTATGGGCGCGCCCTGTCATATGCGCAAAAAGGCCTGCGCATCTTCGAGACGCTGCGCGACGTCCGGATGTCGGGCGAACTCCGCCTCAACATGGGCGAAATGCTGCTGCAGCAGGGTCGGGTCGCGGAGGCGGAGCGGTTGTTTACCGAGGGCGCCGAGCGCCTCCGACGGATCGATGATCGAGAGCTGCTACCACTGCTCGTGGTCGGCATGGCCGAGTCCGCTCTGGAGCGCGACGATGCCGATCATGCTAGCGAGCTCATCGAGCAGGCGCTCGACCTCGCCACGCGGTCGAGCGACCCCATCGCCAGTGTCGCGGTGCACCGGGTGGCGGGACGGGTGGCTCACGCACGGGGGCGACGTGAGACCGCGCATCGCCATTTCGAACGAGCCCTCGAGGTGGCCGTAACCGTCGACAGCCCCGACCTTCGCGCGCGCGTCACCTACGACTACGCCCGCGCTCTCGAGGCCGAGGGGGATGCGGCCCAGGCGGCGGTCCGTTTTCGCCAGGCCTATGAGGCCGGTCGCTCGCCACGACCCGAGGCGACGGCGTTAAGTGAATCGGAAGGATAGGTAAGTGCCACTTGACAACGGGTGATAATACGTCCGATAATGACGGCCACGGTAGGTCGTGTCGTTCCTCGAGAACGATCCCCCCGCGACCGTCCGTGTCGGATACGTCAAAAGTTTTGTCCGCGTCGCATTCTGCGATAGACTGATCACACACAGTCAAGGGGGATTCATGGACGGGTATTCGCGAAAGGTTGGAGCCAGGCTCCGGAGCCTGCGCAAGCAACGGGGCTTGACCCTGCAGCAGGTGGAGGTTCTGTCGAACAAGCGCCTGAAGGGATCACTCCTCGCTGCCTACGAGCGCGGCGACCGGAATATCTCCGTCACCCGTCTGCACCAGATCGCCACCCTCTACAGCGTGCCCGTCAACCAGCTCCTGCCCGAAGAGCTCGAAGGCGTTGGCGAGCCGGCCCTTCCGCCCAAGCTCGCAATCGACCTGAGCCAGCTGCACGGATTGCCAGAGCGGCAGGGCTCGATCCTCGCCCGCCACGTGGCGCGCCTGCAGCAGCAACGCCAGGACTTCAACACACCGGTGGTCACGTTCCGCGCCGACGACCTGGAGCAGCTGGCGGCGGCCTATAAGACCTCCCCGGAGATGCTGCGTCGGTCGTTGCAAGAATGGGGGGTTTTCCGCCCCGGAGAGGCCGGCGCCGAGCGCCCCGAAATCGAGCGCGAGTCGCCTCCCGAGTCCACGGAAGGGCGCTAGAAAGGGATTTCGCCCTGGGGCTCCCCGGGGGCACGCCCGCGATCGGCACGTAGGTCGGCAACCGTCGCCGGATGGGGCGCCTCGTCCTCCGGCAGCGGTTCCTCCTTCACCGGCAGGCTCTCGATCCGCTGGCGCGCTTCCTCCAACTTTCGCTCGCAGAGCTGCAGGTACTCGCGTCCGCGGGCGACGGCCGCGATCGCCTCCTCCAGGCTCAGCTTCCCTTCCTCGAGCGAGCGTAGCGTCGCATCGAGTTGGCTTAGCGCCTGCTCGTAGGTCAGCGACGCATCGACCGTCATGGGATCGCCTCGTCGACGGTGGCCTCGAGCCGGCCGGCGGCGAGCAACACCCGGACGGGCTGACCCTTCCGAGCCTGATCGGCGTCGCGGATGATGGCGCCGCCGCGGCCGTCGAGGGTGATGCTGTAGCCGCGCTTGAGCGTCTGTTCGGGCGCCAGCGAGCTCAGCCGTACTGCCCGGCTCTCCAGGGCAGAGGACCGCTCCCGAACGCCTCGCGCGGCGAGTCCGAGCAGCCGCTCGCGCAGCGACTGCGATTGCTGCCGGCCGAGCCCGATCCGCTGCTGGGTCGCCTCCACGGAGCGCTGGAGGCGACGCCGGCTTTCCTGCAGCGCCCTTTGGCGCTGACGCCAGACCTCGCGAGGCTCCCGCTGTCGCAGCATCCCCTCCAGGTGGGTGAGGCGGTCGCGGCGTCGCAGGTGGAGGTCACGAGCCAGCCGCGCCAGCGACTCGCCCCGGGCCTGCAGCTGGTGGGCGGGAGTGATGAGGGCGGTCAGCCCGGCGCGCTGCAGCCGTTGACCGCGCTCCCCCAGCTGCCGCAGCAGGTCGGCCTTCTGCGGCACCACGATTTCCGCCGCTGCCGTCGGCGTCCGGGCCTCGCGGTCCGCGACCAAATCAGCGAGCGTCCGATCGGAGGTGTGCCCGAGCGCGGTGATCACCGGGATGCGCATCGCCTGGATGGCGCGCACCACCGCCTCCTGGTTGAACGCCATCAGCTCTTCGAAGCTGCCGCCGCCGCGCGCCACGATCACGACGTCGGCCACCAGGTCCTCGTTACACTGCCGCAGCGCCGCGACCAGGCTCCGCTGCGAGGCGGTGCCCTGGACCAGCGCCGGGTAGAGCACCAGCCGCATGTTCGGGAATCGTTCCCAGATCGTCTGCTGCAAGTCGTGGATCACCGCGCCGCTCGGCGAGGTGATGAGCGCGATGCAGCCTGGGAGAAACGGTAGCGCTCGCTTGCGCTCGGCCTGGAAGGCCCCCTCGGCCTCGAGCCGTCGCTTGAGGAGCTCGATCGCGGCCCGGAGTTTTCCGGCGCCGTCGTAGTCGAGCTTGCTCACGACAAGGTTGACCCGGCCGGACTGCGCGTGATAATCGACCTGGCAGGTTACGACCAGCTCCTGGCCGTTTTCCGGCAGGAACGGGAGCCGGCGGGCGGTGCTGCTGAAAATGACGGCACCGATCGTTGCCGCCGTGTCTTTGAGCGTGAACCAGACATGACCCCCGCGCAGCGTGACCCCGCTCACTTCGCCCTTGACGACCACGCTTTGGAAGCGGGCGGCCAGCAGGTCGTGAATGCGGTTGTTGAGCTCGAGGACTGAAAGCGGTTTGATCGCCTCCTGCGGCTGGACCGCCATCAGGGCACCGCCTCCGCCAGGTTGGCGTCGGGCCGGTAGAGGGCCCGTTCCACGGCTCGCCGCAGGGCGTCGGCCTGCGCCGCCTCGTCAGTGAAGACGCGCACCAGCGTGGTGCGGATGGGCAGGCGGCGAAAGAGGTCCGCCACGGCGCTTCGCTCGACCGCACGGCTGACCGGGTTATAGATCAGGACGGGAAAGGGGTCGTTGAACGGGTTTTGCGGCCGTGGATCGACCGAGGCCAGGTCGACCTCGAAGGAGCAATGCGCCAGCGACGGCGGGAGCGCCTCACGAATCCGGCGAACGTAGTCCGCCGGCGTGGGATAGAGGAACGCCTCCGGTGCCGTGGAGAACTCGTAATAATCCTCGAAGATCAGCCGCCACTTGAGCTCGCGCCTCACGATTCGGCCCCACTCGTGCGAGAGCTCGGCGGCGCGACCCCCTTCGTGGCGCCAGCGGTCCACGGTGTCGATCAGGGACCAATCGGTCAGCTCGCGATAGCGATCGAGGTGGTCGAGCGGGTTGCCGGGGAGGATCCGGTCGATCGTCTCGCGAAAGATCTCCCGCATGTGGAGGTCGATCCGGCGTACCGTCCGGTGGTAATAGATGTTGTTGTAGAGGTAGAGCCGGGCGTTGAGGAAGAGGAGCAGCGCCTGCGCACCATGCTGGTGGAGCAACATCCCCTCCCGGTCGAGGAAGGAGTAGTGGAGGAGGCGCTCGATGTCGACCGGGCCGACCTTCACGCCGCACATGTAGGCGTCGCGCGGCACGTAATCTAGGTTGTCGGCGGTGTACATCCCGTTCAGCACCGGCTTCAGCGCCTTCACCCAGGCGGGCGCCGACGCCCCCGGCAAGTCGGTCTCGGCGATCAGGTCGGCGATCCAGCGGGGATCGATGCGTTCGCCGGCGGCCAGCGGGCCCGACGGGCTGGCGCCGAGGGCCGCGATGGTCGACGCCAGCTCACCGCCGATCAACGCCCGGCCGATCACCTCGTGATCGATACCAAATCGGTCGAGGTAATTCTGATCGAAGAAATGACCGAACGGCCCGTGTCCGATGTCGTGCAGCAGGCCGGCCACGCGCAGCGTCTCTTCGACGCAGGCGAGCGATGGTACGTCGTCGGTCAACGCGCCCAGGTTGGGATAGAGCCGGCGGGCCCATTCCCCGCTCAGGTGCATGGCGCCCAGGGCGTGCTGAAAGCGCGAATGCTCACCGCCGGGAAAGACCCACCAGGCCGACTGCAGCTGGTGAATGCGGCGCAACCGCTGCAGCCAGGGATGATCGAGCAGGTCCTGTTCCGCGGCAACGCTGCCGCCATGGACGCGCTTGGTGATTTTGATGTAGCCGTGAAGTGGATCGGCCACCAGGTTTACCGCGTCGTACTGTCGAGCAAGATCGCTCATGGCTCGCGCACATTTTAATGACGTAGCATGACCGCGATGGAAAGGGCCGTGATCGTGGATGCTCTGCGCACACCGATCGGCCGTTATGCCGGCGCCTTGAAGGAGATCCGGCCCGACGACCTGGCGGCGCTGGTCGTTAGCCAGGCGGTGCAGCGAAACCAGCTGGACCCCGCCACCATCGAGGATGTCTACTTCGGCGATGCCAACCAGGCGGGAGAGGACAACCGCAACGTGGCGCGGATGGCGGTGCTGCTGGCCGGGCTGCCAGTCGAGATCCCTGCCGCCACCATGAACCGCCTCTGCGGCTCCGGCATGCAGGCGGTGGTGGCCGCGACCCGCGAAATCGAGACCGGCAACGGAGCGTGCTTCCTGGCCGGCGGGGTGGAGAGCATGACCCGTGCCCCCTACATCCTGGAGAAGCCGCGGCGAGAGTTCGCGCGTGGCACGCAGACGCTGTATGACAGCACGCTCGGCTGGCGCATGGTCAACCCGAAGTTCAAACAAGACTGGACGATCAGCCTCGGCCAGACGGCGGAGATCGTGGCCCGGCGCTACCGGATCAGTCGCGAAGAGCAGGATCGATGGGCGCTCGGAAGCCACCAGAAAGCCGTGACGGCGCAGAAAGATTGCCACTTTCGCAACGAACTGGTGCCGGTGGCCATACCAGGCGGGGGTACGTACGAGACCGACGAAGGCCCGCGGGCGGATACCAGCCTGGAGAAGCTGGCGGCGCTCAAGCCGGCCTTCGAGAAGGACGGAACGGTCACCGCAGGCAACTCATCACCCCTCAACGACGGCGCGGCGTGCCTCGTCATGATGTCCGAGTCCTACGCGCAACGCATCAACGCGCGCCCGCTGGCCAGGGTGCTGTCGGCCGCCAGCGCCGGCGTCGATCCCTCGGTCATGGGCCTGGGACCGATCCCCGCGTCGCGAAAAGCACTCGCCCGCGCGGGACTCAAGGCAGGCGACATGGATTGCGTCGAGTTGAACGAGGCCTTCGCGTCGCAAGTGATCGCCGCGGTGCGCGACCTCGATCTCGACCCGCAGCGCGTCAACCCCAACGGCGGCGCGATCGCCCTGGGCCATCCCCTGGGTGCCAGCGGCGTCCGCATCATCACGACTCTCGTGCATGAGCTCGCTCGCCGCAAGGCACGGTACGGGCTCGCCACCATGTGCATCGGCGTCGGCCAGGGGATCGCGACCGTCGTCGAGAACCTCGTCCGCTAGCGGCCGCGCCCGTCTCAGCGGCGTCAACGCCCCGCGGCAGGCCCGTGGGCAGTCTGCGACGCAGACTTCCCCGACGGCGAAACGCGGCTACGCCATGATCTTGACGAGGCCGTCATGCTCCCAGTTAGTGGTGTCATACAACGCCGCCTGCTCGCGGCGGGCATCGCGGCTGCATTAGTGCTGGCGCCCCTGTCGGTGGCCGCAGCCTCCAGTTCGGAAGTCGATGCACTCTGGAACCAACCTGACGGTGTTAGCGTCGACAGTGCCTACTACGTCATCCAAACCTGGTGGGATGGCCTGACCCGCGCCACCCAGACCGATCCGACCCAGCGCGGCCTCGAGGCGCTGACCCAGGCGAACACCGATCTCCTCAACGCCTATACCCTGCTTCAGCGGCAGCGCACCGATCCCGGGCCACAGCCGGTCGCCATCATCGATCCCCTGCTGTCGAGCGTCTATAACGCGGTGACTGGTTCCAATGTCAAAGCGCCGATCGGCTCGATCTTCAACTGGGCGAATCAATCCCTGCTGAAGCTGGAGGGGCGCGGTTCCACCAATGAGATCGTCCGCAGCCTGCTGCAGGACTACGCGGCCAAGCAGGCCGCCGCCATGCGCGACCTGCCCTCGGGCCACGCCGATACCGATGCGTTATTGGCCGCCAACGCGCAGCGGGAGACCGCCTTCCTTGTGAAGATCAAGGGTGTCGCCACGCCAGCCGACGGGCTCGCCGGCTTGCTCGACGCGGCCGACCAGTCGACCCAGGCCAAAGGCAAGATCAAAGACAAAAGCAAAGACAACGGTGGCAAGGGTCAGGGCGGAAATCCGAAGGGCGCGCCTCAGAACGGGAAGAAGAAGTAGCGCCGCAGCGGCGGCTTAGACGTCCTCCTCGTCTTCGACCCCTTCCAGGGTCAACATCAGCCCATCCTGCAGGTCGTAGAGCGCGTCCATCGACTCCGCGATCGTGATGTCCTCGGGCGCTCGATTGCCCAGCGGATGCTCCATCTCGGCGGCGAGCCGCTGGACACGAAGGGCGAGGTCGGCCGGCAGCTGCGTCTCCTCGGCGATGTTCAGCATCTCGAGCTCATCCAGTAGCTGGTCGATGTGACGAATTCGGTTCCGCCGGGCGTATCGAAGCTCGCGCTCCGCGTGCCACCGTTCGCGAAGCGTCGAGATCTGGACCGAGGTCTCCTCGATCATGCGCCCGCTTCCGAGGATCCGAGCCATGCTTCCCGAAGGCTTACATTACTTTCAAAGATCGAATTGGTCAAGAACTCAAAATTGTCGAGTCTTCGCTGAGTTCGGTTAGATCGGGCTACCTCCTGGTCCTCTTTGGGGCGTTCCTCTTCGGCGCGGGCGGCAACGTGGTCAAGGCGCTGTTCAGGTTGGGCTACTCGCCCCTTGTGCTGGCGCAAATGCGGATCTGGTGGGCATTTGTCGGGCTGCTGCTGTCGCTCGTGTTGATCCGCCCAGGCCTGCTGCGGGTCAACCGTCGCGACCTCCCGGCGCTAGCCATCTTCGGCGGGGTTGGCCTGGCGGGGGTGCAGCTCAGCTATTACCTCACGATCGCCCGAATCAACATTGCCGTCGCTCTGCTGGTGGAGTATCTCGGCCTGGTCGTCGTGACCGCCTTCGAGCGATATCACCGCCAACAGGTGGTCGGGGCGCGGGTCTGGGCCGCGCTTACCCTGGTGCTGCTCGGGGCCTTCTTCGCGGTGGGCGCCTATCAGCCGTCGCTCTTTTCGGTCAACCTTCCCGGTGTCATGCTGGGACTGGTGTCGGCAGCATTCTTTGCCTTCTATTTGCTTCGGGCATCGACCCTGGCCCGGCGCATCGACACCTGGACGATGCTGGTCTACGGGTTCGGCGCTGGCAGCCTGCTCTGGGCGGGCTTCGACATTGCAACCGGCACCGGCCCACCCGCCGACTGGCGGATCTGGGCGGTGATGGGACTCCTGGGCCTGATCGGCACCTTGCTCCCCCACGGGCTTTTCCTGATGGCGCTTCGGACTATCCGCCCATCGTCGGCGGGGATCATCGGTACCGCCGAGCCGGTCTTCGCGGGCATCATCGCGTACCTGGCGTTCGGCGACCGCCTGCAGCCGCTTCAGCTCGTGGGCGCGGCCATCATCATCGCCGGAATCATCACCGTCCAAACCGATACTGGCGGACCAGTGATCGCTACGGCGCCACTTCAATGAGCCTGGACCTCGAGCGGGTCCGGGCTTTGCTGGTCGAGGGCGAGGTCAGGTGGAGCTTGCACTACGAGCCAAGCTGCTCGAGCACTCAGGACCTGGCCCGCAACGCCGCGATCGCCGGCGCCGACCAGGGCTGGACGGTGATCACCGACCTTCAGCTCGAGGGTCGCGGTCGCCATGGTCGAGCGTGGATTGCACCCGGTGAGACCGCCGTCCTCTTCTCCACCATCCTGCAGCCACCGGTTGACGTGCTCCCCTTGTTACCGCTGCTGACCGCGCTCTCCGTCGCCGGCGGCATCGAGGTCGCGACCGGTGTCGTCGCTCAACTCAAATGGCCGAACGATGTGCTCTTCGACGACCGCAAGCTGGCGGGCATCCTCCTCGAGCACCCGGGCGGCGCAGCCGTCATCCTCGGCGTGGGCGTCAACGTGAACCAGTCGGTGGCGGACCTCCCTTCGGGCGCGACCTCGTTGCTAGCCCTGACGGGCCGCCGGTTGGATCGAGAGCCGCTGCTGGCCGCCATTCTCAACGACCTGGCCAACGCCTACGACCGTGCCGACCGCGAAGGTGTCGATTGGATCGTGCCCGGCTGGCGTAGCCGAAGCTCGATGCTGGGCAAGCCGATCGCCTTCCAGCGAGACGGCGCAACCATCCGGGGCGTCGCGGAGGACCTGGGGATGGATGGGGCGCTGCTGGTGCGGCTGGAGGACGGCTCGCGCGTCAGCGTCATCGCCGGCGAGGTCGAGCGAGTCCGACCGGCTTAGTCGTAGGTCGTGCCGCCGTCCACGATATAGCCCCCCTCGTGGGTGCCCTGCGGGTCGTGATGGGTGAAGTGGATCAGCCCGCCCTGAGCATTCCACACATATTCGCCATGGACGATCACGTGGTCGCCCTCCTTCGCCGGGACGCGCCGGGCGATCGAGATGTTGTGCTCGACCTCGATCGTCAGATCGCCCGACGAGAGCTTGATGATGAACTGCTCGTGCGTGCCTGTGCTGCTGCTGCGGTCTGCCAGCAATCGCACCACGGTGCCATCGGCCGTCACCTCGACGTTTGACTGGTGCTTGTTGAAGTCTGAAACGATACCGGCATCATCGGGCTGCGCTGATCCGCCACAGGCCGCCAGCCAAACCCCGAAAAGGATCGTGGCGAATCGCTTCATCGCGAGTACCGAGGGAAGGAACCAGCGGATTCCTTCCCCACGCGTCTAGCTGACCTTGATGTCTCCGAGCATCTGGGCGTGGAGCGTGCAATGGTACTTGACGTCGCCCGCCTTGCTGAGTGTGACGACGAATTTGGTCCCGGAGTTTTGCGAGCAGGAATCGAAGCTGCCGTCGTCCGCCGTCACCGTGTGCGGCGACGCGCTGTCATTGAAGTCCCACTCGATACTCTGGCCGACTGTAACCGAAACGGGCGTCGGATCAAATTTTCCGACCGTGTTCGGATCAGAGACCACCTTGACAACGGTCGTGCCCGACCCGCCGATGGTGCCACCAGTCACGTTGCAGCTAGACCCGCTGCCGTTGTCACCGCTCGAGCTGCCGCAGGCGGCCAGCACCAGCGCGCTCCCGGCGGCGACGATCCCCATTTTCCAGACGTTCACGCTAGCCTCCTTGAAAACCGAATTGCCCCGACCTGAGTGTACGAGCGGAGGGTGCGGAACGGCAACGCGATCAGCCCGCGCCAGCCGAGAATCAGGTGTCTACCCTAGTGGGGCAGCTCGCTGAACTCGCGGCGAGCATCGCGCACCCAGAAGACGGTCGCCCCGACCGATACCAGCGCGCCGATGATCACGACCACCAGGTTGATGATGAGACCGGTGAGCACGAGTGCGATTCCGACCGCCAGCACAGGCGGCCAGATACTGGGCGGCGGCAGGTGGAAGGCCTGGTGGGACTCGGCGTGTGAGTCCTGTTGCGTCTCAGCCATCAGCCGAAGTTGTTGTAGATGAGGGCCCAGGCAAAGGCGAGCCCGAACATGATCAGCGCCGTGACAAAGAGCAGCAGGCCGAGCCGGACGTTCTTGCGTGCCTCGTCTCTATCCATGGCCCATCGAACTATACCTTCCCGATCATGCGATCAGCCACCATCACGGCGAACAGCAATCCGAGGTACGCAATCGAGTAATCGAACAGGATTCGAGACCACCGCTGGCGCCGGGCGAGCAGGTTCGCGACGGCGAGCGCGATGAAGCCGGCGCCGAGCAGCCCGGCCCCGACCAGGTAGACCGGACCGAGCACACCGGTGAGCACGATGGCCAGGGTGACGGCGACCAGGACCAGCGTGTAGGTGAGAATCTGACGCCGCGCCGCCGCGTCGCCGTGCACCACCGGCAGCATCGGCACCTTCGCCCGCGCGTAATCGCCGCGCAGCCGGAGCGCCAGCGCCCAGAAATGTGGTGGCGTCCAGAGAAAGATGACGGCGAACAGATACACCGCCGTAAGGTCGACCCGATGGGTGACCGCGGCCCAGCCGACGACCGGTGGGATCGCCCCGGCCGCGCCCCCGATCACGATGTTCTGAACCGTCGAGCGCTTGAGCCACAGGGTGTAAACGAAGACATAGAAGAGCAGCCCGCTGATCGCGAGCGTAGCCGCCAGCACATTGACCCAGAACGCCAGCAGGACGAAGGCCAGCAGCCCCAGCGCGATGCCAAACAGAAGGGCATGCGCGGGTGCGATGCGCCCGTCGGGCAAGGGGCGACGACGAGTACGCAACATCTCGCCGTCGATGTCGCGATCGATCCAGCAATTGATGGCGCCGGCGCCGGCCGCCGCCAGCGCCCCGCCCAACAGGGTGAGCACGACGAGACCGGTGGAGGGCCAGCCGCGCTCGGCCATCATCATCCCGCCGAGCGCAGTGATCAGCAGCAAGGGGATGATGCGCGGCTTGGCCAGGCTCACGTAGTCGAGCACGACGTCACGAGCGGGGCGACGAACGACGTCAATTTCCCTCCCCCTCTGAGAGAGGTCAGGCTGTGGGCTCAGACGCCTGACGATCACCGCAAGGATCACCGTTCCGGCCCACACAGCGCTGGCGAGCGCGAGATGAAGGCCGCGCAGCGCGGCCGGCAGTCGCAACGTGACCACCGCGGCACCGACGGCAACCTGGAATGCCAGCGCCGCCAGGGTCAGCGCGACGGTCGCGCGCACGGCCGGCTGCCGCCGGTGGCGGGCGAGCACCGAGAGAAGGCTGAGGGCGATCAACAGCCCGATCAGCCCGGCGACGCCTCGATGCAGCAGCTGGATCGCGGGTAACCCCTGGAAGTCGAAGCTGAAACCGCCGCCGCACAGCGGCCAGGCGTTGCAGGCGCCGCTGGCGCCACTGCCAACGACGAGCGAGCCGCTGATGATCAGCAGGTAGGTGCCGGCGACGGCGAGTAACGTCCGTCGGAACGCGACCCGATCGACGGCCCCGGTGGGCGCCGGCGCGAGGGCGGCAACGGCCGTCACGCAGACCGCGCCCAGCAACGCCATGGCGGTTGCCAGGTGCGCGAGCACGATCATGGGCGGCAGCTCGAGGCGGACCGTGATCGCCCCCAGAACGACCTGCACGACCAGCAGTCCCAGGGCGATGGTCGCCGGTATGACGATGTCGCGCCGCTTACGCCAGGCGAGCCAGGCGACCGCCGCGGTCAGAACCACCAGAACACTCGTCAGCGACGCGGTGGTGCGGTGCGAGTACTCGATGATGGCGTGCAGGTTGAGTGGCGGCAACAGGCGGCCGTGACAGAGGGGCCAGTCGGGGCACCCCAGCCCGGATCCCGAGACCCGCACCACGCCGCCGAGAACCACGAGCGCGTATGTCACCACCGCGGTGGCGACGCTCAACACGCGGAAGGCTTTCATGCCGCCGCGTCCGTCAGTGCTCGGCGGCGGCCGTGACACCGCGGCGCAGGTCGCGGACCGGACGACCGCTGCTGACCGGTGGGACGCTATCGAAGTTGTAGGCCGGCGGCGGCGAGGTGGTGGCCCACTCGAGCGTGTTGCCTTCCCATGGATCTGCGGGCGCCCGACGGCCGCCGCGCACGCTGATGGCAAAGTTGATCAGAAAGAGCAGGATCGCGGTCGCGATCATGAAGGCCCCGATGGTTGCCATCAGGTTCCAGGGCGCCCAATCCGTGCGGTTGGCGTTCCAGATGGCAATCCGGCGCGGCATCCCCTCGAGACCGAGGAAGTGCATCGGCATGAAGGTGATGTTGAAGCCGAGCAGCTGGATCCAGAACTGGATCTTTCCCAAGCGTTCGTTGAGGTAGCGCCCTGTCATCTTCGGGAACCAGTAGAAGAAGGCGGCGAACACGCCGAATACGCTGCCACCAAACAGCACGTAATGGATATGCGAGACGACCCAGTAGGTGGCATGGATCTGGTAGTCGACGGCCAGGGACGCCATGAACACGCCGTCGACGCCTCCCATTAGAAACATCAGCACGAACGCGACCGAAAACAGCATCGCGGCCGTGTACTTGATCGAGCCGCCCCACAGTGTGGCCAACCAGTTCAGCACTTTGACTCCGGAGGGCACACCGATCATCGCCGTCGTCGCCATAAAGAACTCCTGCAGGGCCAATGGTAGGCCGGTGGTGAACATGTGGTGCGCGAAGACCATGAAGCCCAGCACGCCGATCGCCGCCATCGAGAAGGCCATGGCACGGTAGCCGAAGATCGGTTTTCGGCTGAAGACCGGAATGACCTCGGAGACGATGCCGAAGGCGGGCAGGATCATGATGTAGACCGCGGGGTGAGAGTAGAACCAGAAGATGAACTGGTAGAGCAGTGGGTCGGACCCGTGGGTGAAGAAGTGGGTGCCGAGCTGACGGTCCATCAGCACCATCGCCAGCACGCCTGCGAGGAAGGGGCTCGCCAGTAACACCAGGGCGGCCGTGATCTCCATCGACCAGACAAACAACGGCAGGCGGAACCAGGTCATCCCCGGTGCCCGCATGTTCTGGATCGTGACCAGGAAGTTGACGGCGCCGAGGATCGATGAGATCCCCAGGATATGCAGCCCGAGGATCCAGAGATCCTGGCCGACCCCCACCGCGTAGGCCTTCTCGGTGAGCGGCACGTATCCGGTCCAGCCCGCGGCCGCGGCGCCGTACTTGGTGAGGAGCCCGCTGTACATCGTCAGGCCGCCCAGCGGGATCAACCAGAAGGAGAAGGCGTTGATCCGTGGAAACGCCATGTCGCGGGCGCCGATCATCAGCGGCACGAAGTAGTTCCCGAAGCCGGAGAAGACGGGGATGATCCAGAGGAAAATCATGGTCGTGCCGTGGAGGGTCATGATCTCGTTGTAGGTCTGCGCCGCAAGGAAATGGTTGTTTCCTACGGCCAGCTGAGTACGCATCAGCAGCGCTAACACGCCGCCCACGACGAAGAAGAAGAAGGTGGTGTAGAGGTACATGATGCCGATCTTCTTGTGGTCGACCGTGGTCAGCCAGGCCATGACTCCGCTGGGCGTACGGGCCTGGCTGCGCGGGAGGGCAATGCTAGCCATGCGCTTGTGTCTCCATCCTTGACCTCATCCTCCAGTCACCGTGATCGTTCCCTGCATGCCGGCCGCCGCGTGGAAGGTGCAGACGTAATGGTAGGTGCCGGGCTTCGAGAATTTGAGCTCGAATTTGTCACCACTGTTCTGGGTGTCCGAGCTTGGCACCTGCTGGCTGTCGAACGTGACGTTGTGGATGGCCGACCCGGCGTTGATCCACTCGACGACGTCGCCGACCTTGGCGGTTGCGCTCGAGGGCTCGAACTTCAGCGCGTCGATCTCATTGACGTTTACGATGGCAGGCTGGCCGCTGACTTTTTCCGCGGCGGCAGTGACACCCGGCGGCGCCGCGCCGCTGAGGAAGGCTTGGTAGTCCGTGGCCGACACGGCGTCGACTTCGAGCAGCATGAACCAGTGGCCGAGGCCGCAGAGCTCGTTGCATTGGCCAAAGTATTGGCCCGGCTGGCTGGCTTCGATCCAGCCGCTATTCTCGAAGCCGGGCTTGGCGTAGATCTGGCCGCCCAACCGCGGAACCCAGAA
Source organism: Candidatus Dormiibacterota bacterium (assembly GCA_036390825.1). Lineage (GTDB taxonomy): Bacteria > Chloroflexota > Dormibacteria > CF-121 > CF-121 > CF-13. The sequence continues at coordinate 18,218 of DASWBA010000035.1, forward strand.
CGAGTGCAGGACATCTCGGCTAGTGATCTGTAACCGTATCACCTGTCCCACCGGGATGGTCAGCTTGGTGTTGCTCGTTCGGCCGTTGGGGTATTTGAACGACCAGGCCCACTGGATGCCAGTCACCTGGATGGTCTGCTGGGGCGGCGGTCCGTTGCGCACGTAGTCCATGCGAACCGTGGTGCGGACGAAAAGAAACGCGAGTATCACCACCGGGATGGCCGTCCACACGATCTCCAGGCGGGGATTGCCGTGGATCTGGGCGGGTTCGCGGTCGTCTCGACGGCGGAAGCGCAGCGCCGCATAGACGAGCAGCCCGCCGACGATGACCAGCACGGCCATCGCAATCCAGAAGACGCTGGTATAAACGCTCAGAATGTCGCAGGCATTTGGACCTGCGCAATTCAGGGGGCTGACGTCCACCGCGGGGGCAATCAAGCTCACGACAGTGTACCGGGCGATGACTTAATCATCGGTGAAACCACCACCACCGGCCACCGGGCTGGCGCTCGCCGTTGCGCTCCTGGGCGGTCCGGCGCGCATCGTGCATGGCGTCGTACCAGAATGTCAGGGCCGCAAAGAAGACGCTCATGAAAAGCAGCAACGACAAGAGTTCGACGAAGAGCGAGAGCACCACCATCGTGCTGCCGCGCGGCTTCCAGAAGGCGAGCAGCTCACCGGTGGCACCGGGAATGTTCAGCGTGAGCACGAAGAGACCCACGACGCCGAGCAGGAAGATGGCGGCCTTCTTCGGCTGGCGGTTGTAGAGCTGACCCAGCCCGGGAACGGCGGACAACCACGTCGCCAGCCGTGGGCTCGCTTGCCGTCGCGACGGCGTCAGAACCGGGACAGGTTGAGGCTCAACCATTGGCGCTGCCCCGGCTAACGCTGGAACATGCGGTAGCAGTAGTAGCCGACCAGAAGCAGCGTACCCAGGGCCCAGATCAGAACGAAGAAGAAGTCCCCGGCGCCCGGGTCACGAGTGAGGTTGATCAGCTCGACCAACGCCGGCGACATCAGCCGCCCGCCTTGTGGGCCTTGGTCACGTCCAGCAGGTTCTCCGCGACGATGACGAGCGCGGTGAAACCAAACAGGATGACGAAGGCGAGCGCGGTGCCAATGATGTTCTTCAGTTGCTGACGTCTCATGGCAGCGTCGCGTACTGCTGCCACATCCGGATCCAATGCACCAGCAGGTTGACGTTGTTATTGATCGGCGCCGGCAAGAGCTTCTTCACGCCCCAGGGCGGCATGATCGTGCCTTTGTGTTCCTCGCCGGTGTTGCCGAGGTAAATGCAGCGGTAGTAGTAGTCATCGTTGAAGAAGCCGAGCCGGTTCTGGTCGTTGAGTGGCGGCCCCTTCCCGCCTTCGCCGACGGCCCCGTGGCATTGCGCGCAGTTGTTCTCGTACAGCTGCGGTGCCGTCGCGAATACCCCAAACGGGTTCGCGACCAGGTTCTGATGGGCCCCCGCCTGGTCAGTCGCCTGGCGGTTGCCGTTGTGGCAGATGATGCAGCCACTCTCGTCGATGCCCAGCCCCTTGTAGGCGCTGGGAATGAACCCGGTGAGCTGCGCCACCACCGGCTTGTTTGTCGTCGGGTCGTTCACGACCTTGCCGTTGGCATCGAGCACGTAGTACGGCTTCGCGTTGGGATCGAGGCAACTGGCGGCGGTGGTGGTGGTGGCGGCGGCCGGCGGCGCGGGCGTGGCTGACGGCGAGGCGCTCGCCGACGGGGACGCCTTCGGCGACGGCGACGCAGAGGCCGACGCCGTCGGGCTCGCCGACGGACTGGCGGCGGCCGTCACCGGGCGGCAGACCAGCGTGTCCTGCCCATACTTGGCGAAGACGGTGTCGCTGATCACGGACGGATGGTTGGGGCCGAGCCGCTTGGCCGCTTCCTGGGGGCCGATCTTCTGGATGTCGGGCACGTGGCAGGTGATGCAGCGCTCCACCATGAACTGGCCGTTGACCTGGACCTTGGGAAAGAGCTGCTGGACCTGGATGGGGAAGTCCTGGCCGTACTGCGCCGCGTACTTTTGCTGGATCGGGGCCCAGGGGCGGCTCAGGTCCTGGTAGAAGGCGTAGCCGAGCAGCACCAGGAAGGCGACGCTCACCACCAGGAAGGCGCGTCCTAGCACGGCTTCCCGCCGCAGGTCTGGGGGTTTCCGAGCACCCAGCCCCAGTCCCAGATGAACTCATGGCCGCGGAAGAAGGTGCCGATGAGCACGAGGGCCACCACGACGGTGGTGTAGAGCGCGAAAAGAATGATGGCGAGCTTGCGTTCCGACGGCCGCCGGCTCGGATTGCGGTCGAGAAATGGGACCAGGATCATGAGCACGATCACGAAGGTCGGGAAGGCGACCCCCGCCATCAGCGGCGGGAACCGCGAGAGCAGTTCCTGCAAGCCGAGGAAGTACCAGGGCGCCTTGGAGGGATTCGGGGTCATACCCGGGTTGGCCTTGCCCAGCAGGGGCGCCTGCAACCAGATGGAAACCAGGATCAAGAAGACCGTCATACCGACGGCGACGATGAACTCTTTGAAGACGAATTCCGGGAAGGAGACGATCATCTCGTCGTCGCTGTCGTCGCGCACGGTCGAGGGCGCCTCGACCTGGCGCCGGCGCGCTTCCACCCGGTCGCGAGCGGCGATCCGGTCGCGCGCTTCGGTGGCCATGCTTACCTACAGCCCCCCGCTGAAGCCATCTTTTCGAACCCGCCAGAAGTGGACCACCATCAGCAGGAACGCCGCCAGCGGCAGTCCGACCACATGCAAGACATAGAAGCGCAGAAGCGCGTTGTCACCGACCACCCGGCCGCCGATCAGCAGGTAGCGCGTGTAGGGACCGGCGATCGGCGCGTACTTGGCCATGTTGGTACCGACCGTGACCGCCCAGATGGAGAGCTGGTCCCAGGGCAGCAGGTAGCCGGTGAAGCTGAGCAGCAGCGTGATCAACAACAGCAGGGTGCCGACGCCCCAGTTGAACTCGCGCGGCTTCTTGTAGGCGCCGGTCAAAAAGACGCGCGCCATGTGCAGCCAGACGGTGATCACCATCGCATGCGCCGCCCAGCGATGCATGTTGCGGATCAGCCCGCCGAAGGTGACCACGAACTGGAGGTCTCGCATGTCCTGGTAGGCATGGTTGGTCGAGGGCACGTAATAGAACATCAGGTAGAGCCCGGTCACGGTCAGCACGATGAACAAGAAAAACGACAGACCACCCAGGCAGAGGGTGTAGGACATCCGGATCCACGAGCGGCGCACCCGGACCGGGTGAATATGAAGCACGAAGTTGGTGAGCGCCGTGCGAGCCGCGATCTTGTCGGTCAGTGGCAGCCCGTGTCGGAAGACGGAACCGACCATCTGTCCCACGATGGAGAACATTTCGTCGATCGCGGCGCGAATGACGCTCATGAACCCTCCCGGTTAGCTGGTTAGACCTTCAGTCGGAACGAGCGATCGACGATGACCGAACGGTCGATCAAGAGTTTCCCATCCGGGGCCACTTCGACGTGGACCCGGTCCATCGGCCGGGGCGCCGGCCCAAAGAAGTTGACCGCGTCACGAAAATAGCGGCTGCCATGGCAGGGGCATTTGAAGCCCGGCAGGACGGGATTCGCCTTGGTCGCTTGCTGACCCGTGTCCGGGTCTTTGGCGATCTGCGTTCCCGCCTCCACCAGGTCGCTGGTGGCGTCCGGGAAATACCGAGGGGTACACCCCAGATGGGTGCAGATCAGGCTGATCGCGTAGAAGCCGTTGGGATCGTGATTGATAACGACCCGCTTGTCGATGATCACGGTGGTCGAGCCGACCGCGTAGGCGCTCGGCGGATCAGCCTTGAAAGCGGGCGGGTCTTCGTAGGTCGCATTGGGGTAGAGCCACTTGACGCTCTGGTAGAGCGCGATCAGGCTGGCGACGGTGAAGCCGGCCCAGCCGGCGATCGCCAGGAAGCTGCGCCGCGTCATCTCGCGGCTGTCTTGGACCAGACGGCGAAAGTCAGCAGCCATTACACGAAGGGGTTATGGGCTGGCGGCGTCAGGATGGTCGCAAAGATGACCGTCGACGCCATGATGATGATGAAGAGCGTGGCCACGAGCAGGCAACCGAAGTCTGCCTTGATCGCCGCAATCACGCCGCGCACGCAGTCGAGGATAACAAAGCCACGCGAGGCGAAACATCGGGTCTTGGCCCTAGTCGAGAGCCTAAAGTCAGGCGAGCCGTCGGGGCGCTGGGGTTCCGGTCGTGGTCAGGGCGGCGCGCTTGCGCACGTACTCGTGTACGAGGGAGACCACGGTGGCGTGACTCCAGGTGAGGGGCGAGACTGAAAGCTGCACCTTGCTGTAAGGGTCGAGCTGCTCGGAAAGCACGCCACTCGGCAGGGCGGCACCGGCCACCCAGTCCAGGATGTCCTTCGCCGGCACCAGGTCGTCCAGGGTGCGCGCCTGGCTGACCAGCCACTGCCCGTACCACATGGTGCAGATGAACCACGGGTTCCCGGGAACGTTGGCGATGTCCTGGCTTACCTGGTAGTACCAGTCGTTTTCATAGCGAGCGATCCCGCCCAGCTCGGTCTTGCACCACAGCCGGTCGTAGACCCCTTTCATGGTGCTCACGATCTGCGGATCGTCGGCCGCGAACATGCCGAAGTACCAGAGCCCGTAGACGCTCGAATCGATGGTGAGGTCGCGCGCGGTGGTGCCGTCCGGCCGGACATAGATCCGGCGGAGGAACCGGTTCGCCTCCGGGTCGAACAGGAACTTCCGCGTCCCCTGCTTGATGCCGTCTGCCACGCCGCGGTAGCGGTCGGCCAGCGCCGTCTCGCCGTAGAGCGCGGCAAAGTTGGCGGCAGCCTGCAACCCGGCCCAGACCGTCGCGACCGTGAAGCACATCACCCCGCGGCGCTCTTCCCAGAGGTCGTAGCTGGGCTGCGGCAGGCCGGTGAGCGGGTCGATGTAGCTCGCCAGGAAATCGCCCACCAGGATGATCAGCGGCCGGTAGTAGGCCTTGAAGAATTCGAAGTCGCGGTGGTGATCGTAGTGCTGCCAGAGCGCGAATAACACCAAGCCGGTCTCGTCCTCCTGGATCGGGTACTGCGGCTTTCCGGTGGCGTCGACCCAGGGATGCCAGCTGCTCCCCGGGTCCCCCGCGGGGGTGTACTTGTGGCGGAAGTAGCCCTCCTTGGTGACGATCCGTGCGCAGAGCTCGAAGAATCGTCGGGGAACATCGACGTAGCCGGCCTGGTCCATGGCGTAGACCGCCAGCGCGGCGTCGCGCGGCCACATGTAGCTATAGGTATCGCGGGCGAACTTGATGATGTCGGTGTCGTTGGCCGCGAGCACCGCGCCACCGCTGTCGATCTGGGTACGGACCACCAGCAGGCAGCGTCGATAGAGGTCGGCGATCTCGGGCGAGAGATCCGCGAACTCGCGCTCCTCTTTGTTGACCCAGGCGATCCAGTAAGAGCGCGTTCGTTCGAGAAAGGCCTCTGGTCCGCGCAGCGTGACGACGTCGGCGACCGTCTGCAACTCGCCGAGATTGCGGGCGGCGATCAGCCACTGGTAGGCGGTCCCGGCCTGGCCCTGCGGAATGCGGCCCAGGTTCAGCGCCACCGTCATGTCGACCGAGCCTTGCTCGATCGGGTTGTTGCCCAGCTCGCCATCCTCGGCGTCGCGCCAGGTTCCCTGCGCGCCGCCGACATCCTTCTTGCCGCAGGCATAACCGTCGAGTCCGATCCGATCGCCAACCTGGCCGCAGGCGGCGAAGCAACGTTGGCCCTTGTAGGCGACCAGCCCTTTGACCGCCGGGTAGTACATGACGGTGTCGCCCACCTCGGTGCCGTAGATGTGCCAGTCGAAATGAAAGAAGAGCCGGACCTCTCGCTCGGCCCCCTCGTTCAGCACGCGCACGCGCCGCAGCAACAGGTCGCGACCCAGGTCGACGGCGTCGTTGAAGGTCAGGCTGACCAGGAGATCGGGGTGCCGCAAGGTGACGTTCGTGACCAGCGTGTCTGCCATGTACACGAGATTGCGCGACCAGGCCGGGTCGTCCAGCCAGCTAAACCGTCCATCCACCCAGATCCCGAAGCGGCACGGTTCGCCGCTGGTGTGGTTCTCCTGGCCGACCCGCGGATAATAGATGTCGCGCAGCTGGTAATGGCGGTCGAAGGTGACCAGCAGGGATCCGTTGCCGATCGGCAGGTCGCGTGACACGTCGGCCCATTATCGGGTGCCGGTCTCCGACTTGGGAGCCGGCGGGAGGCGTTGTTACGATGTCGTGCGTGGCGAGCGCGGCGAAAACCGACACCCTGACGATCCAATCGGGTAAGCGCGCCGATGCCATCGACATCACCGACCGGGTGCAGCAGGTGGTCCGCGAGAGTGGTCTGGAAACCGGCCTCTGCCAGATCTACGTGCCGCATACGACCGCGGGCGTCTTCATCAATGAGAACGCCGACCCCGAGGCCCTGCGAGACATTCTCAACACGCTCGAGGCGTTGGTGCCCTGGGAGAACGGCTACCGGCACGCGGAGGGCAACGCGGCGGCGCACATCAAGGCCTCGCTGGTGGGGACGTCGCAGACGGTGCCGGTCCGGAATGGACGGCTGGCGCTCGGGCGCTGGCAGGGCATCTATTTCGCGGACTTCGACGGCCCCCGGGAACGGCACGTCCAGGTCACGGTTCTTTCGTAGAAACGGTCCTGTTGACGGTCGGTGAAAAGCCGTAACCAGTGCGGAGATGCCGGTATATACTGGCTAGATTCTTTAGCCGGGGAGACGCATGCTTACCAGCATCAAGTCGGTCGGCAGCTATGTTCCGTCCGGCATCCTGACCAACGCCGACCTCGAAAAAATGGTCGAGACCTCCGATACCTGGATCCGCGAGCGCACCGGGATCGTGGAGCGGCGGATCGCTGCCGTCAACGAAACGGCGACGGATCTGGCCGCCGAGGCCGCCAAGGACGCCTTGAGAGTTGCCGGCTTGCGTCCGGAGGACACCGACCTCATCATCTGCAGCACCTCCACCCCGGACTCGATGTATCCCTCGGTTGCCTCGCGCGTGCAGGAACGCCTCGGGGCCCATGGCCCGGCCTTCGACGTGCAGGCGGCCTGCACCGGTTTTCTCGTTGCGATGAGCGTGGCCGATCGCTTCGTCAGCGGCGGTGAGTCGAAGCAAGCGATCGTGATCGGCAGCGAAACGCTGACCAAGATCCTCAACTTCAAGGACCGCGGCACCTGCGTCGTCTTCGGTGACGGCGCCGGCGCGGTCGTCCTCGGACCGGGCGTCGACGGCGCCGGTATCAAGTCCTGCGTGCTCGGCTCGGACGGCGCGGGCGGCGATCTGATCTATGTCGCGCCCGGCGCCGATGGTCCGGAGGGACGCGGTCGCCCGGAGATCCGCATGGACGGGCGGAAGGTCTTCCGCTTTGCCACCGAGATCCTGGCGCAGGCGACGCTGGAGGCGCTCGACAAAGCGAACGTCCGGTTGGAGGACGTCAAGCTGATCGTCCCTCACCAGGCCAACGCCCGCATCATCGAGGCGGCCGGCAAGCGGCTCGGCGTCAGCGGCGACATCATGGTCAACGCCATCGCGAACTATGGCAACACCTCGACCGCCTCCATCCCGCTGGCGCTCAAGGATGCGGTGGCCGCCGGCCGGTTGAAGCGCGGCGACAATCTCGTCCTGGTCGGCTTCGGCGCCGGGTTGACCTGGGGTGCCTGCGTGATCGAATGGGAAGGCGCGCCCGTCAGGGTCGCGGCCTAACCCATGTTTCGTCCCAAGACACGGTACGTCGCTCTGCCGTCGCCACGGGCCGGCGTCGGCGAAGAGATCGACCGGCTCATCTGTCCCAAATGCGACACCTCGCTCGAGCCGGCACGCCTGACCGCCGCCCTGGGCGTCTGTTATCGGTGCGGTTATCACTTTCGCCTTCGTGCGCCGGAGCGTATCGCGATGCTGGTGGAGCCGGGTTCGTTCCGCGAAGAGGATCAGGCGATCACGGCGACCGACGTCCTCGGGTTTACCGACTCGCAGCCGTATGCCAAGCGCATCGAGCAGAGCCGGGCCACCACCGGCGCCAACGAGGCCGTCACCTGGGGGGAGGCCCTGCTCGCCGGGCATCGTCTGGTGCTGGTCGTCCTCGACTTTGCCTTCATGGGGGGCAGCATGGGAGCGGCCACCGGCGAGAAGATCACCAACGGCATCGAGCGTGCCGCGCAGAGCCGGCTACCGTTGCTCATCATCTCGGCCTCGGGCGGCGCCCGCATGCAGGAGGGCATGCTCTCCCTGATGCAGTTGGCCAAGACTTCAGCGGCGCTCGGGCGGTTGGCGGCCGCCGGTGTTCCCTACATCTCACTCCTGACCGATCCAACCATGGGCGGCGTCACCGCGAGTTTCGCCTCGCTGGGCGACGTCATCATTGCCGAGCCCGGCGCGATGATCGGCTTTGCCGGGGCGCGGGTGATCCAGCAAGCTACCTACGAAACCCTGCCCGATGGCTTCCAGACCTCGGAGTTCCTGCTGGCGCACGGCATGATCGATCTTGTGGTGCCCCGGCCGGAGTTGCCCGCCGTCTTGCGTCAGTTACTTGATCTCTATGCGCCCAATGGGGCCGGCCCCGACCTCCAGTTGCAGCGGGGGCAGGTCAAGACCGTTGCCCCGGCTCCCGCCGTCACCCGGTGAGCGACAACGGAACCGTCGCTGCCGCCACCTGGGAACAGGTCGAGCTGGCCCGCCACCCAGACCGGCCGTACGCGCTCGACTACATCCACGCCATCTTCAGCAATTTCTTAGAGCTCCACGGCGACCGGGTGTTCGGCGACGATCACGCCATCATCGGCGGGCCGGCCAGCTTCGACTCGCAAACCATCATGGTGATCGCCCAGCAGAAGGGCCGCACCACCTCGGAACGCGCGATGCGCAACTTTGGGATGGCCAACCCCGAGGGTTATCGCAAAGCACTCCGCCTGGTCCGTCAGGCAGAACGCTTCAAGTTTCCGATCGTGGCCTTCGTCGACACCTCGGGCGCATTCCCGGGGGCCGGCGCCGAAGAGCGTGGCATCGCCTGGGCGATCGCGGAAAACCTGGTGGCGCTCTCGGCGGCGCGGATCCCGATCCTGACGCTGGTGATTGGCGAGGGCGGCAGCGGCGGCGCGCTCGGGATCGGCGTCGGCGATCGCCTCCTGATGATGGAGCACTCGATCTATAGCGTCGCCATGCCCGAGGCCTGTGCCTCGATCCTCTGGCGTGATATCGCAAAGAAGGTTGAGGCTGCCGACGCGCTGAAGCTCACGGCCGCCGACCTGAAGCGTCTCGGACTCGCGGATGAGATCATTCCCGAACCGCCGGGGGGCGCGCAGAACGATTACGGGGTCGCGGCCGATGCGGCCGGCGCCGCGCTGCGCCGTCACCTCAAAAGCCTCGAAGCCATCGACACCGACCGGCTGGTGGAAGAACGCTACCAGCGCTACCGCAAAATCGGCGCTACCTCTTAACATCTAGTCACTCAGGTGGCAACCACAGCCCCATCCGACACGCCTGTCCGCCGGCGAGAGCGCCTGGATCCGGCGGTCTTTCGTTTGCCGGTGGCGCGAATCCGCGAAGGCTATTACAGCGACGTCTACTTCAATCGCACCGTCGACGTGATGCGCGCGGATCAGCGCCACACCCACGCCCTGATGCAGGTCTTCCAGAAGCAACAGGCTGTGATCGGCGGCATGGATGAGGCGATCGCCATTATCAAGCTCTGTTCCGAGGATTTCTCCCAGCTACGAGTGCACGCCCTCTACGACGGCGACGAGGTAGCGCCCTGGGAAACCGTGATGACGATCGAGGGCGACTATTCGCTCTTCGCCCGGCTCGAGACCGTGTACCTGGGCGTCCTCACGCGCCGCACCAAGGTCGCCACCAACGTGCGCCGGGTGGTCGACGCCGCCAAGGGCAAGCAGATCATTTTCTTTCCGGCTCGGCACGATCATCACCTGGTGCAGACCGGGGACGGCTACGCGGCGTACGTTTCCGGCGCGATCGGGGTCTCGACCGATGCGCAAGCGGCCTGGTGGGGCGGCAAGGGGACCGGGACCGTCCCCCATTCGTTGATCGCCGCCTACAACGGAGACACGGTGCTCGCGGCACGAAAGTACGCCGAGTATGTCGACCCGTCCATCAACCTGGTCGTCCTCGTCGATTTCGAGAACGATTGTGTCCGGACGTCGCTGGAGGTGGCACGGGCGCTCAAAGATCGCCTGTGGGGGGTCCGGCTGGATACGTCGGAAACCATGGTGGACGTCAGCGTCCAGAAGCTGATGGGGGACTTCGACCCGCGAGGCGTCAACCCCCAGCTCTGTCAGCTCGTTCGCCGCGCCCTGGACCGCGAGGGCTTCCAGCACGTCAAGATCGTGGTCAGCGGCGGCTTCAACGTCAACAAGATCGAGCGCTTCGAGCGCGAGCATGTCCCGGTCGATGCCTACGGCATCGGCAGCGCCTTCTTCCAGGGCAACTTCGACTTCACGGCGGATGTGGTCATGGTCGAGGGACGGCCCTGCGCCAAAGTCGGTCGCCGCTACCGGCCGAACCCGCGCCTCGAGCTGGTGACCTAGCCGTGCCCAACGTCACCATCGTGGTCGACGTCCTCAACGGCTTTTGCAAGCAGGGCAACCTCGCCTCCCCTCGTTGTGACGCCGCCATTCCTCGGATCCGCGAGGTCATCGAGGAGCGTCTGAAGTCCGGTGACCACCTCATCTTCCTCGCCGATACGCACGATCCGAACGACCGCGAATTCGAAGTCTTTCCCGTCCACTGCGTGCGGGGCACGATCGAGTCGGACGTGGTCCCGGAGCTCCAGCCCCTGCTCCACGACGCCACCTTGATCCGCAAGCGGCGCTATTCCGGTTTCTTCGAGACCGACCTCGACGAACGGCTCAGGGCGGCGCAGCCGGAACAGGTCACCGTCGTGGGCGTGTGCACCGACATCTGCGTCCTGCATACGGTGGCAGACCTGCGCAACCGCGATTACCGCGTGGTGGTGCCGGCCGCGGCGGTCGAAACCTTCGATGGGCCGGGCCATCCGGGCGACGAGGTGCAGCACTGGGCGTTAGCCCATCTCAAAGGCGTCCTCGGGGCGCGGGTCCTTCAGACGTAGTTCTCGATTTACCCTCGCCCGTTCATGGGGGAGGGCAGAGCGGGGGCCTTTATGAGCCTCTCGCTATAATCTAACCGTTCAACGTGAATAGAACGTACCCAGCGGCGACGCGATCGTTCTGCGCCACCTGTGGCGCCACGCTCAAGCCCGACAGTCGCTACTGTTCCAACTGCGGACGGACGGTCCGATCGCCTCGACGGCTCCGGTTTCGCCCCTGGATGCTAGCGCCGGCCGTTTTACTGGCGCTGTTCCTGGTGGGGCTCCCGGGCCTGCTCTACGTCTGGGCCGGCCTTCCCTCGACCGCGAATCTGAGCACGGCCCGACTGCCGCTTTCAACGCGCATCTACGACCGGACGGGAACCATCCTGCTGGCCGAGATCCACCAGGGATCCGAGCGGCGCCACATCGTGCCCCTGCAACAGGTCGCGCCCGCCATGCAGAAGGCGACGGTTGCCGTCGAAGACCGAACCTTCTACCAGCACGGCGGCCTCAACTTGCTCCGCACCGGTCAGGCCGGCCTCGATGATCTGCTGCATCTTCGCTTCGACCAGGGCGGCAGCACCATCACCCAGCAGCTCGTCAAGAATATTTATCTTTCAGGAGACCGTTCGATCCTGCGCAAGCTGGACGAAGCCATCCTCGCGGTCGAGATCGAGCACCAGTACTCCAAGGCGCAGATCCTCGAGGCCTATCTCAACCGCGTCTACTACGGCAACCGGTCCTACGGTGTGGAAGCGGCGGCGCAGAGCTACTTCGCCAAACCCGCCAGCCGGCTCTCACTCGCGGAGGCCGCCTTTCTCGCCGGCTTGCCGCAAGCCCCCACCGAGTTGGATCCGTACACGAATTTGAATGGCGCGAAAGCCCGAGAGCGCGTGGTGCTGGACGCCATGGTACGGGCACACGACATCACGCCGGCGCAGGCTCGAAGCGCATCCGCGCAGGCGATCACCTTGCAAAAGCCATCGACGTCCGACGACGTCAAGGCGCCCGGCTTCGTGCACTGGGTGGCGGCGCAACTGGAGAAGACCTACGGCGAGGAATTGCTCAAAAGCGGCGGACTCACGGTGATCACGTCGCTCGATTGGAACCTCCAGTCGATCGCCGAACGCCAGGTTCGCGAGAAAGTCCTCGCGCTACAGGGCCAGCACGTGACCGATGGTGCGCTGGTGGCGGTCGACCCGGCGACCGGCGGGGTGCTGGCGATGGTCGGGTCAGCCGGCGCGGAGGTGCCGGGCGGTCAGTACAACATGGCGATCATTCCTCGCCAACCAGGATCGTCGTTCAAGATCTTCACGTACACCGCCGCCATCGAGACCCAGAAATTCACGATGGGCTCATGGGTGCTCGACCAGCCGATCAACGTCCGCCTCGCCGATGGCAGCACCTATACGCCGCACAACTACGACGGCCGCTATCACGGCTGGCAGCCGATTCCGCTGGCGCTGGGCAACTCGTTCAACATCCCGGCCGTGAAGGTCGAACTCGGCACCGGCATCGATCACGTTGTCGATGTTGCCCGGCGCATGGGTGTCGAGACCCTGACCCAGCCGGCCACGAGCTACCAGCCGAGCCTGACGCTGGGCGGCTACGAGGTGCCGCTGATCGACATGGCCGCCGGTGCCAGCACGCTGGCCGCCCAGGGAACCTACCGGCATCCGCAAGGCATCCTCAGCATCGTCGCGCAGGGCCAGACCCTCTACCGATACGATCCGACAACCAACCAGCAGGCGGCGCTCAGCCCGCAGGTGAGCTTCATCATGGCGGACATGCTGTCCAACGACCGCAACCGGATGCTCGCCTTCGGGCCCAACAGCGACCTCGTCATCCCCGGCCACCACGTCGCGGCAAAGACCGGCACCACCAATGACTTCCGTGACAACTTGACCGTTGGTTTCACGCCGAACCTCGCGGTCGCCGTCTGGGTTGGCAATGCGGACCACAGCCCGATGCTTCACGTTTCCGGTATCGTCGGCGCCGCGCCAATCTTTCACGCCTTTATGACGCAGGCGCTGAGCGGCCGGCCCGACAGCTGGTTTGCTGTGCCGGACGGGCTACAGGCCGTCAGGACGAATGGCTACACCGCCTACCTGCTGCCCGGGACCGACCGGGTGGCGCAGTCGCAGCAACCCACCGCACCGGCGGGGTGCGATGAGAATTGTGGTGGCGGCGGCGGAGGCCAGGGCCGCCACAAGAAGCACGGTTAGCGCGACGGGCCGCCGGACGACGCCCCCACCCGGCTACGTCACTGCGTAACTGGGTTGCCGGCCTTCAGCGATTCGATCTCGCTCTTCAGTTCCGCGACTTGCCGTTCCAGGTTGGCGACTTGATCACGCGTGGCGACCGGCATCGATGACCGCATGCTGTTGGAGACGCGCCGGCCGAGATCCTCGCCCCGACGACGGGCGTTGGATGTGAACTCGTCGAACCGCCGGCGGCTCTCCTCGCGGCTCATCTCCCCTTGATGCAACCAGGTATCGACCATGCGGTCGCCTTGCTCGAATGCCCAACTGGCCGCGCCCAGCATGATGGTGAAGCCGTCACGGATCGCCTCGCGAACGCGCTCGGTGCCTTCGGAACGCTGATGCTGTTCTGCCATGCGCTAAGTTTAGGACTACGCTATGCCGATTTACGAATATCGCTGCTCGGACTGCGGCAAGCGGCCGTCGATTTTCTTTCGGAGCTTTGGCACGGTGGAAGCCTCGCCAGCCTGCCCACTCTGCGGCGGCCGGCACCTGACGCGCCTCATCTCGCGCACTGCCCAGGTCCTGTCCGAGGATAGCCGGCTCGATCGGTTGAGCGATAGCGCCGACCTTTCCGACGTCGACGAGAACGACCCCAAGAGCATGGCACGCTGGGCCAAGAAGATGGGCCAGGAAATGGGCGGCGACGAGCTGGGCGAGGATCTCGACCAGGTGGTCGACGAAATGGGTGATGGCGAATCGAATGGTTCAGGCGGCCTGGAGGACGACGACCTTTGACCCGAGCCCGCATCGACCGCATCCGCGCCCGCGAGATCCTCGACTCGCGCGGCAACCCAACCGTCGAGGTGGACGTGCTGCTCGAGTCCGGCGAGCTAGGCCGCGCCGCCGTACCGTCGGGCGCCTCGACCGGGGCACACGAGGCGGTCGAGCTCCGCGATGGTGACGCGGCCCGCTTTCGGGGCAAGGGGGTGCTCAAGGCGGTTGGCCATGTGAACAACGAGATCGCCGCGGCGCTGCGGGGGGCCGACGCGGCTGACCAGCGCGCCATCGATGAACGGCTGATCAATCTGGACGGCACGGCCAACAAATCACGGCTAGGCGCCAATGCGATTCTGGGTGCCTCGCTCGCGGTCGCACGGGCCGGGGCGCTGGCGGCTAAACAGCCGCTCTATCGTTATCTGGCGGGCAAGCGCGAACTCTCAATGCCGGTGCCGATGATGAACATCCTCAACGGCGGCAAGCACGCACAGACCAAAGTGGACTTTCAGGAATTCATGGTGGTGCCGGCCGGCGCTCCGAGCTATCGCGAGGGGCTTCGCTGGGGCGCCGAAGTCTTTCATGCGCTCAAAGAGAGCCTGCACCAGGCGGGGCTGAGCACCGGGCAGGGCGACGAGGGTGGATTCGCGCCCGAGCTCGACACCAACGAGCAGGCGATGTCGTTGCTGGTCGACGCCATCGAGGGAAGCGGCCACCGCCCGGGTGAGGAGGTCTTCATCGCCCTCGATCCGGCTGCCTCCGAGCTCTACCGGAATGGACGCTATGAGCTGCAGGGCGAAGGTCGAACCCTCGACCCGAGCGAACTCATTGATCGTTGGGCAAGCTGGGTCGATCGATACCCGGTTATCTCCATCGAGGACGGGCTGGCCGAGGACGACTGGGACGGTTGGCGCCGGCTCACGGAGCGGCTTGGCAAGCGCCTTCAGCTGGTTGGCGACGACATCTTCGTCACCAATGTCGTTCGACTGCGCCACGGTATCGAGGAAGGGATCGCCAACAGCATTTTGATCAAGGTCAACCAGATCGGCACCCTGACCGAGACGCTGGAGACCATGGCGACCGCGGTGCAGGCCGGCTACTCGACCGTGATCTCGCACCGATCGGGTGAAACCGAAGATACGTTCATTGCCGACCTGGCGGTGGCCACCGGCGCCGGGCAGATCAAAACAGGTGCGCCGTCACGGTCGGAGCGAGTCGCGAAGTACAATCGGCTCCTACAGATCGAGGAAGAGGTGGGTATTACCGCACAGTATCCGGGGCGCGCCGCTTTCGTCGGCGTGTCCGGATCGCGGGTTCCCGGTGTCTAGGCGCGTTCCTCCTCGCGGATTCTTCGAGGGTGGAGAGTCACCCTTCGGTCGCCTCCCGACGGAGCCGAGCTTCCCGACTATCCGCGTGTCGCGGCGCGCGGTCTTCTGGATCATCGCGATCGCGCTGGTACTGCTGATCCTGTTCTTGCTCAAGCCCTTCGCGACGCTCTACACAGACTTCCTGTGGTTCCGCGCCCTCAGCTACGGCAGCGTCTTCGGCGTGCGCTTCGCCGCCCAGCTCTGGTCCTTCTTCATCTTCGCCATCCTCTTCTGGGTGATCGCCGGAGCAAATGTGCTGCTGGCGCTCAACTCCAACACGGGCCGGCGCCTCTCGTCGATCGGCATCCGCCAGCGACCGCTGACCGCGCCCTCGACCATCCTCGCCCTGCTCGCCGTTTTCCTGCTGGGCCTGATCTTCGGGCGGGTGGCCTCCGGACAGTGGCAAACGATTCTGGCCTTCCTCAATCAGAAGCCCTTCCACGTGCAGGACCCGATCTGGCACCAGGACGTTTCGTTCTACGTGTTTACCCTGCCGTTCTATCGATTCATCTGGGGTTGGCTGTTGTGGGTCGTCATCCTGATGCTGCTCGGCGTGGGTGGTCTCTACGCCTCCCGAGCCAATTTGCAGAACTTCGCCCTGCCGGCGCGTGCGATTCGGCACCTTTCCGTGCTGGCGGCGGCCTTCGCCGCGCTGCTGGCGGTTCATTACCGACTGGATCTTTACGAGCTGCTGCTGAGTAGGCGGGGCTTCGTCTACGGCATCGGCTACGCGGATGTCGCCGCCCGCATCCCTGCCTACTGGATCATGACGGTGCTGATGGTGCTGATCGCCATCGGCCTGTTGGTCAACGCCGCCGGGGCGCGACTCACTCCCCTGCCGGCGGCACTCGTTGCCTGGCTGGGCGCGGCGTTTCTCCTGCTGGTGGTCTTTCCCGGTGTCGTCCAACGCTTTCAGGTCGCACCCAGCGAGCTGCAGCGAGAGACGCCCTACATCAAAAATGAAATCGCCTTCACACGGGCGGCCTACGGCTTGACGAGCATCCAGGATCGTCCCTTCACGCCGTCGGACACATTGACGACGGATGCGGTGGCTCGAAATCCGCAGACCGTCCAGAACGCCCGGCTATGGGATCCGCAGCTGGCGCTGCCGTCCACGTTGGAGAACCTGCAAAGCCTTCGCGGCTACTACCAGTTCTATCCCAATGAGGTTGCCGTGGACCGCTACCAGATTGGCGATCAGTACCTGCAGCTACTGCTGGCGGCACGCGAGATCAATCCGGATAAGCTCGGCAACTTTGTCAGTGGTTGGGTCGCGCCGCACCTGCAATACACCCACGGATATGGGGTTGTCGCCGCGCGGGCCAACCAGGCCACGAGCCAGGGCGATCCCGTCCTGACGCTGCAGAACATTCCGCCCCAGGGGATCCCGGCGGTCACGCAGCCGGGTATCTACTTCGGGCGTCATACCACCAACTATGTGCTGGTCGACTCGAGCCAGGCCGAGTTCGATTATCCGTTCACGCCCGATCAGTACACGCACTGGACCGGCAACAGCGGCGTCGCCCTGTCCTCCGCGCTGCGAAGCCTGGCATTCGCGATTCGCTTCGGCGACATCAACATCCTGATCAGCCCGCAATTGACGTCAAAGACGCAGGTGCTTTTCAACCGGGCCGTTCAGGATCGCGTGGCCGCTCTGACGCCGTTCCTGCAGTTTGACCAGGATCCATATATCGTCGTGGTGGACGGTCACGCGTACTGGATTCTCGACGGCTTTACGGTTACCGACCACTATCCCTACAGCGATATGGCGCCCGATACCAACGGGCCGTTTGCGGGCGTCAACTATGCGCGCAACTCGGTCAAGGTCGTGATCGATGCCTACACCGGCGCCACCACCTACTACCAGATTGACAACAGCGATGCGCTGGCCAACACCTACAGCGCGATGTTCCCAGGGCTGTTCAAGCCCTTCAGCCAGATGCCGGCTGCACTCCAGGCCCATATCCGGTATCCGCGCGACTTGTTCAACCTGCAGGCGGAGCGATTCACCTACTTCCACATGACCGACCCCACCGTCTTCTACACCCGCGAGGACCTGTGGAATGTCGCGAAGGAGACCCAGCAGCAATCTGGCGCGCAAGTGGCCATCCGGCCCTTCTACGTGATCATGCGACTACCAGGTGAGCCCAAGGAAGAATTCGTCACCATCCTCCCTTACACGCCCAACGGGAAGACGAACATGATCGCCTATCTGGCGGCGCGGTCCGATCAGCCGGACTATGGCACGCTCTTCGATTTCCGCTTCCCCAAGGACAGCCTGGTCACTGGACCGCAGCAGATCGAGGCGAATATCGACCAGGCGCCGGTGATCAAGTCGCAGTTCGCCTTGCTCAACGCAACCGGCCAGGGGTCGAGTGTGATCCGCGGGAACCTGCTCGTGATCCCGATCGAGAATTCCCTGCTCTACATCGAGCCGGTCTACCTCGAGTCGACGAACGTGCAGAAGCCGCAGCTTAAGAAGGTGATCGCCGCGACCGGACAGAACGTGGTGATGGAAGACACGCTCGACCAGGCGCTGGCTTCTCTGCTCGGCCAGGCGCCGCCGACCACCACGCCAGGTGGCCCGACCACGCCACCACTCAGCGGCACCATTGCGCAGTTGATTGCCTCGGCCAAGGCGCACTACGACCAGGCGCAGAAAGACCTGACGAACGGCGATTTCACTGGCTACGCTCAGGAGATCAAGACAGTCGGCGACATCCTGAAGCAGCTGGCTGCGCTGCAGCCTGCCGCATCGCCGAGCGCCTCCCCTAAAGCTTCCCCCTAGACGTCGCCGCCGCGTCGCTTGCCTTGAATGAAAGAGGGCGCTTGCCCAGTGGCAAGCACCCTTCCAAAGCCCCCGGAACCTCGATTAATGGCCACCAGGCAGGGTGTCGGCGACGGCGAGTACGACGGCCGCGACGGCAACGAGAAGAGCGACGAATCGGTTCATGAGCAGGCTCCTTGTCGGCAGCCGGTGCTCCGACCGATTGGCCGGAATTTAACACCCGGTTGCACGCCGTGTCAATATACTTTCGGTAAGTGGTGTAGTGGAGCTATACTCCTTGGTGGCTTTATGAACTCGGTCGGTGAGCGTCTTCGACAAGCGCGGCTGGCCCGAGGACTGACGCAGGAACAGCTGGCGCGCGGGGTGGCGACCAAGGGGTTCATCAGCCAGGTCGAGTGCAACCGCGCGACGCCCTCGCTCGCCAAGCTCCGCCTCATCGCCGAGCGCCTGGGGATGCCGCTCGGACACTTCACCGGGGATCCCTCGCCGATGGAGCTCACCTACCTTCGCAAGAGCGCCGAGCTCGCGATCAAAGCCAGGGAACCGGCGCACGCCCTCGCCCTCGTCGACGAAGCCGGCCCGCTCGCGCGGACCGCCAACGAACGCGCCGACCTTCAGCGAATCCGAGGCATGGCACTGGACCGGCTCGAGCGCCTGCCCGAGGCGCTCGTCGCGCTGCAGACGGCCGCCGCCGATGCGCCGCTCGACGACCCCGAGCTAAACGGGGCGATCTACACGGAGATTGCCACGGTGCTCAACGAGCAAGAGCAGTTCAACTTCGGCGTCGAGGCAGGGCGTCGGGCCGTGTACTGGCTGGAGCGCGCCAAGCACGCCGATCCCGCGCTGCGAGCCCGGGTGCTCACCAACCTCGGCCGCTCCTGCTGGGGCCTGGGCCAGCTGGAGTCGGCGCACCAATTTTCACTGCAGGCGCTCGAGGCGGCGACTGACGCCGAGAGCCTCTTTCGAATCGCCAATGCACATATGTCCCTCGGCGTCACCGCGCGGGCCAAGGGCCTTTTCGATGAGGCGATCGAGCACTGCAATCGCGCCCTCGAGATCCACGCCCGCATTGGGCAGGAGCGGTCGGCCAATCGGATTCTCAACAACATCGGCGACGTCCATTACGCTGCCGGACGAAAGACCGACGCGTGGGATGCTCAGTCTCGATGCGTTGCGCGCGCCCGTGAACTGGGCGATGACTTCGAAATCGGCGTCGCCGCCGGTGCGCTGGCCCGATACGCCCTCGACGCGGGTAACGATCCCGATGCATTGCAGCTGGCGCGAGAAAGCCAGCGCGCCGCGGAGCGAGCACAGGATCATCTGCACCAGGCCCTCGCAGCTGCGATCGAGGGGGCCGCCGCTGAACGCCTCGGCCATCCGGTGGTCGCCGACCGTCGCTTTCGGACCGCAACCAGGATGCTGCTCGATCGCCAGGCCGCCGGAAAGCTCAGTGAGGTTTGCGCCATGTACGCGGAGGTGCTTCGTCATCGTGGTGAGCAGGACCGCGCCTTCGCCCTCATGCGGATGGCGGCGGAGCGCGACTTCAGCAAGCTGTCCGCGCTTCTCAAGACAGCAACATGAAGAACCTTCAGTCTCAAGCTCCCATGGCGACCGTCCTGGTAGCCGATGACGAGGATGCCAGCCAGCGAGAACTGCGCACCTTGCTCGAGCGCGGCGGATACCGCGTCATCACCGCCGGCGACGGGGCCGCGGCGTTGCGCACGCTGGCCGCGCACGAGTGCAACCTCGTCCTTTGCGAGGCGGTGCTCCCCGATATGGATGGCTTCGAGGTCTGCCGGGCGATCAAGCAGGCGCCCGCCACCCGGGACATCCCGGTAGTGCTCCTGATGTCCAGCGATGACGAGGTCCAGCGCGAGCGCGCCATCCAGGCCGGCGCCGATGACGTGGCGGTCAAGCCGTTCGACCGCGCCCGGCTACTGGCCCTGACGCGCGTCCAGCTGCGCATCGCTGGGCTGAACAGGCAGCTCAACAAGCTCGAGAGCGTGGTCGTTACCCTCGCCCGCGCCGTCGAGGACCGTGACCACACCAGCGCTGGACTCTCGGAAAAAGTAGCCCATTGGGCGATGCAGCTCGGCACCGCCCTCGAGCTACCCGACGACCAGTTGACGCTGCTGTACCGTGCTGCGCTTTTGCATGACGTCGGCACCGTGAGCGTCCCGGTCGACGTCCTCTCGAAGCAGGGCCGCCTCGACCCCGGCGAATTCAGCCAGGTGAAACGTCATCCGATAGTCGGGGAAGAGATTCTCGCCGCGCTGCCAAGCGCCGAAGACGTTCTGCCCGCGGTTCGGCACCATCATGAACGGATCGACGGCGCCGGCTATCCGGATGGACTCGGTGGTGAAGACATCCCCCTGTTCGCACGCATCATCGCGATTGCCGATGCCTTCGTGGCGATGAGCAATGATCGCCCCTACCGTCCCCGCCGTTCGCGCGACGAGGTGATCCGCACCTTACGCCAGGGTGAGGGAAAGCAATGGGATGCCGCGCTTGTCGAGCGCTTTCTGCGCTTGGTCGAGCAGACGGACGCGACATCACTTCCCGAGGCGCGCACCGCGGGCTGACCACGGAACACAGCCAGCCGGACGTTTCAGCACAGCCGGACGTTTATCAGGCTGACCTGGCAGTCGCCGGAACCCGTTGCACCGGCGGTTTTGCCAGCCAGCGCCCATCCTTTCGCTCCAGCATCCAGCCTTCTTCGTGCAGCATCCGGTGATGGCGGCCACACACCAATGCCAGGTTGTCCAGCGCCGTCTTCCCACCACGCGTCCACCAGACCACGTGGTGTCCGTCGCACCACGCGGCGGGTCGATTGCAATGGTTGACCACGCAACCGCGGTCGCGAGCGACGAGTGCTCGGCGCGTCGGCGCTGGGATCCGCTGGTGGGCGTGGCTCGTTTCGCTTTCAAGCTCGGCCTGTCCCAACAGCCAGCTGACGGACGCATCGCACGCGTGCCGCTGCGCAGTTTCGATCGGAATCGGTCCGACGCCGTCCAGCTGCGCGGGCGGCGCGCCGGGAATCCCGGCCAGGGTCTCGGCGCTGGCTGTGATGATCAAATGCGGCCGCTGGCCGCCGGCAGAGCCGAGCTTGCTGCCAGCGAGCGGCCGACGCGCCAGCTCGACCAGGGCGTCGACGCGGCGCTGCCCCGGCGTCCGATCGGCGTCTTTTCCGGGCGGTGGCATCAGGGCGGCGAGCGCCGTCTTGAGCGTCGCGCCGCCTTCCGCATCGAGCAGGCCTTCCAGATGGACCAGCCCGCCCTTTACCTCGCTGATATGTAGGTAGCGGCGCGTGTACGCGCGGTTGGCTTCGCCCAGCGCCGCCGCGTGATCGATGCGATATTCGAACGCTTTGGTCACGCCGGCAAATTGGCTCGGGTCCATCGTTTCCGTGGCCTTCAAGAGATTCGGCTCTTCGCCCTGGACCGCCGCCGCGCCGACTTTCTCAGCGGTCCGCGCCAGCAGGGCCACGTGCTGGTAGCCGACATCGCCGCGGGCAAACGCCTGCCGAGTCTGCGGCAGTTGTTCCAGCTGGCGCGCAATCGTGACCCGCTCCATCGCGGCACCGCCGGACAGCTTTCCCTTCCAGCGCAACCAATCAATGAGTGACAGGGCACCGTCGGCCTTGTATTCACCGGACTTGTCGAAGCGTCGCAGCCCGCTGGCGAAGGCCGCCTCGAGCTGCACGACCGACTCGCGGATTTCGACCAGCGCTTCGCCGAGATCGCTTTCGTCGACCTGGCAGAGCCAGGCAGGCAGCCGTCCAATCAGAGCTTTCACCTGCGCAACGGGACTCCCAGCGCGAGCGCCTGACGCGGCCATACTTCCATCCTGAGGGATGGTTACGACAGCTGTCTGTCGTAAGTTTTTCGTCCACCAACAATCGCTGAGCTAGTCGCGCGCGGCGGCCCCCAGCTGGCGCTCAACGATCACGCAGTCCATCCACTTGCCGTCAAGTTGGCCGTGCCGGCGATAGACGCCGACCTCGCGAAACCCTAGCGCTGCGCATAGGCGGCGGCTCGCCAAGTTCTCAACAAAGATGCGCGACACCAACTTCCAGAAACCACGCCGCTCGGCTTCCATGATCAATGCCTCCATGGCTCGCCGGCCAACGCCCCGACCGCGCGAATCGCGAGCGACGTACACGGCGAACTCCGCCACGCCGGCATAGGCGGCCCGAGGCCGGTACTCGGATGTCCAGGCGAAGCCAAGGACGCGGTTACCGTCCTCGACGACCACTGCGGGATAACGGCTCGCTCGTGTCGCCAGCAGCTGCTCGACCGCCCCGGCGTTTCGCGGCTCGGTCTCAAAGGTGGCCGTCCGGTCCTCGATGCCCTGGTTGTAGATCTGGGCGATGGCCGGGGCGTCGCCGAGCGTGGCCAGCCGGGCCTTTGGCGTCGTGGTCAAGTTCTCAGCGTCCTCTCATCCCCTTCAGCGTCGGTGCTCATCCAACCGCGCGATGCTGAAACCAGCAACAGCCGCCTCAGGCGTGGATATGACGACATGAGCACTCTGCATTCACTTCTCGAGAGCGCGGCGGCTGCGGGCAGCCTTTATGGCTGGCGGATGGATGCGATCCTGCTGGGCAGCATGCTCTGGGCGCTGACCGCCGGCTCCGCGCACCTCCGGCTCGCGATCGGCCACTAGTCCGGCCAGTCTTCCGGACGGTCGACATCGTCGCCGATCTCTTCCGCGAGGCTGACCTCGATGACGGCGCTCGGATGGGCGCTCACGACCACCTGGCCTCCACGATCGCCGCCTAATTTCATCAAGTCGGGGAAGAATCGACGATCGAACACCGGTGGGTTGCCGAGATGATTGCCAAAGCGAGGCACAACGATGCGCCCCGGCGAAAACGCGCGGACCAACTGCTCAACCGCTTCGACCGTGAGATACGGTTGGTCGGCGACGCCGATCAACGCGGCGCTCGTCGCTTCCGGCAACGCGGCCAGCCCGACCGCGATCGAGCTGCTGATTCCATCTTCGGGATGGGCGTTCTCGATCATCGTCAGCGGCAGCCCTGCGAGCGCGTCCCCAAACGCGGCGTCGCTCGATACCACGGCCACGACCGGTTGAAGACCCGCTTCCAGGAAACAGCGCGCGGTTTTCCGAACCAGCAGCTCACCCCGGTAGGGTTGGAGCAGCTTTTGGCGACCGAATCGAGTCGATAATCCCGCAGCGAGCAGGATCCCGGCGATCAGGCGAGGGCCGCGGCCTTCAGCTCCTGGTCGATGCAACTTGCAAACCGCTGGGCCATCCGCTGCGCGACCTCCTGCACGATGCCGGTGCGTCCGAACTGCGCTACCACGCCGCTCACCGCCAGGTCGGTGTTCATCACGACGCTGGTCCCCTTTTCACTCGGCTCGAGCTGCGCCGTCATGGTCGCTGACGCGCCGCCCCGCCCGCGGGTTTCGTTGCCAGCGGCCTTGATGCTCACCGTGTGCGTCGTCTCGTCCTTGCTTTCGATGGTGATTTGACCTTTGTACGAAACGCCGATCGGCCCCAGCTTGACCTCGACCTTGCCCTCGTAGATCTTGTCGTCGATCACCTGCGTGAGGGATGCGCCGGGCACACAATGGGCGATCTTCGGCACATCGAGAAGGTAGGCCCAAGCGGCCTCTACCGGGGCGGCGAGCTCGAACCGCGTCGTGATCACCATGCATGTAGCGTACTGATTTCGTGGGCTTGGGCGCTAGACACGAAAACGGCCGGCACCTTGCGGTAGCCGGCCCTCGAGCGCCTGTTGCGCCGAGTCTACCTCAGGAGACGGTGATCGGGGTGCCCGGATCCACCAGGTGGATCCAGGTCAGGCCGGCCGGCAAATGCATCGGCTTGCCGTCGGCCCCGAGGATCTTCAATGGCTGCTCGGGATCCGTAAGGTCCCACTTCGCCGTGTACCGATGGCCCTGGCTGAAGACGTCGGCCGGACCGGTCCCCTGCAAATCGAAATCGACCGCCGGTGCGCCCAGCACGTCGGTGAAGCCGGCGTCGTGATGCGCCACCTGGATCACGATCACGTTCACCGGTTTGATCGGCTGCCCCGTGTTCTTGTCGATCAAGGGGCCCAGCTCTGTTCCATACGAGTAAGCGGTGTCCGCGGCGGAGTAGGTGTAGGTCACGCGGTGGAAGTTCGTCTGGTCGAAGACGACACGGTTGGCCAGCGCAGGGGCCGGGCTCGCGGGCGGGGCTCCCGGCGCCGGCAACTGGTAGGTGACACGCGGCGCGTACTTCTGCACGCCCTGGGCCAGGCGGTCGCCGTCGGTATAGAGGTTGTGCGGCGCGCGTCGATTCGGGTCGCGGGAGAAGTAAATGCCGCCATCGCTGCTCTCGCTGAGCGCCGGGATGTGCTCCGCCGCGATCATGTCCAAGACCTTTTGATTGGCGCCCGAAAAGAAGATCACGCCATGGTAGGCATGCCAAAGGCGAATCGTGACCGGGCGGGCGCTGCGTACCGGCTCGATCCGCTGGCTACCCGACGGTTTGAAATAGATCACGGTCATGCGGGTGATCCCGCCTTCGGCGAGGTACTCGTAGACCAGGTCAGCCTGCTGCAGCCCGGCTTGAGGCCGAGCGAGGATCGAATTCTCGACCTGCACCATGGCGGGGCCGGGACGGCTCGGTGTTGGCGTCGGGGTCGCGGTCGGACTCTGGGGCGCGGCGCACGCCGCGAGAAGGCTCAACGTCAGGCCGCAGGTCAGCACGGAGAGCCGGCCAATCACGATCTTCATTGGCAGCCCCAGTATAAGAAAAGGCGATAGTGTAGCCCGCCTCTCGGTGTGGTAGGTTCCAAGCGATGCTGCCGCACGAAATGCTCCAGAGTCAGACGCAGGTCGAGCGCTCGCTGCTCAGTCGGACGATGGGCTGGCTGGCGCTCTCACTGGCGCTGACGGCCGGAGGCGTGATCACCTACTACTCCGGGGTTGTGCCAACTCTTCCGTGGTTCCTCTACTTCATCGTTGCGCTCGGGCTGATCTTCGGCATCCAGGCGACCGCAAACAGCAAGAACACCGGCCTGGCGGTCGGGCTGTTTGCCGTTTTCTCCGTGGTGGAAGGCTTGTTCATCGCCCCGATCCTGTCGTTTTATCAATCCGATGCGGTCATCAATGCCCTGCTCGGGACGGTCGGCATCTTCCTGGTCGCTGCCGCCGTTGTCTACCTGACCAGCATCAACATGGCGGCCTGGGGCCGCTATCTCCTCGGCGCCCTGCTCCTCGGCATCCTGGTCAGTCTCGGCACGCTGATCTTCCACTTCCCGATCAGCCAGCTGGCAATCAGCGCCTTCCTCGGGGTCGTCTTCGTAGGGCTGACTTTCTTCGACTTCTGGCGGGTCAAGGCCCAGCGCGCGGGCGACAACAATTCGCTGCTGCTGGCGCTCAGCCTCTACCTGGACTTCATCAACCTCTTCCTCATCCTGCTGCGCATCTTCGGCGGCCGCCGAAACTGACCGCGGCTGGGCCGGGGGCTCGCTCGATTACCTAGGCGGCGATGCCTATCTTGCGCAGGGCCGGACCGAGTTCGCGCAGGTCGCGTTTGTGTCGTTCCCGCCAGTCGAGGATGAGGTCGGCAAAGGCCGACTTCGATAGCCGCTCGCGCCGAACGGCGTTGGTCTTTGGGTCCGTGATCTCCAGTTCCACCCAGACGACTCCGGCTGAGACCAGGCGCGCGGGGTAATCGTTCTCTTCGATCAACCGAACCAGCTCAAGCTCTCCAAGCATTTCCATCCACCTCGACGAAAACACGGTTTCCGACGGCTCTTATTCGTACCCAACGCGGATTCCCTGCAAATCCGTCACTGTTTGAAATCAGGCCGCCGCCGGACGCTCAAAGTCGCCCGGTAAACTGACGTGGTGCTGGCCGACCTTCACATGCATTCCACGGTCAGTGACGGCTGGCGCGATCCCGACGAGGTGGCTCACCTGGCCGCCGACCACGGCGTCCGGGTGATGGCGCTCACCGACCACGACACGCTCTACGGCGTGAACCGGGCGCGAGCGGTGGCGCACCGTCGCGGCCTGGGCTACGTGACTGCGCTCGAGGTCACCACCTTTCCGCCCAACCAGATGCGTCACATCCTCGGCCACGGGGTCGACCCCAACCATCCCCGGCTGCTGGCGATCCTCGATCGCACCCAGGGCGTCCTCCGCAAGCAGACGGAGGCCTGGATCAAGGTCCTGGAGGAGCAGGGGATGGGCCGCGAGTTGGGGCTGGACGCTTTTGCCTATAAGCCCACCGTGATGCCGGGCGCCGTGCTCAAGCTCGTCCTGCAGCACGGCTTGATGACCGAGCCCGACGCCTGGGCCAGCGTGCGCAAGGCGGTCGACTTCATGCCGCCCGAGTTCTACGCCCCCATCCCCTCCCCACGCGAAGCCATCGATGCCATCCACGCCGCGGGCGGCCTGGCGGTGCACGCCCATCCCGGCTCCGTCCCCGACCAGTCCCTCATGAAGGAAGTGCTCCCGATGCTCGACGGTCTGGAGGTCTATACCCGCCGGCACAAACCCGAGCAGATCCCCGTCTACGAGGAGCTGGCCCGCCAGCACGGGCTGCTGATGACGGTGGGCACCGACTATCACGGCTTCAACGGCGACGACTACGTTGCACCGAAAACGGTAATCGACATTCGCTACCTGGAAAAGCTGGGCTCCCGCGTGGAGTGGCCGGCGGTGGAGCAAGCGAGCTGAGTCCGACGCTCGTATCGGCACCAGTGGCCGAGGCGCGGGTGGCGCTGCTCGAGGTGGGCGGCCGCGAGTCGACCGTGGTGGCCGCCGCCATCGAAAAGCTGGCCTCAGTGCCCGCCTTCCAGGTGATGGCCTCGGCCTCGCAGGCGGCGCGGCCCCAATGGGCCGGGTTGGTTGACGATCTCTTCGAGCGACCGTTGTTGAAGAATGCCAAGGCGGGCCTGCGCAACGCCCTGATGTCCACGCTGACCGGCGACACGCTCTACCGCAATGTCTTTTTTTCTTTCGCTGACGCCGTCATCCTCTGGCATTACGGCCATACCCAGGAGCGCACCGGCAGCGCGCGGCTGGATGCCACGTACGACGCCCTGCAGCGGCTGCTCGCCGGCGCCGACGCGTTCCTTGAGAGCGCGCCACCGAAGGTCGAGCCCGACGTCGAATACTTCCACCGGCTGCGACGGGTCCGGCTTACGCGCGACAACGCCTATCCGATACTGCGGCGGGCCGGCCGGCTGCTGGGCGCGGTCGAGTCGGAAATCACCCAAGAGCGGCTGCACGCCGTCCGTGGCAGCATGCTGACCAGCTACGTGACGTTCAGCGCGCAGGTGATCGCGATGGCACGCGCGCTCCGCGCCGAGCGCGACGCGATCGACAGGACGGACGTCATGAGTGGGCTGCGCGCGATTACGACCCTGCTGGCGACGTCGCCGGCTGCATTGGCCGGCTGACCGAGACCCGGGGCAGCGTCGCACCGAGGCCGATCATGGCCAGCGCCCCAACGGCCATCGGGAGCAGCGCGAAGCGGAAATAGCCGCTCCAGTCCCAGGCAAAGCCGCCCAGGGCCGGTCCGAAAAATGCCGCCCCGTAGCCAATCGTCAACATCAGACCGGTGGTGCGGGCGACCTCCGTCGGTGCCATCAGCGCGGGTAACCCCAGGTTGAGGATGAACGCCATGCTGCTCCCGGCTCCGGCGATCCCGGCCCAGATGGGCGCAGTCTCCACCGGCGCCAGGATATAGCCGGCGACGCCGGCGACGGATCCAAGTCCGGCAAGAAGGAAAGGCCATCGCCGTCCAACCATCGCGTCTGCGGCGATTGTCAGCAGCAGGCTGATCGGCAATTGCATGAAGTTGAGCACGCCGAGCGTGAGGGGAATCAGGTTATGGGCGTGACGCGCGTCGAGCGTGTCAGGGATCCAGGTATTCATGCCGAAGTACACGATGCTTGCGGTACCCATCAAGAGCCCAATGCGCACCACGGGGCCACTGCGCCAATCGGGAAACCAGGCGGCACCAATTTGGGGACTCGTCTTCATCGCTGGCGTGAACGCCAACCAGAGCAGCAGCACCATGGCGGCGGGCAAAGCCCAAACGGCGAGCGCACCCTGCCAACCAAGCGGATTGATCAGCAATGGCAGGGTGACCGTCGCCGCGATGACCTCGCCCACGAAAATGCCGTTGGTGTAGATGGCGATGCCTCGACCGATGTGCTCGGGCAACCAGGCCTGCACCAGGCTCGGAACCGCCGGTTGGCTGACCGCGATCCCCAGGGATAGCACCACCGTGAAGATGAACAAAGCCGCGGCGCTGGGAAAGGCGCCACGAAGTGCGGCACCCACGGCAAGCAGCGCCAATCCGTAGGTCACCGCCTGGCGCGCTCCAACCCGGCTCACCAGGTAGGCCCCCGGGATCGCGCCGAGGGCCATGATCAAGACGGGCAGCGATGTCAGCAGCCCGGCGGCACTGTAGGAAAGCGCCAGCGCTTGGTGGAGCGCAGGCAGGGTCGGGGGGACACTCAGGACCACCGTGCGCAGATTGATGCCAACCAACCACAGCAGGAGCAGAATGACGGGCCCGGGCGTCGCCCGACGCGAGTGGCGCGTTAGTGCCATACGAGCGTTTGAGACGTTCCTAGAGACCGCCGACGGTCAACTCCTCGATCAGGACGGTGGGGCTGCCGCAGAAACCGCCGGCGAACATGAAGCGCAGGTCGTCCGCCACCGCCACGATCTTCTGCATCAACGCGATGACGTTCCCGGCGACCGTCAGCTCCTTCACCGGGCGGGTCAACTGTCCGTGCTTGATCCAGTGCCCGGTCAGTCCGAGAGAAAACTCGCCGGAGATCGGGTTCACGGTGTTGAGGCCGGAGAGCTGGGAAACGTGGACGCCGTTATCGACGCGCGCCAGCAAGGCGTCGCGGGATAACTCGCCCGGCGTCAGCACCAGGTTCGAAACCCCGACCTCGGGCACGCTCTTATAGGACCGGACGGCGCTGCCGGTCGATTGGCCTTTGGTTCGTGCCGCAGTGTACGTGTTGTGCAGGTACCCCTTGAGGACGCCGCCCGCGATCAACTCGGTGCGCCGCGCCGGCACGCCCTCGCCGTCGAAGGGCCGGCTGGCGAGGCCTTCCGGGAGTCGCGCGTCGTCGGTGATGGTGACGATCGGCGCGGCGACAATTTCGCCAACTTTCCCCGCGAGCAGTGAGCGTCGCTTGATCACGGCATCGGCGCTGAAGGAACTGGCCAGCACCCCGAGGATCATCGCCGCTGCATGCGGGTGCAGCACCACCGGCACGACCGCCGTCGGCACCGGGCGAGCCCCGAGCAACCCGGCGGCATTTTCGACCGCCTCCTGCACGACGCTGGCCAGGTCCAGTTCCTCCATGTCGCGACCATGCGTGAAGGCGAAGCCCGACTGCATCTCGGAGTCCTGTTCTGCGATCGTCTCCAGCACGCCGTAGGCGACGGTACGCTCGAAGGACGCCTCGAGTCCGCGCGAGTTGTAGATCTCGACGTGGCCCGTGCCATCGCTGTAGACGGCGTCGCTGACGCGCCGCACGCGCGGGTCGAGCGACGTCGCGCGCCGCTCCATCTCGAGGGCGAAGTCGATCTTCCGCTGCGGCTCCACGCCGCCGAGCGCCGGCGAGGCGAGGCCCGGCAGCGGCGGTGCGGCCAGCGTCTCGGGAAGGACGTTGGCCTCGTCGTCATGGTTGAAGCGGCCATTCACGAGCGCCTCATCGACGAGGCTGTCGAGCGCGGCGGGCTCGGTGTCCGAGGTATACGAAAATCCCACGCGATGTTCTACGAATGTACGCACGCCGATCCCGCGGCTTTCGGCCGAGACCAGCGACTCGATCTCGCCCTTGTAGACGCGGACCGTGAACTCGGTCCCGCGGGAGATGTAGACCTCGGCATCTTCGGCGCCGCGCGCCTTGCAGCGGGCGAGCACGCGCTCGCCGAGCGGGTTCACTGTCGCATCGCGCCGCCGGGAACCACGCCGGTGCCGCCGACCGTCAGCTCCGAGATCCGGATCGTTGGCTGACCGACCGAGACCGGAACCCCCTGCCCTTCCTTGCCGCAGGTACCCGGGGCCAGTTTGAGGTCGTTGCCGACCATGTCGATCTTGTGCAACGCCCGCGGACCATTACCGACGATGGTGGCGCCGCGCACCGGCCGGCCGATGCGGCCACCCTCGATCAGGTAGCCCTCGGTGACGGCGAACACGAAGTCGCCACTGGTAACGTCGACCTGGCCGGCACCCAGCTTCTTGGCGTAGAGCCCGTGCGGCGTGGCGGCGATGATGTCCTCGACCGAATGCGCCCCGGCCGCAATGAAGGTGTTGGTCATTCGCGGGATCGGCAGATGCTGGTAGGACTGGCGACGGCCGTTGCCGGTGACCGGGTGGTTCTGCTGCCCGGCTCGCAGCCGGTCGTACATGTAACTGACCAGGATGCCGTCCTGGATCAGGACGTTGCGGCGGGTGGGCACACCCTCGTCGTCGACGGCCAGGGTGCCCCAGCGGCTTGGCATCGTGCCATCGTCGATCGCGGTTACGATCGGGCTGGCGACGGCCTGGCCGATCTTGCCGACGAAGACTGTCGATCCCTTGCCGACGAAGTCCGCCTCCAACCCGTGGCCGCAGGCCTCATGGAAGAGCACGCCGCCGAATTCGTTGCCGACCACGACCGCCATCGGACCCGCGGGCGACGGCGCCGCGTCGAGCAGGGCGACCGCCCGCTCGGCCGCGGCACGAGCGTACTCGGCGGCCGACGTCTCGTCGAAGAATTCGAAGCCGCGCTGCATGCCCGGTGCTTCGATCGCCGTCTGGATCTCTCCGTTGCGCTCGGCAACCGCGTGCACCATGAGCCGGACGCGAGTCCGCGAATCCGTATGACGGGTTCCCTCCGAGGTCGCGACCAGGACCTCCTGGGCGCTCTGGCCATAGCCCACGGCGACCTGCCTGATGGCCCCGCTCACTGCACGGGCGGCCTGGTCGGCCTCCAGCAGCAGCTCGATCTTGGCCGCCGGTCCGATGCTGTCGGGCGGAACCTCGATGCGTTGCGGTTGGCGCGGCGTGCCGACCAGCTCGCCGAAGGCAAAGCGCCCGCCGCCGCGTCGCCCCACCTGCGCGGCGAGGTCGGCGGTCTTCAGCAGTCCGTCCTCGGAGAGGTCCTCCGTGTAGACGTAGCTCACCGTGCCCTGGTGGATGATGCGCAGGCCCGCCCCGAGGTCGTTGCCGGAGCTGACGCGCTGCACTTTGCTCTCCTCGACGCTGATCGATTGATTTCGCTTTCGCTCGACGAACAGTTCGACGAAATCGGCGCCAGACTTGAGTGCACGTTTGATCACGCTGTCCACGAGGGATTGGTCGAGGATGGGCATCAGGTTGAGTGTACCGACCCCGCCGGATATCCCCCTCCCCGCGTGCGGGGGTGGGTCCGGGCCCGCCGGCCCACGCGAGCCGCGCTCAGTGCGATGCGAGCGTTTGAGGCGTTACGGTGAGGGCATCACGGTGGGGGCTGATGTGACCGGTTCGCGCACCCGTCCGATGACCCATAGTCCCAGCACCGCCAGCACCCCGGCGGTGGCGATAAAGACCGAGCCATAGCCAAAGCTGGCCGCCAGCGTTGATCCAAGCAGTGGCCCGATCGCGTTGCCGACCGCGGTGGCGCTGCTCGTGAGGCCATAGGCCGAGCCGCGCAATTCCGCCGGCGTCGAGAGCCCGACGATGGCGTTGGTCGCCGGGATCAGCACTCCCAGAAAAATGCCCACGCCCGACCGCAGCAGCAGGAACTGGCCGATGTTCTGGACGAACGCCTGCGGCAGGAAGAAGACCGCGGCGCCGAAGCAGGCGAAGATCAGGATCCGCCGGTAGCCACTGCGATCGACCAGGCGGCTGTAGAAGACCGCGGCCAGGGCGGCGAAGACCGCCGTCGCGCCAAACGCGAGTCCGGCGTAGAGCTTGACCGGATCGGTGGCCGACGAGATGCGCTCCACGTAGAGAGGAAGGATCGGGAACACGATCGCGGTGCTGAGCTGAACCAGCAGCAGCGTGACCATCAACGGCATCAGCGTTCGCGAGCGAAGACCGCGACCGAGCGTTTCGAAGAATCCCGGCCGCCGTGCGGTCGAGGGCGGCGTGTAATGCTCGTGGACGAACTGCCAGACGAGGAGACCGGAGACCGCGAGCATGGCGCCCGCGACGAAGAACGTCCCGCGGATCCCGACCGCCTGCGCGATCAGGCCACCGAGCACCGGCCCGGCGGCGATGCCGACGTAGACGCTGGTCTGGAGCTGGCCCATGCTGGCGGCGAGCCGGTCGCGCGGAACGATGGTCGCCACCAGCGCCGTGGCCGCCGCAATCGTGCCGGTGAAAACGCCCTGGAGGACGCGCAGCGCGAGG
The DNA here is from genome assembly GCA_036390825.1 of Candidatus Dormiibacterota bacterium. Classification (GTDB taxonomy): domain Bacteria; phylum Chloroflexota; class Dormibacteria; order CF-121; family CF-121; genus CF-13. The sequence goes on from DASWBA010000035.1 coordinate 50,836, forward strand.
AACTGCTCGACGTTCTGCACCAGCCCCATCAGCGCGATGATCAGACCACCGACGATCATCGACCGGAGCACCATCACTTTGCGGCCATGCCGGTCGGCGAGCGCGCCCCAGATCGGACTGAAGATGGCGAGCGAGATCCCGGTGCTGGTGACCAGCGCCCCCGACCAGAAAACGACGGCGCTGTCCGGATGGACGCCGATCTCTTTTAAGTAGAGCGGCAGGAAGGGCAAGACGAACCCGAAGGCGAGCATCGCGGTCGCCTGCGCCAGGCAGACGACGTAGAGGCTGGTCCTCCAGCTCGGGCTGACATCGGCCGAGATATGGCTCGGCGGCGCAGGCCGCGGCCTAAACCTCAGCCGGCGCCTTTCGCGTAGCTATGGAGCCCCACGATCCAGAGGTTGACGGCGTAGAGCGTGATCATGATCGAGATGAAGCCGGCGGTCGCAATCAACGCCGTTCGGCGTCCGCGCCAGGCCCGCAGGCTGTGGGCATGTAGGTAGATCGCGTAAATGATCCAGGTGATCGCCGCCCACGTTTCCTTTGGATCCCATCCCCACCAGCGGCCCCAGGCGTGCTCGCCCCAGACCGCCCCGGCCATGGTGCCGAAGGTCCAGATCGGGAAACCAAGCAGGATGGCGCGAAAGGTCAGCCGGTCCAGCGTTTCCAGCGACGGCAGTCGTGCCGCAATCCCCGAACCGTTCAGCCAGGATTTGACGCTCGAGCTGCGGTCTTTGACAAGGTACAGCGCCGCAAACACGAAGCTCGAAACCAGGATGCCGGAAGACGCCATCATGCTGGAGACGTGGATCTTCAGCCAGTAGCTCTGCAGCGCGGGGACCAGCGGCTCGGGCGATTGATAGAGGCCATAGCCGATCCCCATCAACATGACGACCACGAAGAGCGCGACGCCGCCGCCGAGCGATGCGACCGGCCAGCGGACGGTCATCAAGAGGAAGACCGTCACCGCGACCAGGGCGAGCATCGAGCTGTACTCGTACATGTTGGCCAGGGGATAGTGCCCGTCGGCAAAGCCGCGCGAGATGATGGCGCCCAGGTGGATGGCGGCGCCGGGGGCGACCAGCGCGACCCCGAGCCAGCGGAAGGCCTCGGTGCGGTAGGCGAAGAACGCGAAATAGGCAAACATGCCGCCGACATAGAGCGCCATCGCCCCGAAGTACAGGTGGAGCGAAAAATCGGTGACGCTACCTGGCAGCCGAGCCAGGTCGCCGCGCACCAGGCTGAAGGCGAGCAGGTAAAACGCCAGCGGGACGAGTCGCCAGAAGGCCGGCAGGCGCCGCTGGGCGGTGGCCGTCACCGTACCGACCGGCTCGTCGAGGGTAACCCGCGCCACCTCAGACGCCGGCTTTGGCCGCGACCTTCGGGCTGGCGGCGACCGGGGTCAGCGGAATCATTTGCATGGCATCGTCGCGGAACCGAACACGCTGGAAGGTGATGCAGTTCACCGGGCAGTGGTCTTCGCAGATCCGGCAGTTGGTGCAGCGGTCGTAGTTGACCAGAATCTTGCCGGACTTCCCACCGAACTCCTCACCGAGCACCGTGTTGCAGATCTCCACGAACCCGCCGCTCGAGGTGTCGCGACTCTCGCCGTAGACCACCACGTCGAGCGCCTTCTCCGGGCAGACGTCGTCGCAGGCCCCGCAGAGGATGCAGGTCGACTCATCGACGTGGTGCACGGTGTCGCACTGAAAGCAGCGCAGCGCGGCCGTGATCGCCTGCTCGTCGTTCCAGGGCAGCTCGACCGGGGTCATGTCCATCCGCTTGTCGGCCGGGAGGATAGGCGGCTCCTCGCGCAGGTAGTAGTCGGCTTCGCGATGGTCGTCGGTCGACTCGATGACGGTCAACGGCTTGGCGTCCCGTGGCACCGCGGCGCCGAGGAACTCGTTGATGGAGCGCGCCGTCCGGTGGCCCCAGGCGATGGCGTTGACGATGAACGAGGGCCCTTCGACGCAGTCGCCGCCGGCGAAGAGCTTGGCGACTTTCGTATGCCCGCCGGTGTCGGCTTCGAGCAGCTTGCGCGGCGTCAGCGGCACCCCCTGGTCCTGGGGGAAGTCCATGATCTGGCCGGAAGCGAAGATCGCGTACCGACAGGGAATCACGTGCTCGGTGCCGGGCAATTTCTGGACGGTGTTGATCAGCAACTTGCCACTTTCGGGATCGAACTCGAGCTTGGTTTCGTCGACACGGATGAATTCGACGCCACTCACGTGGCCGCTGGCGTCGGCCTTGATGGCGTTGACGATCACGCCGGTGTGCAGCGTCAGCCCGATTTCGCGCGCCTCCACCAGTTCGTTGCCGAAGGCGGGCAGCCGGTCCGCCGGCTCGATCGACACCATCCATACCTTGCGGGCGCCGCTCTTGATCGAGGTCTGAGCGGCATCGGTGGCCACCGCGCCACCGCCGATGACGACCACATCCCCGCCGCGCGGGAAATTGTCCGGGACGATGTCGTAGGACCGCACCCGAAGGAATTCCATCGCCGAGATGACCTCCGGGAGGTCGGAACCAGGTACCGGCAGGATCCGACCGGTCATCATGCCGACGGACAGAAAGACGGCGTCGTACTGATGCAGCAACTGCTCGACCGGGATGTCTTTGCCGACGTTCTTGTTGACGAAGACGTTGACCCCCATGTCGACGATCATCTGGATCTCCCAGAGCAGCTGGTCGTGGTCGAACCGGAAATGCGGGATGCTGGCCGAGAGCAGGCCGCCGAGTTTGGCCTCGCGCTCGTAGAGGTCGACGCCGTATCCCATCAGCCGCAGGTCCTGGGCGGCCGTCATGCCAGCCGGGCCAGAGCCCACTACCGCCACCCGCTTGCCATTCTCGGGCGCGCGCTGCCAATCGATCTTGACGCGGCGGGCCCACGCGTAGTCGGTGGCGAAGCGCTTGAGCGACTTGATCGAAACCGCGTTCTCAGGCCCCTGCACCCAGCCGCGCTTGCAGTCGGTTTCGCATGGATGGTTGCAGAGCCGGCCCAGCATCGAGGGGAACGGATTGGTCTCGTGGATGACCAGCCAGGAATCGAGGTAGCGGCCCTGCGACACGTAGTCGACATAAGCGGCGATGTCTTGGTGGATCGGGCAGGCGCGCTGGCAGGGCGACACCGGAACGTTGAGCCCCAGGTCCTTGCGCCCGGCGAAGACCTTGTTGGACGCCGTGTCGGTGGTCGTCTTTCCAATTTCGGCCAGCACTTCGTAGGCGCTGACGATACCCACCGTCCTCGAGGTCTTCCTGAACAACGGGCCCTCGTCTTCGGTCATCAGCACGACCGGCGTGTCTTCCCGATACATGATGTCGGCGCCGGACTCGAGCGAATCGGCAACGTTGCGCCCGGGCAGCGGCCGGCGCATGTACTGTTCCACGGGACCGCTCCCATCCGCGTAGGCACCGAGCGCTTCGCGGTAGCCGAAAAGCCCCACGATGCTCCCGGCCTTTTCGATCAGCAATGCGTCGGCCCCCGACGCGGTCAGCTGTGCTAACGCTTCGGCCGCGGTCCGATCAGCGGGAAAGGTCGGACCGATCGGCTGCAGGACTTTGCTGAGCGTTGGCATCAGGCTGCGGCCGAGACACGGCTGACATCACGCGCCGTGAGGGCACCGACCGGCATACCGGCCGAGGTGGTGACGAGGACGAGCTGCCGGCCGCTTTCTCGAAGGACACGAACGGCCTCCGACACCGGCGCATCAGGCCGGACCTCGGGAAGAGGGGTGCGCACCATGTCAGCGGCTCGGGCGCCGAGCAACCCCTTGACGTAGCGCTGGAGGATGTCGAGGTAGGACACGTAGCCTAGGCAACGCTGATCGACGATGACCGGCAGCTCCGTTACCCGGTTCTGCGCCATCATCCTGGCCGCCTGGGCGAGGCTCGTGTTCGGGAAACAGAACGCGAACTGGCTCGACATCGCCTGCTCGACGGTGCGTCCATCCCGAATCGCCGTGGGCATCGTCGAAATTATAGGTGTCACTCGCATGACAGCCGACTGTAACGACGGCGTGACGGGTACCGAGGCGATCGCTCGTTATACCAGTCGGAGTTGGCCAAGAACCTCGCACGCACGTCGTCGCCTGACCTGGACCTTCCCCGCAATCTGGGCGGCTTCCGCGCTCGGATTCACCTTCCCTTCCGCAGCGGATTCAACCGCTTCGTCCGCATCCTTGGCATGCTGACCCTGCTCGCCTCTTCCCTCGGGCTCCTGGCGGCCGTCGCCGGCTTCCCGCTCAACTGGTTGAGCATGCTGATCGGCCTGCTCGTCAGCCTGGTGTTGATCGGATTCAGCGTCCGCCCCAGCCAGCGCAAGCCAAAGTTTTAGTCCGGCTCTAGCAGCCGGAGCACCGCGGCGCTCATCACCCGGTACCCGATCAAGAGGCATCGCTCGTCGACCCGGAACTCCGACGTGTGATGCAGCACCGGCCCGCTATCCGGCGCGCCGCCCAACAGGAAGAAGCAGCCCGGTCGCTGGTCGAGAAAGTACGCGACATCCTCTCCCACCATCAGCGGCTCGAACGGCACCACCGCGTCGGTTCCAAGCACGTCTCTCGCCGCCTCGGCCACCAGGGCGGCGATGCCGGGATCATTCATTACTGGCGGAGCAGCCGAGTCGAGACGAAACTCGCACGAGCCGCGCATCGCGTTGGCGATCCCGCCAGCAAGCTCAGCGATTCGTTGCAGCAGCCGCTCGCGTAGCGCGGCATCGAAGGTCCGCAGCGTCCCCTGGATCACGACCTCGCCCGCGATGATGTTCATGGCACTCCCGCCGTGGATGCTGCCGAGCGTTACCACGACCGGCGCACGCGGCGATGCCTCGCGGCTGACCAGCGTTTGCAACGCGGTCACGATCTGGGCGGCGATCACGACGGCATCGACCGTGAGATCCGGCACCGCCCCGTGTCCACCTTTGCCGCGCACGATCAGGGTGAACCCGTCGGCGCTGGCCATCATTGCTCCGGCACGAACCGAGACCTGGCCGGTCGGAAGCCCGGCCCAGACATGGAGACCGACGACGCGATCGATCCCGTCGAGCACGCCGGCCTCGATCATCGGTTTGGTGCCGCCGGCGATCTCCTCGGCGGGCTGGAAGGTAAACCGAACCATTCCAGGAAGCTGGTCGCGATGGTCGGCGATCGTCCGCGCGACCTCCAGCGCGACCGCCATGTGCACATCGTGGCCGCAGGCGTGCATCACGCCGCGGTGGGTCGAACGGAAGGGCAGATCGCCGGCCTCGGTGATGGGCAGACCGTCCATGTCGGCCCGGACCATCACCGCGCGACCCGGCCGCCCGCCCTTGATATCGGCGACGATGCCGGTACCGGCCACGCCGGTTTGCAGCCGGTCGACCGCCAGCCCATCGAGGCGCTCGGCGAGATACGTGGCCGTTTCAATTTCCTTGAAGGCCAGCTCGGGTATGGCGTGCAGCTCGCGGCGATGGGTCTGCAGGTGCTGGTTAGGGGCCTGATCGACTTCCAGCACGCGATCGCGGCGCTCGGAGGACATCCGAACATTCTGGCAAACTGGGTTTGATGCCGCGATCGCTTGCGGAATACCAGCGGAAACGCGACTTTAGCAAGACGCCGGAGCCCAAGGGATCACCCGAGCCCGCGGGTCAAAACCGGTTCGTCGTGCAGAAGCACTGGGCGACGCGACTGCACTATGACTTCCGCCTGGAGATGGACGGCGTGCTGGTCAGCTGGGCGATCCCGAAAGGCCCCACACTCAACCCAGCGGAAAAGCGGCTCGCCGCGCACGTCGAGGACCACCCGGTCAGCTACTACGACTTCGAGGGCACCATCCCAAAGGGTGAGTACGGGGGCGGCACGGTGATGATCTGGGATTGGGGAACCTTCGAGCTGGAGGAATCGACGCCCGCCGAATCGCTGAAGCGAGGCGAGGTGAAATTCCGCCTCAATGGCGTCCGGTTACGCGGACGGTACGCCCTCGTGCGGACGCGTTCGGAGAAGGACTGGTTGCTGATCAAGAAGAAGGACGAGGCCGCCGACCCCAACTTCGACATCGAGAAATTCGACACCTCGGTCAAAACCGGGCGGACCAAGGAAGAGATCGAACAGGGGAAGGACGCGGTCTGGTCGAGCCGGCGCGAAGAGGGGCAGGGCGGGTTGATCAACCTGGCCAAGGCCGAAAAGGGCTCGATGCCGAAAACGCTCGAGCCGATGAAGGCGCAGCTGGTCGAGAGGCCATTCGACGACGAGCGGTGGCTCTTCGAGGTCAAGTGGGATGGGATCCGCCTGGTCAGCTTCATCGATGGCGGCAAGGTGCGGCTCCAAACCCGCGCCGGGCGAACCGTCGACGAGGAGTACCCACAACTGCAGGCCATCAGCCACCTGGTCAAGGCGAATCAGGCGATCCTCGACGGCGAGATCGTTGCCCTCGATGAGGAGGGCCGGCCGTCCTTTCAGCTGCTGCAGAACCGCGGCAAGGAAGAGCACCCGATGCAGTACGTGGTCTTCGACATCGTTTACTTCGACGGCCAGCGCTTGTTCAAAGTCCCGCTCGAGGATCGCAAGCGCCTGCTGCGTGACATCGTGCGCGATTCGGGCGTGCTCAAGTATTCGGACCACGTCATCGGCCAGGGCACGGCCTTCTTCAAGGCGGCGCAGCAGAAACGCCTCGAAGGGATCGTCGCCAAGCTCCGCGACAGTACCTATCAGCCCGGGGTGCGTGGCGGTGCCTGGCTCAAGATCAAGGCCCACCTCCAGCAAGAGGTTGTTATCGGCGGCTTCACCGAGCCGCGCGCCAGTCGCAAATATTTCGGTGCGCTCATTGTCGGCGTCTACGAGAAGGGCAAGTTCGTCTACACCGGCCACGTCGGCGGGGGGTTCGATGAAAAAACGCTGGCCGACCTCTACAAGCTGATGAAGCCGCTGATCGTCAAGCAACCACCGTTCAGCGGGACCCCGCCTCGGGGTAATGAGAAACCAACGTGGGTGAAACCCGTGCTAGTCGCCGAAGTTAAGTTCGCCGAATGGACGCGGGATGGGGTGATGCGCCAGCCGGTCTTCCTCGGGCTGCGCGACGACGTCGAGCCGCGCGAGGTGCGTCGTGAGCTCCCGACGGAGAAACCAGCGAAGCCCGCCACCCGGCCCCGCGACAGGACGTCGACTACAGTCCGGAAGTCCCCGACCTCGGTCGCGCTGAAGACAGTCAGGGCGGCGGCTCGACCGTCCGTGAGGGCCACAACCGCGACGACGAGAACGAAGTCGGCGTCCGTGGCGGCCGACATCCCTGACACGCCACTCAGCCGCGCCGCCGCCCGGATCGCGAAGCAGCTCAAGACCGATATCCGCGGCGCCACCGCCGCCGAGCTCGCGGCACTCGATGCGATCGCGAAAGAAGGTAATTGGGAAATCGGCGGCCGGACGGTCCACCTGACGAACCTGGACAAACTGCTCTTCCCGGAGGCCCGCTATTCGAAGCGCGACCTGATCCGCTATTACGTGCAGGTCGCGCCGGTCATGATCCCTCACTACAAGGACCGGCCGCTCTCCATGAACCCGCATCCCGACGGCATCCACGGCAAGAGCTACTGGGTCAAGGACAAGCCGGATTACGCCCCCGACTGGATCCCCACCTTCCGCTACCAGGACCAGAAAAGCCTCAAGGACTGGATCCTGATCGAGGAAGTGGCGACGCTGGCCTGGCTCGCCAACCACGCGGTGATCGACATGCATCCCTGGTACTCGCGGGTGGACAAACCGGAGTACCCCGACTGGTCGGTCGTCGACCTCGATCCCGCCGAGGGTGCGACCTTCAGGGACGTCGTGGCCGTGGCCAAGGTGGTGAAGACGGCCCTGGACCACCTGAAGCTGACCGCGTTGCTGAAGACGACGGGGCAGAGCGGGCTGCACATCTACATCCCGATCGAGCGGCGCTACAACCTGGACGAAAGCCGCAGCTTCGTCGCCAAGCTGGCGCACACGATCGCCGAGCTGATGCCCGACAAGGTGACGGAGGTCTGGGAAGTCAAGCGCAGGACGGGCAAGATCCGCATCGACTACACGCAGAACGTGATGAACAAGACGCTGGCCGGCCCCTACTCGGTCCGGCCGGCATTACGGGCGCCGGTGTCCACCCCGATCGCCTGGAAAGAGCTCGACGATCCGCGGTTGCGGCCCGACAAGTGGACGGTCCAAACGCTCGGCGATCGACTGCTCGAGGTCGGCGACCTCTTCCACGACGCCCTCACGCTACGGCAGCGCCTGCCCGTCCTTTGACCGATGGCTGAAGGCCCGCTACCCGCAGACCTTCCTAGCATCCAGCGATTTCTCGACACCTGGATCAAGCGGCGCGGAGCCTACTGGTCGCCGTTGTCACAGTACGCGCGCCTTGCCGAGGAGGTCGGCGAGCTTGGTCGCGAGCTGAACTTCCAGTTCGGCGATAAGCCTCGCGCCGCCAAAGACGCCGGTGGCTCCGTTACGGATGAGCTCGGTGATGTCCTCTTTATCGTCGTGTTGCTGGCCAATTACCTTGGCATCGACCTGGTTGCGGCGCTGCGCGGCACGCTCGAAAAGTACGAGCAGCGGCCGATTGCCTAGGCGGTGCACCTCTTATCCACAGGACTTTTGCACCGCCTGTTAGCACTTGGTGGAAAAAGACCCGCAACAAATGTTCCGTCTGGACGAGTTCAGCGTGGGGTCGTACGTTATGTCCCTCTCGACGTCAACCCGGATGTCTGGGGAAAAGGCATCCAACCGCAATCGTTTGTTGAACAACCGTCTTGACACCGCCCGAGGGCGGCGGTATGATGCGGCAAACCTACATATAGTGCTGGATCGGATCGTCAAACCCCATATTTAGGGGGAGGTAGGCGAACCAAGGCTCACGCGGAAAGGGGAAGTACCGGCGGCGGCAGACGCCGGACGGCGCGCAGTGTGCCGGCGCTCGCTTGTGAGCTAGGGGGAGACCATGCTCAGGAACACGCTCAGGATGATCAACCAGCAGGATCAGTGGTTTAACCAGTTGCGGCGCGAAGAGTCGGCGCGCCGAACCCTTCGCTATTCGCTCTACCAGGCGCTCGAGCAGGTTGAACGCTTGCTCGAGAGCGACATGATGGAAGTCCCCATTGAGATGCAAGCGCGCCTCCGCCAGATCGTCGAGGCCGTCGATTCGCAACTCGCCTACCGCATGGACCAATCGGGCCCGAGCGCCCTCGACATCCAGGACATCATCTTCGAGGCGCAGGACCGCCTCATCAAGCAGGTCCGCACCTAGCTCGCTTTCTAATCTCGAACGCCTCGCCTCCTGCAGTGACGCCCGGGAATTGTCCCGGGTGTCATTGCGTCTGGACCATAAAAGCGTTACAACCTCCTCATGGCCGATAGCCTTGAAACCTGGGACCTCTGGCTCCCCGGCCCGGGCGCATCCGGATTACCCTTCGCCCGTTCCCGGATCAACCCCAAGGATGCGGGCGATCGCGTCCTGGTCCATGCCGCGCCGCAACGCCTGCAGGTCGTCGTCACCGATGCCGCGGGCCAGGTGGTGGCCAGGAGCGACCGCCTGGAGCGCCACCAGCCGGGGCCGATCAGCTTCCTGTTACGGCACGGGGCGACCATCACGCTGGAGGACGGTTGGCCCACGCCCTCCGACCTTGGCCGGGTGGTACTTCTCCCCGGGGGCGAAGCCGGCATCTTGAAGAGCTGGTGGAATGCCGACGACCGCAAAGAATGGCGCTGGCAGGTCGAGTTCTACAACCAGCTTCGAGGCTAAGGGTCGGCGACTAGAATCCCGGACGCGCACAGGGGGCAGTCCCCCGGCAGCCAGGTTCGCAGCGGTAAATCCGTCAGGCGTTCGAGCGGTAGACCACTGGCCGCGGCGAACTCCGGCCCCGCCGGCCCCAGCGCCAGCAGGGCGCCGATGACAACCGGTTTGGCCCGGCAGCTCTCGAGGTCGGCGATGGTGGCACGAACGGCGGAGCCCATGCTGATCGCATCGTCGACGATGGCGACTCGCTTGCCCCGCATCGCGGCCCGCAGCGCGAAGGGAACCCGGTAGTCGACCGGGAACAACCCGGTTCGTTGACTCACGACTCGCTCCGCGAACGCGAACTCCACACCGAGCTGGAGCGCAACGAATTCGGCGAGGAACGCCCCACCATAAAGCGGTCCACAGACGGCGTCGATGCCGTGGGTCGCCACCCGGCTGGCGAGCTCCGCGACGAAAGGCTGCAACGCTGCCGGCCGCACGAACAGCCGATCGAGGTCCAACCACAGCTCGGTGTGATGACCCGACTCCAATCGAAAGTGTCCGGTCCTGGACTCGACCAGCGTCAGAAGGTCCGACGGTGACACGCGATTGGGGCGGAAGGCTCGCTCGCTAGTCGGCATTCCGCATCGGGACCAGCCAGGGTCGAACGGTCACCGTCAGCAGGCCAGCCTCGATCGATGGGTCCGTGTGCGCCAGGCGCCTCGCCTCGTCGACTGACCCCGCCCGCAGAATGACCATCCCACCCGACTCCTCATCGAGAAACGGGCCTCCGATGACCAGAAGCCCGTCATCCTGCAGCTGGTTCATAAAGCGCTGGTGACGTTCCACCCCGGGTTGCTCGCGAAAGGGAACGCCCGGCTGCCATGTACTCCCTGGTCGATGGAAGAGCACCTGATACCGAGGTGGGCCGTCGCCCGCTGCCTGAAAGCTGTTCATCACACCGACCCAGCCCTGGTCGTACTCGTCTCGAGCCACCCGGCCGTCGGGGCGCCGTTCCCACCCCCGGTGCTCGAGGGCAACCCGCGTGTCCCGACCAACGGTGGTGAAGACGACCTCGACTTCGGTTGCTTCCTCACCCGAACGGCCTGGGTGCCAGGTGAGCACGATTCGATGGGGCGGATCCCAAACCAGGATCGTGCCCCAGATGGCTTGCTGACCACCGCCGTGGGTTTCGATCAACCGGCCGCCGATCTGCGGCTCGAGACGGACGGACTCGGATTGCTCTTCTCCTACCGAGTGGCGCTTTTTGGGCCACCACGTGTTGATCTCGCGCGTGAAGATCCAGAAGGCGCGCGACGGAGAGCACCGCACAACGATGTCCTTCCGAACGGGCATGACGATGTCGTCGACCTCTTTCATTGCCTCCTCCTCCTTCCTGACCGGCGTGTCCGCCGGTCTTGCTCGACCCGCTGCGCAAACCCGGTGAGTGCCTCGTCCCAAAAGCCGTCGAGCCATCTCCGAATCTCGCCCAGACCACGTTCGTCGACCTGGTAGAGGTTGCGGGTGCCGGCAGACTCGTAGTGAACGAGGCCCGCACCTGACAGCACCCGAAGGTGCTTCGAGACCGCCGGCCTGCTGACTGGGAGCCGGCGGGCTATCTCGCCAACCGCCACTGGTCCGTGCCGGAGCTGTTCAAAGATCCGACGCCGGGTTTCATCGCCAAGCGCATCGAGTACCTCTTGGTAACCCACGAGCAACCGTTACTCTACAGTTACCAAGAAGGGATTGTCAAGAATTGTGGTTGTCAGCGGGACTAGGCCTGGACGAAGTAGGAACGGCAGGCCAGGTCGATCAGATCCGGGTCGAGCCGCGCTGGCCGCCCCAGGAAGTAGGCGACCTCGTCGAGCTGGTTGAGGATGTCGCGTGGCTGGCATCCGCGGTAGGGCCGCTTGAAGGGCTTGTAGTAGCGGTCGAGGACGTAGTTGTAGCCGGTCTCGTTGAAGACGATCTCGAACTCTTTGCACGCCCGCTCGAAGATCTGGCGGAACTCGACCGGCGTCGGATCGGGCACGTGGATCTTGTAGCGCACGCGCCGCAGGAACGCTTCGTCGACCAGCGAGCCAGGCTCGAGGTTGGTGCTGAAGACGACCATGGCCTCGAAGGGCGCGCCGACGGCCATGCCGGCGCCGGCCAGCGTCAGGTAATCGATGCGGCGCTCGAGGGCGACGATGAGGCGGTTCAGGAGGGCGCGCGGTGAGGAGTCCTGCCGGCCGAAGTCATCGAGGAGGAAGATGCCGCCATTGGCCTTGAGGTGGATGGGCGCCTCGTAGTAGCGCATCAAGGGATCGAACGAAGGCGAGAGCTGGGCGGTCGTCAGCTCGCCGCCGGCCTTGACGAATGGCCGCTTCACGCAGACCCACCGGGTATCAAAGTTCATCGGCAGCTGGCGCTGCACCCGCTGATGGTGGAGCGGATCGTAGAGCCGCATCACCTGGCCCTCGATGTCGATCGCGTAGGGGATGTAGATCGGCTCGCCGAGCAGCTCGGCGCAGGCTTCGGCGATAGTCGTCTTGCCATTTCCCGGCGCCCCGTACAAGAACAGGGGGGCCCGGGCGTTGACGGGCGGCCCGAGCTGCACCAGCAAATCGGGGCTCAAGGTCAGGTGCTGCAGCGCGCGGGTCAGCCAGGCCGCCGTGACGTCTGCCTGGCTCACCTGGGCTCGTACCGACTCCTCGTACTGCGCAAACGGAACTGGTGCCGGACCGATGTAGTGGTCGCGCGCCAGAACGTCGCGCGCCCGCAGCCGGCCGGGGTCGCTGATCAGGTAACCGAGCGACTCTCCGAAGTCGTGGCTCATCGCCGGACCCGCCATCCGCCCGATGGTCTGGACCCAGCCCTGCTCGACCAGGCTCTGGATGGCCGGCGTCACGGTCTGGTAGGGCAGGCAGGTCGCCGCCGCCCAGTCCTTGGCCGACAGCGGCGACTTGAAGTAAATGTGCTTCAGGAGCAGGTCGGCCAGGCGCGCCACTGGCAGTCCAGAATCCTCGATCCGTGCCGGCGCGAGGGGCACGAATTCCGGGGTGGCGGCTTGCGGCGGCGACTGAATGGCCATAGACAGGAGATCCGCCGAGGCGGCTCTCCAGAGCAACCTGCCGTTAGCGGAGTTTCTTGCTGGCCCGAACTCAGGCTTCGAGCGCGGGGCGCTCCCCGAAGTAGCGTTCGACGCTCAGACCGTGGCGCTCCAGCTCGGCCCGGGCCAGCGGCTCGAACCGGTGGAGGTACCAGTCCTCGGCCGGGTTTGTCGAGTACTCGAGCAGGCGGTTGTAGGGCATGGTGTAGATCGCCCGGCCGGCCAGGATCTCGAGCATCTGAGGCTCGAGTCCGGGACGCGCGAGCGCCCGGCGTAGCGTCACGTGCACCCCGCGCATGTCGTAGATCAGGCGGACCCTGCGTGGCAGGTAGATCCAGAGGCCAAAGAACAGCGGGATAGCGGTCACCATGATCCCGAGGATCAAGGCCAGCAGATGGACGCCGTGCGACCCGGCCTGGCCGGCGGAGATCAGCGAGTCGCCGGAGTGGATCTTGAGCGCCGCCGCGGTCTTGTGCAGGAAGTCGGACAGGTAGGGAACGCCGTTCGGGATTCCCTGGTCGAACGAGAGGATCCAACTATCAAAGGTCTTGCCGGCGTTGATCACCCCCTGGGCGAGCGCATCCAGCTGGAGGACGAGGTTATTCACCCAGAGCCCAGCCTTCACGCAGAGATAGATCCAGGCGAGGATCAGTAGGTCGGCGAGCATCCAGGCGAAACGGCGACCGTAAAGGTCGGGGTACAGGCGCATGGTTCACCCCTTGAGGTACTAGAAGAACGTCAAAGCTGGCCGCAGTCTAGCGCGGTTGTCTAAAGAGCTTCGAGGTACTCGATGACCTGGCGGGTCAGCTGGGTGGGTGTCGAGGCACCCGACGTGACACCGACCCGTTGCTTTCCCTGGAGCCACTCCGGCTTGATGTCCTTTGCCGTATCCACCAGATAGGCCGGCTTGTGCGCGAGCTCCTTGACCACCTGCACCAGCCGTTTCGAGTTCGAGCTGCGCTCGCTGCCCACCACGATCACGACATCGCAGTCCTTGGCCGCCTCGACGGCCGCCTCCTGCCGATCCTGCGTCGCGCGGCAGATTTCGTTGTAGGCCTCGGTCTGCGGGTACTTCTCGCGCACCCGCTTGATCATGGCGGCCGTGTCCCAGATGCTCAACGTCGTCTGGCAGGTGACGGCGATTTTGTCGTTCTTGATGTCGAGTGCGTCGACGTCCTCCGGGTCCTGCACCAGGTGGACTTTGCCTGGCGCCTCGCCGATGACGCCCTCGGGCTCGGGGTGCCCACGGCGGCCCACGTAGACGACGTCGTAGCCACGCTCGGCCAGGTCTTTGACGAGGTCGTGGGTGACGACGACGTCGGAGCAGGTGGCGTCGACCAGGTTCAGGCCGCGCGCCGCGGCTTTGTCTTTTACCGCGGGCGACACGCCGTGCGCGGTGAAAATCACGGTTCCGCCGTCGATCTGGTCCAGCCCCTCGAGGCGGTTGTCGCTGTCGACCAGCTCGATGCCGTTTTCCTGCAGCTCGTCGGTGACGTGGGTGTTGTGGACGAGGTAGCCCAGCATCCGTATCTTCTCGCCCGGATGCGCCTTGGCCGTCTGCTTGGCGGCACGGATCGCTTCCACGACGCCGTGGCAATAGCCACGCGGCGTGATCTTGAGGACGTCCATCGATTCGAGTCTACCCGTGGGTCAGACGCGTCAAGCCCTCGATCGGTTACGAGGAGGTTACGGCCGGGGTTGGCTAACCAATGACGATCGGGCCACCCGACACGGCGAGGATATGGAGGAACGCCAGGATGCTCAACGCGGCCAGCACCATGAGGAATCCACCGACGACGTACGACGCGATCCGGTGGCGGGTGAAGACGGCGAGACCCAGGAGCAACAGGATGATGGCCACGAGGATATTCGCGAAGTTGATGTCAACTTTCAATGTTTACCTCCTACTCTCATGGTTGAGCTTCATGCCTCGGCCAGCGCCCGGTCAAGGTCTGAGATCAGGTCGGCCACGTCCTCGATACCCACCGAGACCCTGACCAGCCCGTCGGCGACGCCGTGCGCTCGGCGCGTCTCAGCCGGGATCGAGGCGTGCGTCATAGCCGCCGGCAGCTCGACCAGCGACTCGACCCCGCCCAGGCTCTCCGCCAGCGTGAACAGCTGGGTCCGCTCGACGACGCGGCGGGCCGGCTCCAGCCCACCTTTGACCTCGAACGAGATCATGCCGCCGAAGCCCGACATCTGGCGCTGCGCCAGCTCCCGCTGCGGATTGCTCGGCAGGCCCGGATAGAAGACCCGCGCCACCTTCGGATGGTCGTTCAGGAAGGCCGCGACCAGCCGCGCGTTCCGATCGTGCTCGCGCATCCGGATGGCGAGCGTCTTGAGACCACGGAGCACGAGCCACGCATCCATTGGTCCGGGGACGGCGCCGACCGCGTTTTGCAGGAAGGCCAGCCGCTCGAACAGATCCTCGCGGTCCACCACCAAGGCCCCGCCGATCACGTCGCTGTGGCCCCCGAGGTACTTGGTGGCGCTGTGCGTCACAATGTCAGCGCCCAGGGACAGGGGACGCTGGAAGTACGGGCTCATGAAGGTGTTGTCGACGACGACCAGGGCCTGGTGGGCATGCGCCATCTTGCTCACGGCGGCGATGTCGACCAGCTTGAGGAGCGGATTGGTGGGCGATTCGATCCACACCAGGCGGGTGCGTTCCGTCATCGCCGCCTCGACCACCTTCAGGTCGGAACCGTCGACGAAGGAGAAGCTCAAGCCCATTGGCTCTAGGACCCGGCGAAAGATGCGATAGGTGCCGCCGTAGAGGTCGTCCATCGCAATCGTGTGGTCACCCGGCTTGAGCAGCTGCATGACGGTCGACTCGGCGGCCATGCCCGAGCCAAAGGCGAGGCCGTGCCGGCCGCCCTCCAGGGCAGCGATGCACTGCTCGAGTGCGGCGCGGGTCGGGTTTCCGGTTCGCGCGTACTCGTAGCCGCGATGCCGGCCGACGGCGTCCTGAGCGAAGGTCGAAGTCTGGTAGATCGGGACGACGACGGCGCCCGTGGTGGGGTCCGGTTTCTGGCCGGCGTGAATAGCCCGGGTGGAGAACCCAGGCGTGCCTTCGGCGCTCACCTGGAGGCGCGCGTGTGCGCCATGAACTCGAGGAGATCGAGCCGGGTGATGATGCCTACGGGCCGCTCCGCGTCCATCACCACCAGCGCGGTCGCACCAGCGAGCAGTGTGTTGAAGGCCTCATCGACGTGGGCGCCGGCGGCGATCGTCGGAAATGGCCCGTCCATCGCAGCGCCGACAGGGGTGTCGATCAGACCGGGATCACGGTAGACGCGGTCGAGCAGCGTGCGTTCCTGGATGCTGCCCACCAGCGTCTGGCGCGACCCATTGCCGTCTTCGGTGACCGGCATTTGCGAGATCCCGTGCTCCTGAAGCAGGTCGATGGCCCGGCCCACCTTCTCTTTCGACGACACCGTGATCAATTCGGGCATCTCGCGTTCTCGGGCCACCACATCGTGCACGAGCTGGCGCGGAAACCGCTCGAAGAAGCCGTTTTGCCGCATCCATTCATCGCTGTAGATCTTGCTCAGGTTGTTGCGGCCGGTGTCCGGCAGGATGACGACCATCAGGGTTTTCTCGTCGAGGTCGCGCGCCACGTCCATCGCCGCCTTCATCGCGGTCCCAGACGAACCACCCACCAGGATCCCCTCCTCGCGGGTGATCCTTCGCGCCATAAGGAAGGAGTCGCGATCGTTGACCTGCACGATGCGGTCGATCAGCTTCAGGTCGATCGTTCCCGGAATGAAGTCTTCGCCAATTCCCTCCACCTTGTAGGGCTTGATGGTGTCGCCCGAGTACAGCGAGCCCTCCGGGTCGGCCCCGACGATCATCACCGACTTTTTCTTTTCTTTGAGGAACCGAGCCACGCCGGTCATGGTGCCGCCGGTTCCTAACCCGCCGACCACCACGTCCACCTTTCCGTCCGTCTGCTCCCAAATTTCCGGACCGGTCGTCTCGTAATGAGAGCGCGGGTTCGCCTGGTTGAAATACTGGTTCGGCTGGAACGCCCCCGGGATTTCGCGGCTGAGGCGTTCGGCGACGGAGTAGTAACTCTCAGGTGAGTCACGCGGCACCGCGGTCGGGCAGACCACGACTTCGGCGCCGTAGGCACGTAGCAGCGCGATCTTTTCGGGCGACTGCTTGTCGGCCATCACGAAGATCATGCGATAGCCCTTGAGCGCGGCCGCGATCGCGAGTGCGTGGCCCGTGTTGCCGGAGGTCGGCTCGACGATCGTCCCGCCAGGCTTCAGCAGGCCGCGCCCTTCGGCGTCCTCGATCATGCGAAGCCCGATCCGATCCTTGACGCTGCCGCCCGGGTTGAGCGTTTCGACCTTCGCGAGGATGGTCGGGCGAAGCCCGGCGGTGATGCGCGAGAGCCGCACCAGCGGCGTGTGCCCGACGGCCTCCAGGATGCTGCCGAGGACCTGCACGGCCACCATCATACGGGCGGTGCGCGACCAGCACGCGTCAGCCGGGGGACTTATTGGATGGTGCCGGCGACGGGAGCCCAGGTCGCGCCGCCATCGATTGTCCGCAGGAGCGGCGATGATTGCCCCAAGACGGTCCCCGTGGCGATGAACCCTGTCATCGTGTCGACGAAATTCAGCTCCGGGCCGAAGTAATCGTGCGGGCCGTCCGCCAACCGCCATTCGCGCCCGCCGTCGACCGTCGAGTAGAGCGAACGCTGCTCGGTGTCGCCGCCCGGACCAGCCGCGATCATCCAGCCGTGCATTGGGTCGACGAAATTGGCGGCCAGCTCGGCGTAGGGTAGGCGCATGGCCGTCCAGGAGTTGCCGCCGTCATGGGTGAGGTAGATCGCGGCCGCCTGCAGGGCATTGGCTCCCGTCGTGACGCCACGATGAAAGAAAACGACCACATCGGTTGCCGACAGCCGCTGAAGCGAGTCGACGTAGTACTGGAGATAGGGCAGCTCCGCCGAGCTCGGTGGAGCTCCAGGGAAGGCCGGGACGTTCTGGCGTGACCAGCCATGGCCGCCATCGTGTGTCACATAGAAGAAGGGCTGCTGGCAGAACGCGCCCAGCCAGCCTGTCTGGGGATCGGTAAAGACCGGTTGACCGATGGGCCCGCCCATCGGACAGGCTTCGGGCAGGCCGGCGAACACAGCCGGATCCCCACGAACTTCGCTCGGCGGCTTGATCGCCTGCCAGTGCTGCCCGCCATCCCCGGTTCGATACAGCGTCGTATCGCCGGCGCCGATCGCGCCACCGGCGCCCGGCGTGGCGAACACCCACCCGTGCCCAGCATCAATGAACTGGATTCCACTTCCGTGTCCGTCGATCGAGAACTTCGGTGTCGTGCTCCACCGACGACCACCGTCCGCGGTCGATGCGATGACGGCCAGTTCGCGGCTGGCCGTGCTTTCGGCCCCGAGCACGACGAGCACCCACGCCTGCATCGCGTCATGAAAATCGACCGCATCGATGTTTGGGGTGTTCAAGCCGGCGGGCAGTCCAATCGCTTCCCAGTGCGCGCCGCTGTCGCTTGTCCGGACCAGGTGGCCCAGTCCCTTACCGCCGGTCGCGGCCACCGCCCAACCGGTCTGCGGGCTGATCATGCGCAGCCGCGTGAGCAAGAGGGAGCCCGCAAGAGTCGGCACCGCGGTCACCGGCTTCGACAGCGGCGTCGCGGCGGGCGCCGGTGCCACCGGCTGGCTGCCGCAGCCGACCACGACCAGCCCGGTGGCGATCGCCAACAGGCCGGGTACGATTTTCGGCACGTTTCTGCAACGGGAATTGGGCGGATCTGGATACGGCCTAGAATCCTCTCGAACCTTTGGAGGGGTGATGCAGTGCCGGTCTCGGTAGCCAACTCGCAGGTGGTCTACGACGCCATGAAAGGGGTGGGCGTCACGCTCGTCAGCGCGCTGCCGGAGACCTGGCTGGTGCACCTGATCCGCATGGCGGACGAGGATCCCGGCATGACGCTGGTCCGTCTCGCCAAGGAGGAGGAGGGCGTCGGTGTGTCCGCCGGCGCGCATTTTGCCGGGGTCAAATCCGCCATGCTGCTGCAGAACCACGGGTTCCTGCAGGCGATCAATGGCATCGTCGGCGTCTCGCTCCTCTACAAGATTCCGCTGCTGATGCTGATCACCGATCGAGGCACCTTCGGTGAGAAAGATCCCTGGCAGACCGAGGGCGGCAAATATACCCGGCCCGTCCTCGACGCGCTGCGTATCGCCCACGACGACCTGACCCGACCGGAGGAGGTGGAGCCCAAGCTGGCGAAAGCGATGACGCTGGCGCAGAGCTCGCTCTCGCCGGTGGCGCTGCTCCTTCAGCGTGACCTGATGTGGGAGGAGCCAAAATGAAGCGGATCGATTGCCTGAAGGCAATCTACCCGCGGCTCGACGAATGCGCGGTCGTCACCATCATGGGCGCGGTCGCGGCCGAGCTCTACTCGCTCGGTCATCGCGCCAACTTCTTCTACCTCGAGCACGCGATGGGCCTCGCCTCATCGATCGGACTCGGCA
Organism: Candidatus Dormiibacterota bacterium; assembly: GCA_036390825.1. GTDB lineage: Bacteria > Chloroflexota > Dormibacteria > CF-121 > CF-121 > CF-13. Next base: position 70,155 of record DASWBA010000035.1, read on the forward strand.
TCGCCCTGTCCCAGCCCAATCGCAAAGTGGTCGTGATCGACGGTGACGGCTCCGTCCTCATGAACCTCGGTGGGCTGACCACGCTGGCCCGATCGCGGCCGAAGAATCTGGTGCACCTGATCTTCGACAACGAAACGCTGCTGTCGGTTGGCGGCGGGGCGCCGGGCGGGTACAAGTGGTTCACCACCGCCACCTCCACCGGCACCGACCTGGCCGCGATCGCGAAGGCGGCCGGGTTCCCACGATCGCAGCTGGTCCGCAAGCTGGAGGACTTCGAGGAGGCGGCGCTCGACGCCATCAACGGCGACGAACTGAGCTGTGTCGTCGCCAAGGTCGAGGCCGAGATGCCGAAGAGCTTCTTGATGGACGTCCACATGCTGGAGAACCGCTTCGAATTTCCTCGGGCGCTGCAATCAAAGGGAGGAATCAATTGAGCACGAGACTCGATACGCTGGCATCCTTCGTCGAGGGCCTGATCTCCGGTTCGATCGACGTCATCGACCTCACCCAGCCGCTTTCGGAGCGGACGCCGATGATCCAGCTCCCACCGCCGTTCGCCAACACGCCGAACTGGACAACTCACGAGATCAGCCGTTACGACGAGAAGGGTCCGGCCTGGTACTGGAACTGGTTCGAGGGCGGCGAACACGCGGGCACCCACTTCGATGCCCCCATCCACTGGGTGACAGGCAAAGACAAGGACGACGTCTCGCAGGTTCCGGTCAAGCGCCTGATCGGACCGGCGGTCGTGATCGATAAGTCGAAGGAGGCACAGTCCAATCCCGACTATCTCTTGACGCTGAACGACATTCGGGCGTTCGAGCGGCAGCACGGCACCTTGCCCAAGGGATCATGGCTCCTCTACCGAACCGGGTGGGATGCCCGCGCCAGCGACCAGAAGGCATTCCTCAATGCCAACGAGACGGGTCCGCACACGCCGGGCATCGACATCGAGCTGGCCAAATGGCTCGCCAACGAGAGCCCGTTTGTCGGCGTCGGCGTCGAGACCGTCGGAACGGACGCCGGGACAGCGCACTCGTTCAACCCTCCGTTCCCCTGTCACCAGTTCCTACTCGGCGCCAACAAATACGGGCTGACGCAGTTGGCCAACCTGGCGAAGCTGCCGCCCACCGGCGCCGTGCTGGTGGTGGCGCCGCTGAAGCTGGTGAAAGGATCGGGGAGCCCCTGCCGAGCCCTGGCGCTGGTCCAAAGATAAGCGTCCCGCTCGGCCTCGAACTTCGGCCGATCCGGCCCGAGGAGCAGCGCGCTTACAGTACGCTCCTTCGCCGCGCCTTTGGCGGGACGCTCCCGACCGACGAGGAGCTGGCCGTCTCCAGGGAGACGCTCGAGTTCGACCGGACGCTGGCCATCTTCGACGGTCGGCAGGTGGTCGGCACCGCGGGGATCTTCTCCTACCAGATGACCGTGCCCGGCGGGTCGCTGGCATGCGGCGGGGTGACGCGGGTCGGCGTCGCCGCCACCCATCGGCGCCGGGGATTGCTGACGGCGATGATGCGGCGCCAGCTGGACGACATGCACCAACGGGGCGAGCCACTGGCTGCCCTTTATGCCTCCGAAGCCCCGATCTACGGCCGCTTCGGCTACGGCTTGGCGACCTATATGGCCGAGATCGAGATCCAGCGATCGCATGCTGCTTTCGTGAAATCCTCGGTGGCCAGCGGCCGCGTGGTGCTGGTGGACGTCCCAGCGGCGGTCGACGCCTTTACGCAGGTCTGGTCCCGGGTGCAGCCGACGCAGCCCGGCATGCTCGCGCTTGATGCCCGTTGGTGGCGCAATCTGCTGGCGGACCTCGAGTTCAACCGGCAGGGCTTCAGCCCACAGTACCGCGTTGTTTACGAGACCGATGGCAAACCGGCTGGATTCGCGCTCTACCGGATCAAGATGGATTGGGACGCTACCGGTCCGATCGGTGTCCTCCGGTTGGACTCGCTGATCGCCGCCAGCGCCGACGCCTACGCGGGGCTGTGGCGGTACCTCCTCGAGGTGGACCTGATCGCCCGCGTGACCGCGGAGGCCCGACCGATCAACGAGCCGCTGCGCTTCCTGCTAGTCGACTCCCGTCAGCCGAAGACTCGCATCGACGACGGCATCTGGCTGCGACTCGTCGACGTAGCGCGGGCGCTGGCGGGCCGGCGCTATGCGGTCGACGGGCGGTTGGTGCTTCGCGTTCGCGACGCCTTTTGTCCATGGAACGACGGGCACTACGAGCTGAACGGTGGGCCGACGAATGCAGCGTGCGAGCGCTGCAGCGACGACCCCGACGTCGACCTCAGCGCCGAAGACCTGGCGTCGGTGTATCTGGGTGGCAATCGATTCCGCACGCTCCACGAGGCCGGGCGCCTCCAGGAACTCCATCACGGGAGCGTGGCGCGGGCCGATGCGATGTTCGCCACCGACCGCGCCCCCTGGTGCCCTAGCCACTTCTAATTTCGTCTCTCTCCCCTCTGGGAGAGGGCAGGGCGGGGGAGATAATCGCTGCGTGGACCGGGAGACCTGCCTATCGTTCGACAAGCAGGATCCGCTCGCCTCCTTCCGCGATCAGTTCACTCTCCCCGAGGGCGTGATCTACCTCGACGGCAACTCGTTGGGAGCCCTGCCCCGCCAGACACTGCCCCGCCTCACCGAGGTGATCGCGCGAGAGTGGGGTAGCGGCCTCATCCGAAGCTGGAACGCCGCCCACTGGATGGAGGCACCGGCCCGCATCGGCGACAAGATCGCACGATTGATCGGGGCCAAATCGGGCGAGGTGATCGTCGCCGACAGTACCTCCGTGAACCTCTTCAAGCTCCTCGCCGGCGCGCTGCGCGTTCAACCGGGACGGCATTTCATCCTGACCGAGGCATCGAATTTCCCGACCGACCTTTATATCGCGCAGGGGTTGGTCGACCTCCTCGGCGGCAACCATGTGCTGCGCGCCGTGGAACGCGCCGAGATCGAGCACTCGCTCGACGGGAGCGTGGCGGTCCTGATGCTGACGCATGTCGATTACGCCACCGGACAGATCCATGACATGCAGCGGATCACCGCTGCCGCCCAGAAAGTCGGCGCGCTGATGCTGTGGGATCTCTCGCACAGCGCCGGCGCGGTGCCCATCGATCTGAACGCGGCGCAGGTCGACCTCGCCGTCGGCTGCGGCTACAAGTACTTGAACGGCGGGCCCGGCGCCCCCGCCTATCTGTTCGTCGCCAGCGGACTGCAGGACGCGATGCAGTCACCGGTCTCCGGCTGGATGGGCCACGCCGCACCGTTCGCCTTCGAGCCGGAATACCGCGCCGCCCCTGGCATCACTCGACAGCTCGCCGGCTCTCCGCCCATCCTCAGCATGCTCGCGCTCGAGGTCGCCATCGACCTCTGGCTGCGGGTGGACCAGAAAGAAGCGCGCCGCAAATCGATGGCGTTGGGCGACCTGTTCCTCCAGCAAGTAGATGAAACCTGCCGTGACCTGGGCGTCGAGGTGGTGGGCCCGCGCGACGCCAACCAGCGTGGGTCGCAGGTGTCGTTGCGTCACAAAGAGGGCTATCGCGTGATGCGCGCCCTGATCGATCGCGGCATCGTCGGCGACTTCCGGACGCCGGACCTGATGCGCTTCGGCTTCGCGGCGCTCTACACCCGCTACGTCGACGTGTTCGATGCCGTGCGCGGACTGCGCGAGGTGCTGACCACGCGAAGCTGGGACCGGCCCGAGTACCAAACTCGGTTGGCAGTGACCTGATGACGAACAACAACCAGGGCGATCGGCTGCTTCGCGGCTATCTGAGCAGCCGCTTGTTGCTGCTCGTGGCCGGTATCGTCACGCCAGTCGGCATCCTCCTGGTCAACGCCTCCGCCTTCGTGATGCGCAACCTCCAGCAATTTCGCATCGGCATCGCGGTCTGCGCGTTGATCAGCTCACTCGTTTTGAATGGTCTGACCGCTTCCTGGTTGCTTCGGTTGGCAGGTCGGCGACAGTTCGCGCTCTACCTGCGGCACCAGGAGTGGGCGGGCGTGATCGCCACCACGGTCGTGGTCGCGACCTCGATCGGCGCCGCCATCTTCACCTACATTGGGATGGGAAACCCGAGCCACCTGCCGGACACCCTGTCCGTGCTCACGGCGCTGGCCGCCTTGCTGGTCCCGATCGGGATTACCTACTTCAGCCGGATCTTCGTGAATAGCCGCTGACAGCCTTCAGCGGGCCAGCCGGCGAACCAGATCAAGAACCCGGTTGAAGTCGTCCGCCGCAAGCTGGCCGGCACGGGCGACGAGTTCCTGCAAGCCCGCTTCATTCGTTGATTCCGACGCCGACGGATCCAACCGGTAAACCCGGGCGAGCGGCCGTCGCGCCAGCGCCCGTCCCCGAGTAACTGCCCCCTGAGGCTGCGACCCAGACAGTCCACGCTCGAGCAGCAGCTCAGCCCGTTCGAGTAGCTGGGATTGCCTCAGCCCCAGTGCTCGGGCAATCGGACGCATCGCTTCGGTGGACGCCCGCTTCTTGCCCTTTTCGATTTCCGACAGGTAGGGATAGGAAAGACCGGAGAGGCGGGCGAGCTCTTTTCGCTCGAGCCCCTGCTCGGTTCGGGTGACCTTGATGGCCCGGCCAAGCGCCGCGTAGAAATCTTTGCCCCGCGGTGCCGGTGAAAGAGCCGCCGGTTCGGGCGCTGCCATGAATACGATTCTGGCGTCTAGCACGCTACGCCGCAATCGTAGGAACTATGCTCATAGCATATATGTTATGCTGGCAGCCTCTCAAACACAACGTTAGGGGAGGTCCTCGCCATGGCAGACCGCTCGTCCGATTTGGCACCTCGCGCCGCGATTGACATCGTCCGTGATCGGCTCCGACACGGGCCGCCCGATGGCTTTCGTCTGGGTTCGCCCCAAACGGCCGGTCCGCTGACCTTGTTACCCGTTTTCTGCGCCGGGCCTGGACTCGAGTATGTGACCTTTGCGGATGCCCAAGCAGACGGTAGCGCAGAGATCAGCGAAATCGATGCGCACGGCGCAGTCTCGATCCTGGAGGTCAGGACCAACTCTGACCTACCTGTCCTGATCATCGACGGCGAGATCCTGCTGGGCCTGAAACAAAACCGCGTCTTGAACACCACCATCCTGGTTCCCGCGAAATCGAGGCTCAAGATTCCAGTGTCCTGCGTCGAGGCAGGCCGCTGGCGTCGCGCCACCTCAAAGGCCAGCCGCGCCGACTATGGGCTCTCCCCGAAGATTCGGGCGATGAAGCGCCATTCGGTGACGCTTTCCGCTCGAGCCTTCGGACAGTTCGTGTCGGATCAGCGTGCAGTATGGGCTGAGGTCGAAGGCAGCCTTGGAGATCTGGGCGTCGACTCGAAGACCCGCGCCTACTCGGATATCGAGAAGCAGCGCCGGTCGGAGATCGAGGATCGCCTGACACAGCTGCGGCCCGAGCCGGGACAGTCGGGTGTGCTCGCACTCGTTGGCGGCGAGCCGGTCGCCTTCGACCTCTTCGATCGACCATCGACACTCGCCCGTATGTGGCAGGGGTTGATCGGGAGCTACATCGCCGAGTCGCTGGTTCCCACCAATGGCAGTGAATCTATGGATGTAGATGCCGCCGTCGCATGGATTCGGGGAGCGGGGGCAGGCGAGGCCACCGGCCATCGGGCGGTGGGTCTCGGTGAGTCGGTGTCGATTACGGGACCAGACCACGAGACCGCCGCTCTGGTGGTCGATGGCGTTGCGGTACACATCGCCACCGGTCCCGCCCTCTCGCGAGGGGGATCTGGCTAGAGCTGGGATCGGACCTCCCAGAGCTCAGGGAAGAAGCGCTTGCCGAGCGTTGACTGCAGGTAGCGCACGCCGGTGGATCCACCGGTCCCCGGCTTGTCGCCGATCTGCCGCTGGACCATTTCGATGTGGCGGAGCCGCCATAATCGAAAGCCCTCGTCATGGTCGAGCAAGGCTTCGGCCAGCTCGAGCAGGTCCGCATGTCGGTTGCCCTGCCGATAGAGATCGCTGACAGTCACACCGCGACGCTTGATCAGCGCGCTAAAGACATCGTGCAACGATGGTTCACCCAGGCGCCGCTCCAGCCGGGCGCGGGCATCCCCTTCCCCATCGAGTGCCTTGATGTATCCAGCGTCCTTCAGCCCCGAAAGGAACTCGATCTCCCGAAACTGGGCGGACTGAAACCCGCTAGCAGGCGCCAGCTCGGAACGAAACGTCAGGAAGTCCTGCGGTGCCATCGTCTCCAGAACCGCCACCTGTTCGACGAGCAGGTCCTCGATCACCTTGACCCGGTTGAGCGCGTGCCGCGCGGCTCGGACGTCCTCGCCCTCGATCGAGCTGCGCACGCTCTCGAGCTCGTCGATGAGCACCTTGAACCAGAGTTCGTAGACCTGGTGCACCACGATGAAGAGCAGCTCATCATGCGCCCTGGTCAGTCCCTGCTGCAGGTCGAGCAGCTGCGGGATGTGAAGGTAGGAGTCGTAACTGAGGCGACGCCCCGACGCGTCCTGGAAGCCCATCCCGCCCAGGCGGTACGGCTTACTCTCCTCCTTGGGCTTTCCAACCGTGGCCAAGTCGGCTTCAGCTTATTCCAAAAAAGTGCTACAACGAGGGCGAAGAAAGGAGGGGATGCGTGAAGGAATCACCGTACTGGAATCCCCGGCACGAGACCATGCCTCGCGACCAGATCGAGGCGCTCCAGGTCCGCAAGCTCAACAACCTGGTCGCCTGGGCCGAGGCGAGGGTCCCCTGGCAGGCGGCCCGGCTGAAGGCCGCCGGTGTCACGGCCGACTCCATCAAGAGTCTCAAAGACCTCCGGCGCATTCCCATGATGACGCGCGACGAGTGGATGCAGGCGCAACTGGACAAGCCTCCCTTCGGTCCGTTGCTCGCTGCACCCGAGGATGTGGCTGTGCGCTACCACCTGACCTCAGGCACCACCGGACGGATCCCCTTGCAAGTGCTCGACAGCATGAAGGACTGGGAGTGGATCGCCGAGATGTGGTGCTACGGGTTCTGGGGATTCGGGGTCCGGCCGGCCGACATCGTCTTCTTCGCCTTCAGCTACGGCACCTTCGTCGGCTTCTGGGGCGCGCACTACGCGAGCGAGAAAATCGGTTGCCTCGTGCTCCCCGGCGGCAACATGACGACGGAAGCCCGCGTCAAGCAGATTCTCAGCATGAAGGCGACCGTGGTCTGCTCGACTCCGACCTACGCGCTGCGCATGGCGCAGGAAGCGAAGACGATGGGCGTCGACCTGGCTGGCAGCTCGGTCAAGCGGCTCATCCTGTCCGGCGAACCGGCCGGATCGATTCCCGCGACCAAGCACCTGATCGAGGAGGAATGGGGTGCCAAAGCCGCCGATACCGCCGGCATGACGGAAGTCGGCACCATCATGATCTTCGAATGCGAGAAGCAGCCGGGTGGCACCCACATCATCGAGGACCACTACATCGAGGAGGTCGTGGACCCGGAGACCGGCGAGCCGGTCGGCTATGGCGAGTTGGGTGAGCGACTGATCACGTCATTTGGCCGGGGTTTCATTCCAGTCCTGCGCTACCGAACGCGCGACCTTGTGATCCGGGTCCCCGCCAGCGGCTGCACCTGTGGACGCACCTTCGACCTCTATGAGGGCGGCATTCGCGGCCGCGTCGACGACATGAAGCTGGTGCGTGGCACCAACGTCTATCCGCGCGCAGTGGAGGCGATCGTCCGCGAGTACAAGGAGATCGACGAGTTCCGTATCCACCTCTACACCGCCGACGGCCGCCAGGACGAAATCGAGGTGCTGGTCGAGATCCCGCCGCGCGAGGGCGTCGACCCCGGCCGGATTCTAACCGCCCTGGCGAAGTCGCTCTCGCAAGCGCACGAAGGCCTGCGCATTGGCGTCAAGCAAGCTGAGGACGGGAGCTTACCGCGGTTCGAGCTGAAAGCGAAACGGTTGCAGGATGATCGAACGGTCATCGGGACGGCCGGCGAACGGAGGGTTACGGCATGAAGAACGCCATGGGCGTCGAGCTGAGCGAATCCGAGCGGACACTGGTCGAGAGCTACCAGGGCCTCGTCAGGGTGCTGCGGGATGGCAAGGACCTGGCACCGTTCGAGCGGCGCAACGCGATGAAGGCGGTCGCCGCTCTCTGGCAGGTCGTCAACGGCCTCGACCTCGACCCGGGCAACCTGTACGAGATCGGCGTCTGAAGCCTGCGACGAGCCGCGCGACCGTGCTGTCAGCTTTGCGGCGCTACGGCTTACTTCTCGAGTCGGATCCGAAGCTCCCGAGCGTCGTCAGCCTGGTCGCGGGCAGACCGATCGCGGGCTCGTGGTGGGGTCATCCGAGCGGTGGGGCCATCTACCGCGAAGTCACTCAACTGGCTGATCGCGCAGACGTCATCCTGCTGAAATTATTGAACGGAAAGGTCACCTTCGTCTTGGACAGGCTCTGGCCGCACGTTTACGCGATCGGTTGCTCCGGCGAGACGTGGCAGGTGGGCGGCTTGAGCCCACCATCACAACGCCTGGTTGACCTTGTCCGGCGCCGTGGGTCGGTCAGGACTGACGATCCGACAAGCCGCCTCGCCGCCGGCCCGCGGGTCTCGGAAGCCGCGCGAGACCTCGAGCGACGACTGCTCGTGCTCGGGTCGCAGGTTCACACCGAGACGGGCCGGCACGTCAAGAGCCTCGAAAGCTGGAAACATTGGGCCCGCCGTACCAAACTCGCTACCCGAATGCCGGCCGCCGTGGCCAAGGCGGAGCTCGCCGACCTGGTGCAAGGCCTGAACGCCGAATTCAAAGGGAAGGCACGGTTGCCCTGGGCGAAGTGAGCGAGACAATGCTGGTCCGAGGCGGAACCGTGGTGACCGAGGATGCCGAACGGAAAGCGGACGTCCTCGTCCAGGACGGGAAGGTCGCCGAAGTCCGCGAGGGCATCGCCGGCGGTGAGGACGTCATCGACGCCACTGGCATGCTGGTCCTGCCGGGCATCGTCGATCCGCATACCCATCTCCTGCTCGACACCGGAACCACGCGCACGGTTGACGACTTCGAGAGTGGTTCAGCCTCGGCGGCCGCCGGCGGCGTGACGACCTACCTCGACTTCGCCCCCCAGCTGCCCGGACAGACATTCGACCAGGCGCTGCGTACGCGCCTCGACCTGATCGAGGGCCGCTCCCATGTCGACTACGGCATCCACCTCAACATCACCCACCTCGCCGAGAGCTGGGAGCGCGAGCTCGAGGCGCTCGTCGACGCCGGGGTGACCAGCGCCAAGGTCTACACGACCTATCGGGACACGATCTTCTACGCGGACGATTGGACCTGGTATCGCCTGATGGAACGGTCGGGGCAGGCTGGCCTGCTGGTCCAGGTCCATGCCGAGAACGACGCCATCGTGGTGGGAACGACGCAGGAGCTGCTGCGACGGGGCAAGTCGGGACTCGCCTATCACGGGGTCGCGAGGCCGGCTGTTGCCGAAGTCGAGGCCGTCAGCCGCGGCCTCGTATTCAGCGAACAGACGGGGAGTCCGATTTACTTCGTGCACCTTTCCTCGCCGCGCTCGGTCGACCTGATCGCCGCGGCTCGCGACCAGGGCGTGCAGGCGATCGCGGAGACTTGCCCGCACTACCTGGTCCTGGACGAATCGCTTTATGCCGGCCCCGACGCGGCACGATACCTGATGACGCCGCCGCTGCGTGACCGACGAAGCCAATCGCGGCTCTGGACCCAGGTCATGCAGCAGCAGATCCATAGCCTCGGCAGCGACCATTGCGGGTTTTCGCTCGCGCAACGCGAGGGCATCGATGACTTCAGCCGCGTCAGCCCCGGCATCCCGGGCGTCGAGACCTCCCTGATCATGCTGTACACCTTCGGCATCGTGGAGCATCACATGTCGCTGCGCCATCTGGTCTGGCTCCTCTGTGCGAATCCCGCGAAAATCTTCGGACTCTGGCCGCGCAAGGGCGACATTCGGCCGGGCTCTGACGCTGACCTCGTCGTCTTCGATCCACGCCCGACGCGCACGCTCTCCGCCTCCGAGCTGCACAGCCGGGCAGGCTTTTCACCCTACGAAGGCCTGGCGGTCACAGGACGAGTCCGCCTCACGATAGCTCGCGGTCGGGTGGTCTACCGCGACGGCGCGATTGTGGGTAAGCCCGGTTTCGGTCGCTTCTTGCAGTGCGCGCCGTTCGATCCCGGGGCGGTCCCGCTGTGAGCGATATCAACGGTGAGCGGCTGTTATCGGACCTGCGCACGCTCGCAACCATTGGTGGTCAGCCCAACGGCGGCGTCGATCGGCTCGCCTGGTCTGAGGCTGACCTGGCAGGGCGGCGCTGGTTTGCCGAGCGGATCCGAGAGGCGAGGCTCGAGGCGCGCCTCGATGCCGCCCTGAACGTTTTTGGTCACGTGCCGAGCACCGCCGGTCCCAGGCTGCTGACCGGTTCGCACCTCGACAGCGTCCCCAACGGCGGGCGGCTCGACGGCGCCTATGGGGCGGTCGCCGGCCTCGAGGTGCTGCGCACCATGCAGGAGGCAGGTGATCCTCTGGCCGCGCGCGTCGAGGTGGTCGGCTTCGCCGACGAGGAAGGGGTTCGTTTTGGCGCGGGGCTGATCGGCAGCCTGGCGCTCACCGGTGAGCTCGACCTGAATCGACTGCGCGCCGAGCGCGACTGGCAGGGCGTGCCGATCCGCCAGGTGATCGCCTCGGCCGGGCGCGAGGTCGATCGATTGCTCGACGCCCAGCAACACTTGCACTCGATCGCCGCCTTTCTCGAATTGCATATCGAGCAGGGCCCACGGATGGAAGCCGACGATGTCGACCTGGCGGTCGTGACCGGGATTGTTGGCGTCCACCGTCAGCAGGTACGCGTGATCGGAACCCAAAACCACGCCGGGACGACGCCGTTCCGGCTCCGCCACGATGCCGGCCGGGCGGCTGCCCGCGCGGCCGCGGGACTGCGCGAGCTGGTCGAGGGCATCGACCCGGATGCGGTGGCCAACATCGGCGTCATGCACTTCGACCCGGGCGGCGTCAACGTCATTCCGGGGCGTGCCTCCTTCACACTCGAGGTTCGTCACCTCGAGGAACAGGTGGTGGATCGGATCGTGGAGACCTTCAACGCGAATCTCGCCAGCATCTGCGCGGCGGAAGGCTGCGTGGCGGAGACCGAGCGCCTCTCCTGGGTGCCCCCCGCGCGAATGGATCGGGAGCAGATGCAGTTGCTCGACATCGCGTGCCAGGAGCTTGGTCGCAAGCCGGCCCGGCTATGGAGTGGCGCCGGCCACGACGCCGCTGTCCTCGCGCATCACGTCCCGACCGGCATGCTGTTCGTCCCGAGCAACGGCGGCGTCAGCCACTCGCCACTCGAGAACACATCGGATGAACACCTGGTGCTTGGCGCTCGCGCGCTGCTCCGAGGCGTCCGCGCGGCGGCGGCGCGGATAAAGTAATCAACGTCATGGAGGTCATGCTGCCGCGCTCCCTCGATGAAGCCCTCGCGATGAAGGCCGATCGCCCGGAGGCGACACCGATCGCGGGCGGGACTGACCTGATGGTCGACCTGAACTTTGGCCGCCGGCGTCCGCCCGCCATGATCGACCTGAGCCGGGTAGCCGAGCTGGGAAGATGGCGAGAAGAAAACGGCCACGTCTTCCTCGGCGCGGGCTTCACGTACGCGGCCATCGTCAAGCAGATGCCGGCGTTCAAGCCTCTGGTCCAAGCCTCTCGCTCGGTGGGCTCGCCGCAGATTCGCAACCGCGGTACGGTCGGGGGAAACCTTGGCACGGCGTCACCGGCCGGCGACGCCCTGCCGGTGCTGGCCGCCTACGACGCCGATATCGTCGTCCGCAGTCGGGGTCGTGGCGAGCGATCGATGCCCTGGCATGCCTTCCTCACCGGCCCAAAGAAGACGGCGCTGGCCGCCGACGAGCTGATCCTCGGCGCCCGCTGGGTTCGGCGACGCGGTCCGGGGAGCTTCTCAAAAATTGGGACGCGCAATGCGATGGTGATCGCCGTCGCCGGCCTCTGCCTGGTTGTCGACGAAGAGAACGCACGGGTGAAGGTCGCCCTTGGGTCCGTGGGCCCGACCATCCTTCGCGCGACGGAGGCGGAGCAGCACATCGCCGCCGCAATGGCGTCGTCCGGTGCCTGGCAGGACCCTTCGATCACGCTTCCCGACCAGGTGATCGACGAGTTCAGCGGGCTGGTGGCCGCCGCGGCTCAACCCCTGGATGACGTGCGCGGCACGGCCGCCTACCGGCGGCATGGATGCCGCGTGCTCGCCCGCCGCGCCATCACCTGGGCGCTCGACGAGCGGAGGTTGCCAGCATGGTTGTGAGGGTGAAGGTCAACGACGGGTGGCGCGAGGCCGAGGTCTGGCCGGGGGCCAGCCTGCTGACCTTCCTACGCGACCGTCTCGGACTCTACGGCTCGAAGAACGCCTGCGAGCAAGGTGAGTGTGGGTCCTGCTCGGTCTGGTTGGATGGCAACCTGGTGTGCAGTTGCCTGGTGTTGGCGGCACAGGCGCACGAGCGCGAGGTGCGCACGGTCGAGGGCTTGATGGCCGACGAGCGGCTGCATCCGATCCAGGAGGCGTTCATCGACGCGGGCGCGGTCCAATGCGGGTTCTGCACGCCAGGGTTCGTCGTGGCCGTCGCCGACCTGCTACAGAAAGACCCGACCCCGAGTCCGGCGACGGTCCGCGAGGCACTCAGCGGTAATCTCTGCCGCTGCACCGGGTACCAGAAGATTCTCGACGCGGTCAGCCTGGCGGCGTCACGGATCGGAGCCGGAAAATGATCCTGGTCGACGGCTGCCGGGTCGTGGTCACGATGGACGAGGCCGGGACCGAGCTGGAGAACGGATCGATCCTGATCGACGGCGGCGCCATCAGTTGGATCGGCCAGGGACGTCCTCCGGTTACCGAGCAGCCCGACGTCATCGACGGGCGAGGCCTGGTCGCACTTCCCGGGCTGATCAACACCCATCATCACCTTTACCAGACGCTGACCCGCGTCCGAGCGCAGCAGGGCGGCCTATTCGATTGGCTGCGCGAGCTCTATCCGCTGTGGGCGACCATCGATGCCGACTGGGAGCGGACCGCCGCGGAAGTCGGCCTCGCCGAGCTCGCGCTCAGTGGCTGCTCGACGACCACCGACCATCACTACGTCTTTCCCTCGGGCGTGGTGGGGCTGCTGGAGACCGAGATCGAAGTTGCCGGCCAGCTTGGCATGCGCTTCCACCCCTGCCGGGGCTCGATGGACCTCGGTGCATCCAACGGCGGCCTGCCGCCGGACCGCGTGGTCGAGGACATCGACACCATCCTCGCCGCGACCGACGACGCCATCCGGCGATTCCACAACCCGGACCCCGGATCGATGGTGCGCATCGCGGTCGGCCCCTGTTCGCCCTTCTCGGTCTCGCAGCGGTTGATGCGCGAGTCGGTGGCACTCGCCCGCCGGCGCAAGGTGCGCCTCCACACCCATATCGCCGAGACGCTCGACGAAGAGACCTTCTGCACGTCGACCTTCAATCGCCGGCCGCTCGAGCTGCTCGACGACCTCGGCTTCCTCGGCCCCGACGTATGGCTGGCGCATTGCGTCCACCTGAATGCGGCCGACATCACACGAATGGGTGCCACCCAAACGGCCGTTGCCTGGTGCCCGACCTCGAACATGCGGCTCGGCTCCGGCTTTGCGCCGGCTCGCGAGATGATCGACGCCGGTGTCCAGGTCGGGCTCGCGGTCGACGGCTCGGCGTCCAACGACAGCGGCAACCTGCTCGCCGAGGCCCGTCAGGCGATGCTCACCACCAGGGCGCGCAGGGGCGCCGGGTCGATGACCGCCCGCCAGGTCTTACGGGTTGCAACCCGCGGCGGGGCGGCGTGCCTGGGTCGAGACGACATCGGTTCGCTCGAGGTCGGCAAGCGCGCCGACATCGCCCTCTTCGCGACCGACGGCCTGGCTTTCCGCGGTGCCGAGGCGGACCCGGTGGCCGCGCTCGTCTTCTGCAACTCGGGCCCGGTGCAACACCTCTTCGTCGAGGGAAAGCCGGTGGTTCATGAGGGGCACCTTGTCAACCTCAGCGAGGCCACCATGATCTGGGCATGAGCGTCAACATCCGCCGGCAGGGCGGCGTCGGCGAGTCGGTCAAGCGTGTCGACGGCATCCCCAAGGTCAGGGGAGCATTCGAGTACGCGAGCGACCTCCACCGCGATGGGATGTTATGGGGCGCGACGCTACGAAGCCCGCACCCATATGCCCAGATCATCTCGATCGACGTCTCGGCCGCCGCGGCCGCGCCGGGCGTTCATGCCGTACTCACCCACGCCGATGTCCCCGGCAAACCGACCTTCGGGCTCGACGTGCAGGATCAGCCGGTGCTGGCCCGTGAGGTGGTGCGCTACGCCGGCGAGGCGGTGGCGATCGTGGCCGCCGAAGATCCGGAGGTGGCGCGCATGGCGCTGGAAAAGATCGGGGTCCATTACAAGATCCTGACGCCTGTCACCGACATGGAGCAGGCGCTGGAGAAAAGCGCACCTGCCATCCATCCCCAGGGCAACATCGTACGGACGCTAACCATCGTCCACGGCGATCCCAATGCGCGGGCGGACGTCTGGGTGGAAGGGATGTACGAGACCGGCATGCAGGACCAGGCGCCGCTTGGTCCCGAATCGGGACTCGCCGTGCCGGCAACCGATGGGGGCGTTGACCTCTTCATCGCGACCCAATGGCTGCATGCCGATCTCGAGCAGCTCGCCCCCTGCCTGAATCTGCCTCCCGAGAAAGTGCGCCTTCACCTCTCGGGCGTCGGCGGCGCATTCGGGGCCCGCGAGGATGTCAGCATGCAGATCCACGCCTGCATGCTCGCCCTCCGGACGAAGCGACCCGTCAAGATGAGCTACGGCCGGCAGGAGTCGTTCTTCGGCCATGTCCATCGACACCCTTCGCGCATCTGGATGCGCCATGGCGCAAGCCGCGACGGCAAGCTGGTCAACATCCAGGCTCGACTCCTGGTCGACGGCGGCGCCTACACTTCGACCTCGCCGGCGGTCATCGGCAACGCGACCACCTTCGCCGCCGGGCCCTACGAGGTCAGCAACGCGCGACTGGTTGGGACCGCGGTGTTCACCAACAACCCGCCCTGCGGCGCGATGCGCGGCTTCGGTGCGGTTCAGGCGTGCTTTGCCTATGAGGCGCAGATGGACAAGCTGGCCGCCGCATTGAACCTCGATCCGATCGAGCTCCGGCTCAAAAACGCGCTGCATTCCGGCTCCGTCCTCCCCACCGGCCAACCGATTGCCGGCGTCGCTCCGGTGCGCGAGTGCCTGCAGCGGCTACAGGCCCTGCCCCTCCCCTCCGAAGAGTCGGCACTGGACCGGGACCCCATGCTGCTCCCCGGTGGCGCGGGCAATGTGGGCCATGGTGAATCGCTCAAGCGCGGCGTCGGCATCGCCGTCGGCTACAAGAACCTCGGCTACAGCGAAGGCTTCGACGACTCATCCGAGGCATGGGTGCGAGTTTCGGTCGACAACGACGGACCGCGCGCCGAGGTGAAGACGGCCGCCGTCGAAGTCGGCCAGGGACTCGATACCATCGTGACGCAAATTGTTCGCAGCGAGCTCGGCATCGATCGCGTCACCCTGCGCCAACCGGATACCGCCATCGGCTCCGCCGGCTCCAGCTCCGCCTCCCGGCAAACCATGATGACCGGCGGAGCGGTGCAGCTCGCCTGTCAGGCGGTCCGCACCGAGATCGACCGGCAGGGTGGACTTGCGAGTCTACGGCGGCCGGTGGAGGCCAGCCGCGTGTTCCATCATCGCGCGACCGGAAAGCTCGATGCCAACGGGCAGGGCGATCCGCATGTGACCTTCGCCTTCGGCGCCGCCCGCGCCGTCGTCGAGGTCGACCAGGACCTTGGCCTGGTTCGTGTCGTGCAGCTGGCGGTGGCGCAGGATGTGGGTCGGGCGCTCAACCCTCAGAGCGTGATGGGGCAGATCGAGGGCGGCAGCGCCCAGGGCCTCGGCCTGGCGCTGATGGAGGAGATCGCCCTGGTCGAGGGTCAGGTGAAAAATGCGTCCTTCACCGACTACCTGATCCCTACCATCCTCGACATGCCACCGGTGATCTCCGAAATCATCGAGGAACCGGAGCCCGGCTTGCCCTACGGCGCCAAGGGCGTGGGTGAACCATCGACCGTCGTGGTCCCCGCCGCCGTGGTCGCCGCCCTGCGTCATGCGACCGGTCGGGAGTTGCGCCGCGCGCCCGTCAAGCCGGACGACCTGGTGGGCCTGTGACCGACCTCGCTACCCTATCGACTCACGTCCTCGATGTCGCCTCGGGAAAACCGGCGGCCGGTGTCCGCATCACGCTGGGCACGCGCACGCTCAGCACCGACCCCGACGGACGGATCGCCGACCTCAGTGGCGGCGGCATCAACCCAGGGTCCTACCGGTTGCTGGTCGAGGTCGGAGCGTACTTTGGTGGGACACCTCACCTTTTCGAGACGATCGCGCTCGAGCTGCAACTCAGCGAGGCCCGCCACTACCACGTGCCGCTGCTGATCGCCCCGTATTCGTGCACCACCTACCGGGGAACGTGATGACCACGATCGAGGAGGCGCTCGAGGGCGACACCCCGCTGGCGCGGAAGGTGCGGGCGGGCGGACCCTATCGCACCGCCCCCCAGCTGATCGCGCAGATGCGCGCCGCGCTACCTACCTTGACGGACGAGGAAAAGGTTGCCACCCTGAATGCCCATCCCCGCATCGGCGAAGACCTGGAACGCCTGTCGGCTCGCTCCCTCAAGGAGCAGGGCGTGGATCGGCTCCCCGACGATCTCCTCCCCGAGCTGCGCCGGCTGAATGACGACTACGAGCGGCGCTTCGGCTTCCGCTTCGTCGTCTTCGTCAATCGCCGGCCCAAAAAGGACATTGTCAAGGTCCTGCAGGCGAGACTGCGCCGTACGCGTGAGGAAGAGTTGCAGGAAGGGCTGCGTGCCATCGTGGCGATTGCCGAGGATCGGCTGCGCTCGTGACCGCCGAGATCCGCTACGGCAAGCACAACGTCTCCTTCTATCGCACGCATCCCGGTCGTGGCTTACTTGGCGGCCGGGTCAGCATCGACGTGTTCGGCGACAACTTCATGCCGGCCTACACCGAGGGTGACAACCGCGAGGTGGTGGCCACCGACACCATGAAGAATTTCGTCTACGCGATGGCGCTCGAGTACCAGGGCTCGAGTCATGAGGGCTTCACGGCGTTCCTGGGCAACCGATTGCTCGAAACCTACCCGCAGATGAAGGCGCTGCGAATTTTCGTGCGCGAAATTCCATTCGCGGCCCACAGCGACAAACTGCTGAGCCCGCTCGACGACGACTACGCGACGGTCGAGCTGGAACTCGGTCGCGATGGGCTCCGCTCGCTCCGCTGCGGCCGGCGCAACCTCCGGTTGGTCAAACTCACCGGCAGCGCCTTTCGTGACTTCGCCCGCGATGCCTACACGACGCTGCCGGAGGTCTCGGATCGTCCCCTCTTCATCTACCTGGACGTGTACTGGCGATACCTGGCGATGGGGGACGGCGTGAGCGACGGCAAGGGCCGCATCGACTCGGAAGCCGTACGCAAAGCCGTGATCGCCGCCTTTGATGAGTTCGTCAGCATGTCGATCCAGCACCTCGTCTACGAGATGGGGACCCGGCTGCTCGCTCGCTTCAGCGGCATGAGCGAGGTTTCCTTCGAGGCGGAGAACCGCCTGTGGGACACGTCGAAGACATCCGACGTTGACCCCAAGACCCGCGTCTTCAGCGATCCGAAACCCGCCCATGGGAGCATCGGCCTTACCCTTAAACGCGATGCTTGAGATCACGGTCGGTTCGCTTCGTTTCACCGCGCGCTGGGAAACCAACGCGGCCCCAAAGACCTGCACCGCCTTCCGCAAGCTACTGCCTCTCCGCGCCAAGCTCGTCCAGGCGCGCTGGAGCGGCGAATCAGCCTGGGTGCCGCTCGGCGACCTCGAGACCGGGCTTGGATTCGAGAACCACACCAGCTATCCCGCCGCCGGTCAGCTGCTGCTCTATCCCGGCGGGATCAGTGAGACCGAGGTGCTCTTCCCGTATGGCTCGACCAGCTTCGCCAGCAAGGCAGGCCCGCTCGCCGGCAATCACTTCGCGACCATCGATGAGGGTCGCGAGCTGCTGAGCGAGCTCGGCCGGCGCGTCCTCTACGACGGCGCTCAGGAGATCTTCTTCAGCGAGGCCTGAGCCGCGAAGCGATCGAGCTCCCTAAAGTACGCGCGCTTCGTTTCGTCGGGGAGGAATGACGCCACGAACGAATTCCTGGCCAACGCGAGGAGCTGTTCGCGACTGAGATCGAGAGCCGCGGCGGACGCCCCGAAGTTGTCGGCCACGTATCCCCCGAAGTAGGCGGGGTCGTCGGAATTCACCGTCACCAGCAGGCCGCGGTCGAGCAACCGCTTCAGATTGTGCGACTCGAGGTCCGGAAAGACTCGGAGCATGACATTGGACATCGGGCACACCGTCAAGGGAATCTGCTCGTCGACCAGGCGGCCGGTCAATCGCTCGTCCTCAATCGACCTCACCCCGTGGTCGATGCGCCGCGCCTTCAGGAGATCGAGCGCCTCCCAAACGTACTCGGTCGGTCCTTCTTCGCCCGCATGCGCCACGGCAAGGAGGCCGGCGTCGCGGGCGCGCTCGTAAACGTCCCTGAATTTCGCGGGCGGGTTACCGACCTCCGACGAGTCGAGGCCTACCGCCAGGATCCATTGGCGGTACGGCAGCGCCTCGGCCAATGTTTGCATCGCGGCCGACTCGCTCAGGTGCCGCAGAAAGCACAGGATGAGCCCGCTCGTGATGTCGAGCCGGATCTGACCGTCCTCGAGGGCCCGATGGATTCCGGTGATAACCGTTTCGAATCGCACACCTCGATCGGTGTGGGTTTGCGGATCGAAGAAGATCTCCGCGTGACGCACGCCCTGAGCAGCGGCCCGGGTCAAGTACGCCCAGGTCAGGTCGTAGAAATCCTGCTCCTTGAGGAGCACGCGGCAGCCCGCGTAATAGATGTCGAGAAACGACTGGAGATCGCTGAAGACGTAGGCCCGCCTGAGGTCGTGGACCGAGGCGTAGGGCAGGCTGACCCCGTTTCGGCGTGCGAGTTCGAACATCAACTCGGGTTCGAGCGTGCCTTCGATGTGCAGATGAAGTTCCGCCTTGGGGATGTTTCTGGCGAACGTCGCCAGATCGCGAGCCATTCCTCGCATCATACGGTCGTTCCTGCGTTGCGCCGTACACTGTCGGCACGATGCGCTGCCCGACCTGCGCATTCGACAACCCGGCGGGCTTCCGCTTCTGCGGCGGATGCGGCCGGGCGCTGGCGGAAACCTGCCCGGCCTGCGGCGCCGAGGTAATTGCCGGATTTCGATTCTGCGGCTCCTGCGGCCACGAATTGGGCGAGCGGGTTGAGCCCACCACGCAGCCTGTTGCAGCCCCGACGACCGAGCGGCGACGGGTGACGATCGTCTTCGCCGATCTCGTGGGATTTTCCGCGCTGGCGGAGCGCCTCGACCCTGAGCACCTGAACGCGCTCGTCACGGAGACGCTCCGCGAGCTGACCGCAGAGGTGGAGCGGCGCGGTGGTAGCGTCGAGAACTTTGCCGGCGACGCCCTGGTCGCGATTTTTGGAGCGCCGCAAGCGCACGAAGACGATCCTGAACGGGCGGTCGCCGCCGCCGTGGCCATTCGCGACGCGATCGTACATCGGTCTCAGGCGACAGCGACGCCGTTGCAGGTCCGCGTCGGCGTCAACAGTGGCCTGGTCGTTGCGGGCGCCACAGGCGATGGCCGGCAGACCGGAGTTCTCGGCGACGCCGTCAACATCGCCGCTCGGCTTCAGCAGGCGGCCGGCCCGGGCGAGGTGCTCGTGGCGGCATCGGTGTGGCGGCGGGTGCGCGAGCGATACGAGGCGCACCACATCGGCCTCCTCGAAGTTAAGGGCAGAGGGCAACCCGTGGAGGCGTACCGCGTGGATGCGCAACGAGTGCCGGGAGCCCGCCGGCAGGCGCCCTTCGTCGGTCGACGCGAGGAGCTGGCGCTGCTCGACATCCTCTGGTCGAGCGTGGCGAAGGGCAACACGCACATCGTCAGTCTTGCCGGCGAACCCGGCGTGGGCAAGTCACGTTTGATGGCGCAGTTCCCCCCGCGCCAGGGAGCTCTCGACGTCCGCGTGAGCTGTGACTCGGAACGTGCCTTCGGACCGTTCCTCGATCTGATCGCTCGGATCCTGGGGCGACGCCCGCACGACATGGATGACCTGAAGAAACAGGCCGCCGCCCTTGGCGTCGACCCGGAGACGAGCCAGTTGATCGGCGCCCTGCTCGGCCTCGCTGGCGCGCCACCGGTGGTGCGCATGGCGGATGAGCAGCAGAAGCGCCAGGTCTTCGCCGGTGTCTGGCAGTTCCTCCTCGCGGCGCCGCAGGGCCGGCCGGCCTTGATCGTTTTCGACGATCTCCACTGGGCCGACCGGTCGTCGATCGAGTTGCTCGGGTTCCTTCTGGAGCGGCTCAACGCCGTGCCGATCATGATCGTTCTGACGATCCGGCCCGGCTTCGAACAGATCGAGCGGTCAGCGCTGCGTGCCAGCCACACCGCTATTCATCTCGAGCCGATGAGCGGCGAGGAGAGCGTCGCGGTCGCCCGAGGTTTCCTCGGCGTGACCGTCCTACCCGAAGACCTCGAGCGGATCATTGCGACGCGGGCTGAGGGGAATCCCTTCTTCATCGAGGAGCTGCTCCAGGCGCTGCTGGAATTGGGATCGCTGGCGGTGGTGGACGGGCGCGCCGTACTGGCAAGGGTCGATATCGAGATCCCGGATACGGTCCAGGGAACGGTCCTCGCCCGAGTGGACCGCTTGACACCTGCCGAGCGAAGCCTGCTGCAACAGGTCGCCGTGATCGGCCGCCACTTCTCCACCGACCTGGTCCAGGCGGTCACCGGTGACGACAGCGTCGGCGCGTCCCTTGATGCCCTGGCCCGAGCCCAGCTCCTGGTGTCGTCCGCACCAAACCAGTGGTCGTTCAAGCACGCGCTGATCCAGGAGGTCACCTACGAGACGCTCCTGCTCAGGCAACGCAAGGAGCTGCATGCGCGCGTCGCGGCAGCCCTGGAGACGCAATCGGCGAACGATCCGGCCTCCCTCGAGGTCCTGGCCGAACACTACGCCCGCGCGGAGGTGAGTGAGAAGGCCCGTCGCTATTCGATGGCCGCCGGCGATCTCGCGGCTGAGCGCATGGGCTTCAACGAGGCAACGGGGCGGTACGAAACCGCACTCCGGCTTTGGGGGTCTGGTGACGAGGAGGGACGGCTGGCCTTGCTCGAAAAGCTCGGCAATGCCGCGCATCTTGGGAACGATCCGGCGCGGGCCCGCAGCGCGTTGATCGAGGCGGAAAGCGGCTGGAGAGGCCTCGGAAACCTGCAGCGAGCAGGAGCCACCCTCTCGCACCTCGGCCGCGCGCACTGGGCAACGGGCGAGGTGGATCGTGCCGCCGAGGTTCTGCAACGCGCGATCGCCATGCTGGAGCCGCAAGGGCCGAGTCCGGAACTGGCGCGAGCCTACGCCTGGGCGTCGACGCTGCATATGCTTGTCGGCGACGTCCAGGTTGGCGCCGATCTCGCCAAGGAGGGGCTTAAGATCGCGGAGCCGCTCGGGCTCGACGCGGAGCTGTCGAACCTGCTGAACACCCTTGGGGTCTGCGAGGCCAGTTTGGGCGATGCCGGCGCAATCCAACGCCTCGAGAGAGCCCACGAACTCGCTGAGCGATGTGGCGATCCGGAGGCCCTGGGGCGGGCTTACACCAACCTTCCCGACATCCTCTCCAAATTCGGCCGCAACGAAGAAGGCGTCATCCTATCGCGACGTGGTCGAGAAGTCGCCCGCAAGCTCGGATCCCCGAACTTTGAATCGTTCATCGCCGCGAACGAGGCGACCATGCTTTTGGAGCTGGGGCGGTACGACGAGGCGGAAGCGCTGCTTCGGGACTCGCTCGAATCGCATGCCGTGCTCACGATTCCCGGGCAGGTTAATGCGAAGGCGACCTACTCGGCCGCACTCATCCGACAAGGCCGCTACGCGCAGGCGCGGCAGCTGATCGAGGAGTTCATACCACTGGCCCGTCGCATCGGTGGCGGTGAGTACCTCACCCCCGCGCTCGTCGTCGAGGCCAGCCTCGATGAGGCCCAGGGGAACATCGCCTCGGCCCGCCAGATACTGGGCGAGGCCATCGCGATCGTGCTCGAAACGCCGTCGCTTGTTCACCTCGCCCCACCGCTCGCACCGGCGGCCCGCCTGCTACCCGCCAAGCAGGTCGCCCCGCTGATCGAGCGAGCCGACATGGCCTCCAGTAATCCCGCTATGGCTGCCGTCGTCGCGGAAGCCAAAGCCTGGCTGAGCCGCACGCCGGCGGCCTTCGCCGAGGCGGCGCGACATTACGCCGACATGAAGATGCCGTACCAGGAGGCCGGCTGCCAACTCGGGGCGGGCAATCTCGTGCGGGCGCGCGAGCTCATCGATCGATTCGGTCTCGAGAAGGGTCCGCTTGGCGCACGGCTGAACGAGCTCAGCGGCGCGTCGATGGAAGCTACCCGATAGCCGCCAGTTCCAGCATGCACAGGTCGGCACGACCGGCCGCCAGTATCGTGTTGGCGTCGTCGGCGGTCGTGATGTTGCCGCCTGCCAGCGTCGGGATGCCGGCCTCGTTGCGGATTCGGTCGCTGGCCGGAACGCCAAAGAGCCGCCGGTAATCGGGGCGACCCTCCCAGATCGTCTGACCCATCGCGACGTGCACGAGGTCACAACCGTGGGCTTTGAGCAGGGCGGCGATCGCCACGGCCTCGTCGAGCTCGATCCCCCCCGACGCCCAATCACTCGCGGAAATCCGAACCATCAAGGCCCGCTCCCAGGTTGTACGAACCAGGTCGAGTACCGCCAGCGGAAAGCGCATGCGGTTCTCGAGCGAACCTCCGTACTCGTCGGTACGCAGATTGGTCAGCGGCGAGATGAAGCCGGCGACCAGATATCCATGCGCGAAGTTCAGTTCCAGCGCATCGAACCCGCAGCCCGCCGCTGCCTTCGCCGCCAGGGCAAAGACCTTCACAAGATGGGCCACGTCGCGCGCGGTCATCTCTTTCGGCAGGACTGCGTGCGGCGTGTACGCAATTGGCGAGGCCGCCATCAGCCGCCATCCGCCATGGAGCAACGGGCGATCGACGCCCTGCGACCGCGGCCGCATCGAGCCGCGGCGACCAGCGTGACCCAGCAGCAGGGCCACCCTGCTGCCGGCCTCGTGGATGCGCTCCACTGACGACTTCAGCTTGCCTTGCGTCGTTCGGTCGATCACGGGGGTCTCCGGCGTGATACGTCCGTCCTCCGTGACACTGACGAACTCGGTGATCACCAGGCCCGCGCCCAGACGGGCCAACGTCTCGAGGTCTGGCCCAGCGGCCACCGTGACACGATTCGGGAGTGTGAGCTCCCCGATTCTGAATGGCGCGAACATCGGTGGGGGACTCAGCCGCAGGGCACTATCGGGCGAACCAGCGGCCGCGGCTGCAAACCAGGAGTCGATGGTGCGCACGAGTTCCGGATCGCGCTGCGTCAGGTTGACATAGGTGATCCGGCGGCTGCGCGTCAGCAAGTTGAAGGCGAACTGCCGCGGGTCGAACTGCGCGTACCGTGACACGTGCTCGAAATAGCTCGAGCTTTCCAGCGCGGCCTCCTGGAAGCGCTCGACGACCGGTTGCCGCTCCATTTCGTAATCGTTGAGGGCGGCAGCGAGGTCACGATGCCTGCGCAAAGCATCGATTAGCCCGATGCTGTCCTCCATCGCCAGTTTGGTGCCAGAACCGATCGAAAAATGCGCGGTGTGTGCGGCATCGCCGAGCAAAACCACGTTGCCGTGGTGCCAGCTCTCCTGACGCAAGGTCGCGAAATTCACCCAGAGCGAGCGGTTCGACATCAGCCGGCTGCTACGCAGCTCCGGCTGGAACAGTGCCTCGCAGTAGGCGATGCTGTCGGCCTCGCTCGCCGATTCGAGACCGGCCCGGCGCCAGGCATCCTCCGGGCACTCCACGATGAAGGTGCAGGTGTGGGCATCGAAGGGATATGCGTGGACCTGAAACAGGCCGGCGTCGTTCCGGCGAAAGATGAACGTGAAGGCGTCGAGCGGCATGTCGCTCCCAAACCAGACGTATTTCGTCGGATGCGTGACGACGACGGGTTTGAAGAACTCGCCGTACGTTCGTCGAACCAGACCATTGATGCCGTCAGCGCCGACGATGAGGTCGGCGCCCTCGAACTCTCCAACGTCGCGGACCTCTCGCTCGAACTCCAGCCGTACCCCGAGCGCCCGGCACCGTCGTTGCAGGATGTTGAGCAACACCTTGCGTGAGATGCCGGTAAAGACATGGCCGCGCGAGCGGATCTTGGTCTCGCGGTAATAGATGTCGATCGCGTTCCAGCGTGCGAAGCTGTCGCCGATCTCGGTGTAGGTCTCGTAATCAGCGTCCCGCAGCGCGCCAAGCGTCTCCTCGGAAAACACGACACCCCACCCGAAGGTCGCGTCAGGTGGATTGCGCTCGACCACCAGCACCTCGTCACTCGGGTTGGCCTTCTTCGCCAGCAAGGCGAAATAAAGCCCCGAGGGTCCGCCGCCGAGGACGGCAAAGCGCACCGGTTTAGCCGACCACCTCGGCCAGGCGGTCGATCTGCTCGATGCCGGAGACCGTTGGGAACAGCACCAACTCATCGCATCCGGCATCTTCGTAGCCGCGGATGAAGTCGGCGATCGCGCCCGGCGCCGTCAGATTTCCAGCTGCGATCTTCTCAGCGAATGGCCCGGTGAACGCGTAGTAATGCCGCAAATACTTTGCGCCAGCATCGGCGGTGCCATCGCCGAGCGCGAAGTAACCCATGCCCCACAGACGTGGCCGGCCTGGCCGGCCGATGTCGGACCAGGCGGTGAGGGCCTTGGCTGCGGCACCGGCGAAGGCGCGTGGTGGTCCACCGCCGTGCATATAGCCATCGGCGTAGCGGGCCATGCGGGCCAGTGCCTCACCGCTGGATCCGCCAACCAGCAGGTGGGGACCAGGCGACTTCGGGGTTGGCCCGATCTTCCCCTCCTCCCAGATGTCACGAATCGTTTCCAGCTGTTCGCCAAAGCGCCTGCCACGGCCGCGGCTATCGATGCCCGACGCCTGGTAATCCTCGCCGCGAGCGCCAACCGCCAACCCCAGGATGAGCCGGCCATCCGAGAGAGCATCCAGCGAGGCGGCCTGCTTGGCCAGGATGGCGGTATTGCGCAGCGGGGCAATCACGACCATGGTGGCCAGCCGCACCCGCCGGGTCACCGCGGCGGCAGCGGCCAGCGAGGTAAAGGGCTCGTAATTCTGGTAGGCGACGCGGTCCACCACCCCGAGGCTGCTGAAGGGACCGGCATCCGCGCGCTTTGCCCATTCCAACATGAGCTCTCCGCTGATTCCGGATGTAGAGGTCGGCAGACCGACCCCGATGTTCATGTATCCGTCGCTCCTTCGGAGGAGATGATAAGTTTTCCCGGATGAGTGCGTTCCGTGGGTCGGCGGCGCCGACGCAATCGTGGAACCACTTCCGCTTCGCCGTCAAGGACGGCGTCGCGACCCTCACCTTCGACCGTCCCCAGCGCCTCAACGCACTAACTTTCCAGGTGTACGCCGATCTTCGGGACCTGCTGACTGAGCTGCCGCTGCGCGAGGACGTCCGCGTGCTGGTGATCACCGGCACCGGACGTGGCTTCAGCTCCGGGGGTGACGTCAACGAGATCATCGGCGAGCTGCAAAAGATGGATCCGCGCGACCTGCTGGCCTTCACGCGGATGACCGGCACGGTCACCCAGCGGATGCGCGACTGCCCCCTTCCCATCATCGCCTCGGTCAACGGCGTTGCTGCGGGGGCCGGGGCCGTGATTGCCCTGGCAGCCGACCTTCGCATCATGGCCGCCTCGGCGACCTTCTCCTTTCTCTTCACGAAGGTCGGGCTCTCCGGCGGCGACATGGGCGCCGCCTATTTGCTGCCACGCTTGATTGGGTTGGGTCGAGCCAGCGAACTGCTCCTACTCGGCGAACCTGTCACCGCGCAGCGCGCGCTGGCCATCGGTCTCGCCAATGCCGTTGTCGAGGACAAGGATCTCGACGAGCAAACCGGCGGAGTTGCGCGGAGGCTTGCCGAAGGCCCGGCTCTCGCCTACGCTGCCACCAAGATGCTGATCTCGAAGCAGTTGGAAATGAGCCTCGGCGCCGCGCTCGAACTGGACAGCATGACCCAGGCTCTGCTCATGAAAAGCGCCGACCATGCGGAGTTTTACGCCGCCTTCCGCGAGGGGCGGGAAGCCAAATGGAGCGGCCGATAGCCAGCCCGCACGAGATCCGCAACCCGGAAACGCTTGCGCGTCCATCTGGTTTCTCGCACGCCGTCATTGCACAGGCGGGCCGCACCGTGTACCTCGCTGGTCAGACAGCGCAGCAAACGGATGGGGCGATCGTCGGGAGCACTATCGCTGAGCAATTCGAGATAGCAGCAGGGAACGTCGTCAAGGCCCTCGAAGCCGCCGGCGCGCATCCGCAGGACCTGGTCAGCATGCAGATCTTCGTGACGGACGTTACCGAGTACCAGCGATTATCGAAGGAAGTCGGTGAAGCCTACCGACGCCATTTCGGTCGCCACTACCCCGCGATGGCACTGCTCGAGGTCAGCCGTCTCTTCGACCCGAAGGCGAAGGTCGAGCTGATGGCGATCGCCGTCACCGCCTGAAGAAACGGGATTTAGTCGCTACGGCCACCTCCAGAGCTGACCTGCCCTCGGATCTCGCCAGCAGGGAACCTGGTTGTGTGGACGTTGGCGTACGCGTCGCCAGCTTCGATGATCCGGAGGGCCGTTGCCAGGTCTCCTGCGTTGACGCCCTGGTCGGGCGCGATCGTAAGGATGTCTCCTGCCGTGATGGTGCCAGTCACGGTGCCGCCGGCCGGCGGGCAGGCTGGCGTGCCGGCTGGTCCGTTGCCGAGGTTCGAACAGAGGAATACGAAGATGCCGCCATTCACGGCGGGTTGGCCGAAGTGGAGATGCGACTGCAAGGCCGGTGTGGAGAGGCCGGAGTAGGTGAGTGTGTAGTGGATAACGCCCTTCTCCGCTTTGGCTTTGAATGTGCCGATGCCGCCGGTCGCCTTTGGCGGCACCTCGTTCAATCCAGAGAGGCTGGCCTTCATATTCAAGGCGCTCTCATCCGCGCTTGCAGCCGCCGTGGTCACCAGCGCGAGAAGTCCGACGACGGTCAGCGATCTGGCGAGCGTGGTTTTTATCATTTACGTCCCTCCGAGAGTCGCCGAAAAAGCCGGTTTTATGATGCTCCGCCATTAAGAAGCTGTCAACGCCCGATAACGGCTGGCAAACGTCCTTAGTGACGGACTCGGAAGAGATCACGGGGGGACGTATTGCCGCAGTCAGCTCGGTAAGTCGGCTCAGCCTTGGGATGGACGCCGGAAAAGGTCGCGGGCGATGATTTCGCGCTGGATCTCTGACGTCCCTTCGTAAATCCGCGGGGCCCGCACCTCCCGATAGAGATGCTCGAGGAGATGCCCCTGTTCGAGCGCGATCGCGCCATGCACCTGGATCGCCACATCGATGACCTGTTGTGCGGTCTCGGTAGCGAACAGCTTCGCCATCGCCGAGCGGCGGGCCACGTGCTGATCGCCTCGGTCATACGCTTCGGCGGCAGCGTAGACCAGCGCGCGTGCGGCCTCGAGCCTCGTCGCCATTTCGGCGAGCTGATGTGACACGGCCTGGAATTCCTTGATGGGCCGCCCAAACGCCTGCCTGCTCGAGGCGTGACCGACGGCGGCATCGAGCGCAGCCTGCGCCATCCCGAGGACCGAGGCGCCGACGCTGGGCCGGAAGAGGTCTAGCGTTCGCATCGCGAGTTTGAAGCCGCCGTCGACCTCGCCCAGGACTTGCTGCTCCGATACGAGAACGCCGTCCAACTCGAGGCGTCCGATCGGATGCGCCGAAAGCAGATGCATGGGAGTGCCGCTCAGCCCTTTCGCATCGCCATTCACGATGAATGCGGTGATCCCCTTCGTTCCCGCCCCGGGCGTCGTGCGGGCAAAGATGGTGTAGACATCGGCGTCCGGGGCGTTCGAGATGAAGACCTTGGTTCCCGATAGGCGGTAGCCTTTCCCGTCTCGCTCGGCCCGCAACGCAAGGGCTCCCGCATCGGTCCCGGCACCAGGCTCTGTCAGGGCGAAGGCGGCAACCGCCTCGCCGCGGGCGACAGGACCGACATAACGTCCCGTTTGCTCGTCCGAGCCAGCCAGGACGATCGGATAAGCGCCGAGCGTCTGAATGGCGATGGCGTTTTCGGTAACCGTCGACTCGCGAGCGAGCGCCTCGCGAACCGCACAGAGGTCAACCGCCGATACCTCTTGGTCCCGCGTCCCCCCGGCGCGGCGCGGAAAGAGCCGCAGGAGCAGCCCTTGCTCGGCGAGTCCGCCGATCAGCCGGCGATTGACTCGCCCCTCAGCCCCCGCAGCGGCGACCGACCCGAGTTTCCTGGCGATGGCGGCCGCGTCGGCCGCCAGGCGGTCGCGATCGTTCATCCCTGGACGGCGCCGCCGTCGATGAGGATGCCCTGCCCGTTGATACCGCGGGCGGCCTCCGAGCAGAGATAGGTCGCAAGGCCGGCGACCTCCTCAGCGGTCATCAGGCGTTTCTGCGGGCTGAAGCCTTCGAGGATTTTGCGGGCATCGGTCTCGTCCCGTCCGGTCCGGACGGAAATAAACGCAGCCGACCGATCGGTCATTTCGGTGTCGACGTAACCGGGGCAAACCGCGTTGACGGTCACGCCACGGGCCGCAACCTCGGCCGCGACGGCTCGCGTGAGCCCGAGCAACGCGTGCTTTGAGGCAGCATACGCCGCGATGTAGGCCGCGCCCGCCCTGGCCGCGATCGACGCGATGTTAACCACTCGCCCCCACTTCGCCTCGACCATCAGCGGGACCACGGCGCGCATGCAATAGAAGGCACCGGTTGCATTGACCCGAAGCATCGTCTCCCACATGTCGTCGGTCGTATCGGAGAGCTTGGCGCTGCCGGCGATGCCCGCGTTGTTGACGAGGATCAGCGGATCACCGAGATCCTTCTTGACCTGCGCGACCATAGCGTCGACCTGGCGGCGCTCGCTGACGTCGCAAACGACGGCCGCCGCACGGCGGCCGATCGCTCGAATGGCACCCACCGTCTCGCCGAGGACATCGGCGTTGCGACCGGAAACTGCGACGTCGGCACCCGCCGACGCCAGCGAGACCGCCACCGCCCGGCCGATCCCGCGTCCGCCACCGGTCACCAGGGCGATCCGTCCGGTCAGCTCCGGCACGCTCAGTGCTCGCCCAGGATCTTGGTCAGCTTTGGCAGGTCGATGTTGCCACCGGAGACGATACAGGCGATGCGGCCCTTCCCAGCTTTTCCGGAAAGCGCGACCGCCAGCGCGACCGCGCCGGCCCCTTCGGCGATAACCCGATTGCGTTCGGCCATCAAGCGCAGGGCAGCCGCGATCTCATCGAGGCTCGCCGTAAACGAGCCATCGAGCAGCTCCTGCGCCATCATCAGCATGTTGGCGAACACCGTCTTGCTGCCGATGCCGTCGACGAAGGAGGGCTGGTAATCGACCACCTGCGGGCTGCCCGCTTTCAGTGACGCGGTGAGCGGGGCACCGGTCTCTGCCTCCACGGCGTAGATCCGTACGCCTGGCTTGAGGGCGCGCAGGGCGGTTGCGATCCCACCGGCCAGTCCGCCGCCACCCCACGGGATGAGCACGGCGTCAACCTCGGGGAGGTCCTCGAGCAGCTCGACGCCGATGGTCCCGTTGCCGGCCATCACGCGATCGTCGTCGAAGGAGTGGATGAAACTTGCGTCGACCCCTGGGTAGCTTCGGTCGGTGAAGGTCTGCCACCAGCGGTCGAAGGGGACTTTGATGACGCGGCCGCCGAGGCGCTCGATCGCCTGCACCTTGGTGTCGGGCGCATAATCGGGCGCGATCACCGTGCATGGAATGCCCAGCCGGCGGGCGTTCCACGCGGCGCCCTGCGCCATGTTGCCGGCGCTGGCGACCAGGACGCCCTTGGCCAGCTCCGCCTTCGACATCGCGCTCATCGCATTGGCCGCGCCGCGGATCTTGAAGGAGCCGATCGGCTGCAGGTTCTCGAGCTTCAGATAGACCTCGGCCGGCGCATCCCAGACATTGAGTCGCACCAGTGGGGTTCGGATCGCCGCCTGCGCCACGACCGGCTGGGCCCGGCGGATGGCTTCGATGCCAAGCCCGGTCGCCTTCACATCCTCACCGTCTGGCCCACACCGGATTGCTGGGCCCGTTTCAAAATGAAGGCCGCGGCGGCGACGTCTTCGACGGCGAGCCCCAGAGACTTGAAGAGCGTCAGTTCCGTGGCAGAGCGCCGCCCAGGGTCCTTCCCGATGATGACGTCCCCGAGCTCCGCCTGGATGTGGTCCGCGGTGAAGGCGCCCTCGCGCATCGGGATCAGGATGTCGCCCGCCTCATTCACGGCCGACTCCCTCCGGTCGACGAAGAGCCGCACCGCGGCCATGGTGGCGGTGTCGATCTCGCGCGTCGTTGGAATCGAGGATCCGACGGCGTTGATGTGGACGCCGTCTTTCAGCCATCCGCGCTGCAGGATCGGTTGAGCGCTGGCGGTGACGGTCGCCACGACGTCCGCGCCACGCACCGCGGCTTCCGCGGTGGGCATCGCCTCGATCGGGATCGTGAAGCGAGTCGTCGCTTCCTTGACGAGGTCGGCGGCGTGTCCCGGGTTACGGCTCCAGACCCGGACGCGCCGGATCGGCCGCACCGCCGTGATCGCCTCAAGATGGGTGCGGGCCTGGACGCCGGCACCCAGGATCGCCAGCTCGGCCGCATCCATTTGAGCCAGGCGGTCGGTGGCCACCCCCGACACCGCGGCCGTACGAATCGCGGTGATGGTGGCGCCATCCATGAGGGCGGACAGCCGCCCGGTATCGGGTTCGAAAAGGAGCACCGCGCCCTGGTGGGTATCGATGCCGCGGCCGGCGTTGCCCGGAAATACGGAGACCGCCTTCATGCCAAGCGCCCCTTCTCGACCATCCTGTGCGTCGATATGGCCGGGCATCAAGCCAAGAAAGCCGCTGGCGTCCGGCATCCGCATCACCATCCGCAGGGGGACGAGCGCCTTGCCGCGGGCGAGGGCCGCCAGCGCGTCGCGCATGACTTGAATGCAGTCGCGCATGGGCAGGAGCTTTTCCACGTCCTCGGCCGACAGCACTCTGACGTCCATCAGGCCGGCACCGCGTCCATCCGCGACGCGAGCGCATCACGTTCAATCGCTGATAGATGAATCGCGACCGCGGCGAGCCACGGCTCGAAGTGTTCGACCCGACGCGGGCCGATCAGTGCGGATGTTATGGCGGGGTGGCTGAGCACCCACGCGAGCGCCAGCGCCCCGGTGTCGACGCCGCGCTCAGCTGCGGCGGCGCGCAAGGCGTCGATCGACTGAAAGGTGCGAGCGGTCATCAAGTGCTGGTACGGCTGCGGTCGAAGCTCAACCCTCGACCCTGGCGGCGGCGGCTGGCCGTAACTGTACTTGCCGGTGAGTAAGCCACCGGCCGTCGGACTGAAGGGTGTGACAGCCATTCGCTCCGCAGCCGCGAGTAACAGGATGTCGTCCTCGATGTCGCGCTCCAGCAGGTTGTAGCCATTTTGCACCGACTGGTAGCGGTGAACTTCCAGGCGATCGCTGACCCCGAGCGACTCGCGCAGCTGCGGCGCCGTGACATTGCTGGCACCGATGTGCCGCACCTTGCCGGCGTGCATCAGGTCATTCATCGTTTGCAGCGTCTCCGCAACCGGTGTCTTCGGATCCGGCTCCATGGTCACATAGAGATCGATGTGGTCGGTCTGCAGCCGGCGCAGACTGCCCTCGATCGCCTCAATGAGATGGCGGCGGGAGAGCCCGGTGTCGTTCGGCCCCCCGGGAACCGCGTAGCCGACCTTGGTCGATAGGATCAGCTGGTCGCGGAGCTTTCGTTCCTTCATCCAGGCGCCGACGATCGTCTCCGAGACGCCGCCGCCGTAGCTATCCGCCGTGTCGAAATAGTTGATGCCCTCGTCCCAGGCGCGATCCATCAAGGCGAACGCCGTCGCCCTGTCTTCCCCCCTGCCAAACAGCTCTGGCGCCGAGCCAACGCCGCCGAACCCCCCGCAGCCCAGTCCCAGGACCGAGACTCGCATCCCGGTCCGTCCGAACATGCGGTACTCCATTCCTTCGTCGAGATGGTAAAGCTTTGTGCCGTTGCTATCATCGGCACCACCAGATGTCGATAGAACAACGAGCGCGCCTTCGCCATCAGACCGAGATTGCCGGCCTTCCGGTAGAAGGCGGCACGCTGCAGTGGCTGATCGACCGTGACCTCGGGGCGGAGCACGTGATGGCCTATCGGCTCGTGCTCGACCCCGACTCGGCGCTGAGCCACGTCCACGCCGGCGCGGAGGAGGTGTTCTACGTGATGGAGGGCACCGGTGAGGCCCGCATCGATGGTGCGACGCACCATGTCGGTCCGGGCCAGGCGGTATTCATCCCGGACGGCGCCGAGCACACCTATATCAATACGGGCCAGACGCCCGTGGTCCTGGTAGGCGCCCTGGCGCCGCCTATCGACCTCAATGACATTCATCCGGCGATGCCGCGCCTGGACCTGACTGGCGGGCAATCCGCCAGCATCAACGAGCGGGGAGTGGCGCCCACGATGATGGACGAGCAGCGAGTGACGCCCACGCTGATGGGCGAACGCAGTTTCCGGGTGCTGGCCAGCCCCAGCATCGGCTGCCGGCAGATGACGCAATTCACCGGGGTCATCCCGACCGGCCGCGCGCCCCTGCACGCGCATCCACATGAAGAAGCGGTCTATATCCTGGCGGGCGCCGGGCGGCTCTGGATCGAGAGCGAGCCGGTCGGGGACTTGCGTCCGGGCTCGGTCGTCTTCTTCCCCATCGGCGTGCGACACACGCTCGAGAACACCGGGCAGGAAGACATGAAAGTGCTGGGCGCCTTCTCGCCGGCGGGCTCTCCCGAAGCCAAGCTACCTCCGAGCCGCTAGCTAGATTCCGAGATAGGCGCGCTGCATCTGCGGGTTCTCGAGCAGCGAGTCCGCCGTCCCGGCGAGCACGACGCGTCCGCTTTGCAGGACGTAGCCGCGGTTGGCGATCGCCAGTGCCATCCGAGCGTTCTGTTCCACCACGAAGATCGTGATGCCGGTCGCATTCAGTTGCTGGATCGTCTCGAACTGCTGCTCGACCAGGACCGGAGCCAGACCCATCGACGGCTCGTCCATGCAGAGAAAGCGCGGCCGCGACATCAAGGCTCGCGCCATCGCCAGCATCTGCTGCTCGCCACCCGACATCGTGCCACCGCGCTGAGCGCGTCGTTCCTTCAGCCGAGGAAACATGTCCATGACGCGACCGAGGTCGGCGTCGATCTCGGCTTTGTCATTTCGAATGAAGGCACCCATCATCAGGTTCTCGAGCACGGTCAGGCGGGGAAAGATTCGTCGGGCCTCGGGAACGATCGCGATCCCGTGCGCCACGCGCCGCGAGGTGTTCCAGTTGGTGATGTCCTCGCCCTCGTACCAGACCGAACCCTTTGCCGGGCGGACCGAGCCGATCACGGTCTTCATCGTGGTCGATTTGCCCGAGGCATTTCCACCCAACAAGCAGACGATCTCGCCCCGCCGGATCTCCATGCTGACGTCGCGCAGGGCCGGGACCGGACCATAACGGACCTCGACGTCCTGCAAGCGCAGGACGACATCCTTCGTCGCCGGCGCGGGGCTAGGCGGTCGCTGCCCGTCGGCCGAGATAGGCTTCGACGACTCTGGGATTACTGTGGACCTCCTTCGGCAAGCCTTCCGCGATCTTCACGCCGTGATCCATGACAATGACGCGGTCGGAAATCTCCATGACCAGCGGCATATGGTGCTCGATGAGGAAGATGGTGAGCCCGCGGTCACGCATCGAGCGGATCAGGCCGGCCATCTCGATGCGCTCGTAGGGGTTCATTCCGGCAGCCGGCTCATCGAGCAGGAGGAGCTTCGGCCGTGCCGCCAGCGCTCGCGCAATCTCGGTACGCCGGCGATTGGCATACGACAGCGTAAACGCGGGATCCTCCAGTCGCGGCTCGAGACGTTCGCGGAAGAGATCGATCGCCGTTTCCACCTCCGCCTGCGCCGCCCGTTCGGCCCGTATCGTGTTCGGCCAGAAGGTGACCGATCCCAGCATGCCGCTGCGGGTCCAGTGATGCGTGCCCAGCAAGACGTTCTCGCGGACGGTCAGCTGGGGGAAGACCCGGATGTTCTGAAAGGTGCGGGCGATGCCGTGACGCGTAATTCGGTGCGCCGGAAGGCCCACCAGTTCGCGGCCGAGCAGCCGCACCGACCCCGCCGTCGGTCGCAAAACCCCGGAGATCAAGTTGAAGACGGTCGTCTTCCCGGCGCCGTTCGGGCCAACCAGGCTGACGATCTCGCCTTCGTTGACGCTGACGTCGAGGCTGTCCACCGCGGTCAAGCCGCCAAAACGGCGCATCAACCCCCGGATCTCGAGGACGGCCTCGTCCGAGGTCATTGCTTCCACTCCGGATCCTC
Organism: Candidatus Dormiibacterota bacterium; assembly: GCA_036390825.1. Classification (GTDB taxonomy): domain Bacteria; phylum Chloroflexota; class Dormibacteria; order CF-121; family CF-121; genus CF-13. The sequence goes on from DASWBA010000035.1 coordinate 104,896, forward strand.
GACGATCGCCCCGGCACTCGCCTCCAGGTCCGCGACCTCGGCATCCGTCACCGCCGGCAGCTCGGAAGCTTCGACCGCCGACTCCGCGGTCAATAGCTCGAGCGTGCCGCCCAGGTTCTTTCTTGGACGAATCGACACCGTGCCCAACAGACCCTCCGGGCGGAACACCATCGTCGCGATCAACACGACGCTGATCACCAAATTGAGCCGGGCGGCGATCTCGATCTCGCGCAGAAAGCGTTCAGCGCCGATCGCGGCGGCCAGCTCGGGATTCAGGACCTTGATCGCCACCGAGCGGTGGTGTTTCAGGTCTTCGGCGAGGTAGACCGTCGCC